>NZ_JBYISM010000022.1:0-143225 GCF_057708605.1 Nocardia sp. bgisy118 | reverse complement strand
TACGGTCGGGGGCTTTCGACGTTTCCGGGCTAGACCCCTACCACACGGACTGGGCCGTATTCGCAAGTGGGGGAAGAGAATTGAACTACGACGGTGGCTTCGTCAAGCCTGAACAGGCGCAGGTGCCCGGTTCGTATCCGCCGCCTCCCGGCTACCAGAATCCCGGATACCACCAGGCGCCCGGTTTTCCGCCACAGGGGTTTCCACAGGGCTCTCCGGCGCCGGGCTATCCGCCGCCGAGACGTCGGCGCTCCGGGCTCGTAGTGGCTTTCTCTATCTTGGGCGTGCTCGTCTTGCTGGGTGGTGTCACGACGGTCGTGCTGTTGCGAGCCGGTGTGTTCGAGACGGCCGCGGATTCGGAACCGATGCAGATTCCCGCCGTCGGCAGCTGCACCGACGTGGAGGAGACGAGTTTTCCACTGCACGAACTCCTTCCGGTGCGCGACTGCACGGATCCGGAGGCAACGAGGAAGGTCACCCGAGCGGCGATCGTGACCGACACCGACATCGAGGTCGACTGCAAAGACAAAGAGGTGCTGTTCATCACCCAGGGGTACAACTTCGGTGAGTACGCCGTCGCGCACTCGTGCGCGCAGCCGAATCTGATTGTGGGGAACTGCTACACCGACGCCGGCGGCGGCTACCGATACGACGCGACGTGTCGTCGCGATGCTGCAGGACGGCTCGACCGCAAAGTGCCCGGCGTGATGGACACCCAGATGTGCAATACGGCGGCGCCCGACGACTACGCGGCGCAGATCAGCTTCATCTTTGTCGATCACCTTCACTACGTCGACGAAGCCGAGCGCGCGACGTACTGCTTCGTCCCGCTGGGCTGAGAAGGTCGGGCGGGTCAGGGCAGTTGTGGTCCAGGGCCTAGACTCGACCGGTGCGCCTCGTGATTGCTCGTTGCCAGGTCGATTACGTCGGTCGTTTGACCGCTCACCTTCCGATGGCCCGCAGGCTGCTGTTGATCAAGGCCGACGGCTCGGTGCTCGTCCACTCCGATGGTGGCTCGTACAAGCCGCTCAACTGGATGAGCCCGCCGTGCTGGCTGGAAGAGCGCGATGCGGCCGCCGCGGAACTGCCCGAGGGCGCGAAGGCGCTGTGGGTGGTGACGAACAAGGCGGGCGAGGAACTACGCATCACCATCGAAGATGTGGAGCACGACTCCTCGCACGAGCTCGGCGTCGACCCGGGCTTGGTGAAAGACGGTGTGGAAGCTCATCTTCAAGAGTTGCTCGCCGAACACGTGCAGACCCTCGGGCCCGGCTACACGCTCGTCCGGCGTGAGTACATGACCGCCATCGGACCGGTGGACCTGCTCTGCCGGGACGCCGACGGCGCGACCGTGGCGGTGGAGATCAAGCGGCGCGGCGAGATCGACGGCGTGGAACAGCTGACCCGCTACCTCGAACTGCTGAACCGCGACCCGTTGCTCGCCCCGGTGGCCGGAGTGTTCGCCGCCCAGCAGATCAAGCCGCAGGCGCGTACGCTCGCCGAGGACCGCGGCATCCGTTGCCTCACACTCGATTACGATGCCCTGCGCGGCACGGAGAGCAACGAATTCCGCCTCTTCTGACCCGGAAACGCAGAGACATGATCACCGTCGCGACCTGGAACGTGCTGCACCGCGTGCACGCCGAGAACTGGTACGAGGACGTCGCGTCCAAGTGGCCCATGGAAGCCGAGCGGATCGACGCCATCGCAGCGCGGGTGTCGAAGCGTCCGGAACAGATCATCGCGCTGCAAGAGGTCAGCGGTGATCTGGTGGCGGCGCTGCGCGACGCGCTGCCCGACCGCACGATCCACACGCTGCGCTATCCCCGGGTGCCGCGGTCGAAGCGCGTGCCGACGGCGCTCCGGGAGCGGGACGAGTATCTGGTGCTTGTGGTCGACGATCCAGGGCGGAAGGTGTTCGCGGCGGCCTTCGGCGACGATCCTGGCAAGGGTGCGTTGGCGGTGGTGACGTCCGGGCTGACGGTGATCGCCACGCACGTCACCGGAGACGATCGGCGTGGGCGGCAGCTGTCGACGCTGGCGGGCTTGGCGCTGTCCGACCCTGCGCGTCCCGCCGTGCTGCTCGGTGACTTCAATGCCGACCGTGTGGTCGTGGCCGAGGAGCTCGGCCCCGGCTTCACCGTGGCGGCGCTGCCCACCGACGCGCTGCCAACCCGCCCGCGGACCGCAGGCGCCAAGTCCCAGTTCATCGACCACGTGGTCACGTACGGCGTGGAGGCGCGCGAGGCAGCGGTGGAGAGCGCCGATGGCCTGTCGGACCACAACCTGGTGCGTGCGGCCATCGCCGTGTGAGCCGACGGGCTCCGGGCCCGCGAGGCGGGGCAGAGGTGCGGGGGCGTCCGGCCGGCAGCGCCTATTAGGCTTGTCGGCATGCCTCGTCGGAAACCGCGCGCCCGCAATCAGGCCGGGTCCGACGTCGCGCCGCTCGGCGACGTGTTCGGCCGCACCGAGCGCGGTCCGGACGACGACGTCTACGTCGTCCGCACCATTCCCGGCACCCGCGCCACGAAGACCTACCGCTGCCCGGGATGCGATCACGAGATTCCGCCCGGCGTCGCCCACATCGTCGCTTGGGCCGCCGACGGCGGCGAGGACGACCGCAGGCATTGGCACCGCGGCTGCTGGAACGGTCGCCGGACGCGCCGCATCACCCGTCGCTGGTCCTGAGCGGCGCACGTCGTAGAGCCCTTGTCGCCGAGTCCGCGCGACCGCCGGCAACCTCGCACAACTAAGAAGGCCGCTCCCTGACGGGAGCGGCCTTCGGGTGAATTCTGTTCTGGTACCGCGTCGTCGCCTCAGCCGACGTCAGTTCGCGATGTCGGCGTTCTCACGCTCTTCGAGGTCGTAGTCCTCGTCTTCGCCGGCGACCTCGGGGATCGCCTTGGTGGTGCGGGAACCGACCGACTTGGTGCTGCCGCCGATCGACTTGCGCTGCTCCGGAACACCGTCCAGCAGTTCGCTTTCCCGGTTGACGGCCGCGAGCATCGCGGGCACCGAGTCGAGCTGACCGCGGATACCGAGCAGCTGGGCGAGCACCCGGCCGCGCAGCACGCGCATCTCCTCGGCCAGTTCCTTGGCGTGCGCGATCTTGCGCTCGGAGGTCTGGGTGGCGGAGGTGATGAGACGGTTGGCCTCGTCGGTCGCGTCCTTGATCCGCTGGGCGGCCTCGGCGCGGCTGGTGGCTTCCAGCTCCTCCATGGCGCGGGTCAGCTTGGTGCGACGCTCGGCCATGGTGACCTCGAAGTCCTGCTGGGTCGCCTTGCGCTTGGCTTCGGCTTCCTTGCCGAGGCGCTCGACCTCGGCTTGAGCGGCTTCGATGATCTTCGCCGACTCGGTGCGTGCATTCGCCAGGGTCTGCTCGAACTCGATGTCGAGCGCCTCGCGCTTCTCCTTGGTCTCCGCGAGCAGCGACTCGTATTTGCCGCGCATCTCGGTCGCCTGCTGCTCCGCGATCGACACCATTTCCGCGGCCTCGGCCTGGGCGAGAGCCCGGACCTCGGAGGCCTCGTCGGAGGCCAGCCGCAGCATGCGGGAGATGCGGTCGGACATGCCTTCGGCAGTGGTCGGCGGCACCGAGAGTCGGTCGACCTCCTTGCGGAGCTCGTCGATCTCGTCCCGCGCGTCCTCCAACTGGCTCGCGAGGTTACGGGCTTGCGCCGCAGCGGCATCGCGATCGGTGGCGGTGACCCTCAGCTCGGCATCGAAGCGGTCGAAATAGTTACGCACCTCGTCTTGCGCATAACCCTTGCGCACAACGGTGAAGGGCAGTGCAACGAAGCGATTGCGATCGGACTCGGGTGACGACATGGCACACAAACTACAGCCTATGGAGGGCCGATGGTGACTCGACCGCGAATGTGATCTGGACGAGTTTTTCGGCCCCGATCTTGATACTAGTGCGTAACATTCGGGTTCGGCTCGACCAACTCGATCAGCACACCGCCAGCATCCTTCGGGTGGATGAAATTGATGCGGGAATCGGCGGTTCCGTGCCGGGGAGCGTCGTACAGCAAACGCAGGCCGCGATCGCGCAGATGAGTGGAGACGGCCTCGATGTCGGTGACGCGGTAGGCGAGCTGCTGAAGGCCCGGTCCGCTGCGATCGATGAACTTGGCGATGGTCGAGTCCGCGTTGAGGGGCGCCAGCAACTGCAGAGCAGTCGCGCCGTCCGGCGCACCGGGCAGCGACAGCATGGCCTCGTGCACGCCCTGGCTCTCGTTGACCTCGCGGTGGGTCTCGATCATGCCGAGATTCTCGGCGTACCAGGCGATTGCGGTGTCCAGGTCCGGGACCGCGATGCCGACGTGGTCGATCGCGACCACGTAGTCGCCCGGAATGAGTTCGGAGGTCTGATTTGCGTTGCTCACGACTTCGACGGTAGCGCCAACCTGGGCGGAGCCGCAGAGGACGGGCACGCTACCGTTGAGTACAACTCTTGACACCGCGCCGTCGCCCGCACGATGGCGCGTGGTTCCACCAACGAATGCGAGGCTCGTCGTGACCACAACCGTCATCGTCTCCGGTGCGCGCACCCCGGTCGGCAGGCTGCTCGGCGGTCTGAAGGACTTCACCGGGTCCGATCTCGGCGGTTTCGCGATCAAGGCCGCGCTGGAGAAGGGCGGCGTCGCGCCCGAGCAGGTCGACTACGTGATCATGGGCCAGGTGCTCACCGCGGGCGCGGGCCAGATCCCGGCCCGGCAGGCGGCGGTGGCCGCGGGCATCCCGATGGACGTGCCCGCCCTGACCCTGAACAAGGTCTGCCTGTCCGGCATCAACGCGATCGCGCTCGCCGACCAGCTGATCCGCGCCGGCGAGTACGAGATCGTCGTCGCCGGTGGCCAGGAGTCCATGAGCCAGGCGCCGCACCTGCTCGAAAAGAGCAGGGAGGGCTTCAAGTACGGCGATGTGACGCTGCGCGACCACATGGCCTTCGACGGCCTGCACGACATCTTCACCGACCAGGCCATGGGCGCGCTCACCGAGCAGCGCAACGACACCGACAGCATCAGCCGCGAGGACCAGGACGCGTTCGCGGCGGCCTCGCACCAGCGCGCGGCGGCGGCGTGGAAGAACGGTCTCTTCGAGGAGGAGGTCGTCCCGGTCGCGGTGCCGCAGCGCAAGGGCGATCCGGTGCTGGTCAGCGCCGATGAGGGCATCCGCGCCGACACCACCGCGGAGTCGCTGGGCAAGCTGCGCCCGGCCTTCCGCAAGGACGGCACCATCACCGCGGGCACCGCCTCGCAGATCTCCGACGGCGCGGCCGCGGTGGTCGTGATGAGCAAGGAGAAGGCGCAGCAGCTCGGTCTGAGCTGGATCGCCGAGATCGGCGCCGCGGGCGTCGTGGCCGGTCCGGACTCCACCCTGCAGGACCAGCCCGCCAACGCCATCGCGAAGGCCTGTGCGCGCGAGGGCATCTCGCCCGCCGAGCTGGACCTGGTCGAGATCAACGAGGCGTTCGCCGCGGTCGGCATCGCGTCGGCCCGCAAGCTGGGTATCGACACCGAGAAGGTGAACGTCAACGGCGGCGCCATCGCCATCGGCCACCCGCTCGGCATGTCGGGCGCCAGGATCGTGCTGCACTTGGCCCTGGAGCTGAAGCGCCGCGGCGGCGGCGTCGGCGCGGCCGCGCTGTGCGGTGGCGGCGGTCAGGGTGACGCGCTGATCATCAAGGTCTAGTTCGCCGAGATCTGATTCGCACGAGCGTCGCGTCCGGTGGCTTCCACGCCGGACGCGGCGCTCGGCGCATCCCCACCGGGGACATCGATGTGACGTGTTCAACTACGACCCGTCGTAGTGCATGCGGCACAATGGGGCGCATGGGTTTCTTCGATCTGCGCAGCGTCGCCGGTAGATTCCGATTCTTTGCGGTACTCGAGGCACTGTCGTGGCTGGGTCTGCTGGTGGGAATGGGCTTCAAGTACCTCCCCGATCCCGGCAACGAGGTGGGTGTGAAGATCTTCGGCCCGGTGCACGGCGCCATCTTCATCCTGTTCGTGCTGACCTCGCTGCTCGCCGCGCGTGAGCTGAACTGGAACTGGAAGACCCTCGTCCTCGCGCTGCTCTCCAGCATTCCGCCGTTCTTCACGGTGGTCTTCGAGGTCTGGGCCGTGCGCACCGGCAAGCTGGGCGAGCTGAGCAACGCCGACGCGACCCCCGCCGCGGAAGCCGTTCGCGTCCCGTCGTGACAAACTGGAAACCGTGACTCGACCTGCCGCACGCCGCCCCTCGCCCGCCGTTGCCGCCGCCATGTCCGGAGCGGTGGATCTGTCCAGCCTGAAGCAGCCGCCCGCCGGTGCGGCCGGTGTTGCCGGTGGCGACTACGCGGTCGGCGAGGCGGACTTCGAGACCAAGGTGCTGCGCAGGTCGATGCAGGTTCCGGTGGTCGTCGCGCTGTACTCGCAGCGCAGCCCGGGCAGCGTCGAGCTGGTCAAGACCCTGGAGCGGCTGGTCGCGGCCGACGGCGGAGCGTGGGAGCTGGCCACCGTCGAGGCCGAGGCCAACATGCGCATCGCGCAGGCACTGCGGGTGCAGGGCATCCCGACGGTGATCGCCATCGCCGCCGGGCAGCCGCTGGCCGATTTCGAGGGCGCGCAACCCGAGCCGCAGGTCCGGCAGTGGCTCGACGCGGTGGTCGACGCGGTCGCGGGCAAGCTCGAGGGCGGCGCGGCCGAGCAGCAGCCCGCGGAGGACCCGCGCTTCGCCGCCGCCGAGGACGCGCTCGAGCGCGGTGACCTGGCGGGCGCCGAGGCCGCCTACGAGGCGATCCTGGCCGCGGAGCCGAACAACGAGGAGGCCAAGGGCGCGCTGCGGCAGCTGCGTTTCCTGGCCAGGGCCCAGCAGGTGCCCGATTCGGCGCTCGCGACCGCCGACCAGGACCCGGCGAATGTCGACGCCGCCATCGACGCCGCCGACCTGGAACTGCTCAACCAGCAACCGGAAGCGGCGTTCGACCGGCTGATCGCCGTCGTCAAGCGCACCGCGGGCGACGACCGCACCAAGGCGCGCACCCGCCTGCTCGAACTGTTCGAGCTGTTCGATCAGGCGGAGCCCTTCGTGGTCGCGGCCCGGCGGAAGCTCGCCGCGGCGCTGTACTGATCGCGACCGATTGGGGACCGATTCACGCGGTCGCGACGAATGCGCCCTGCCGGATCCGCCGACGCCCGAGCGCCCAGTTCACCGACACCTCCAGACGCCCGGAGCGATTGCGCCCCGGGCGTCTTCGCGTTGAGCCCTGCCGATCGAACAGCCAGGCTGATCCGGCCGACCGATCAGGGCGGCCGTCACTCGGGCGGGCCGTTCAGGCGGGCGGTCGATCAGGCAGGTGGCCCCGCCAACCACACCGCGCTGTTCGACGCGAGCGCGACGGTCGCCGAGAACGGCCGGCCGTGCCAGGGGATCTCCTCGGTCTTCACCGCGCCGAAATTCCCGACGCCGGAGCCGCCGTACTCCGCCGCGTCGGTGTTGAGGATCTCGGTCCACTCGCCCGCGATGGGCAGCCCGACCCGGTATTCGCCGTGCACCGAGCCGGAGAAGTTGTACACGCAGGCGACCACCGATCCGTCCGCGCCGTAGCGCAGGAACGCCAGCACGTTGTGGTCGCGGTCGTCGGCCTCCAGCCAGGAGTAGCCGCCCGGGGTGGTGTCCTGGCTCCAGAACGCCGGGTGGGCGCGGTAGGCCGAGTTGAGGTCGCGGACGGCCGCGGCGATGCCGGAGTGCAGCGGATTGTCCAGCTCCGCCCAGTCCAGGCCGCGATCGTGCGACCACTCGCGGAACTGACCGAAATCCTGGCCCATGAACAACAGCTGCTTACCGGGATGGGCCCACATGTAGGCCAGCAGCGCACGCACGCCCGCCGCCTTGGCGAAATCGTCGCCCGGCATCCGCGTCCACAGTGTGCCCTTGCCGTGCACGACCTCGTCGTGGCTGATCGGCAGCACGTAGTTCTCGCTCCAGGCGTACATCAGCGAGAAGGTGATCTCGTTGTGGTGCCAGGAGCGGTGGATCGGGTCCCGGCGCAGGAAGCCGAGGGTGTCGTGCATCCAGCCCATGTTCCACTTCATGGTGAAACCGAGGCCGCCCACGTCGGTGCCGCGCGTGACGCCGGGCCAGGTGGTGGATTCCTCGGCGACGGTGATCACGCCGGGGTGGTGGCGGTGCACGGTGTCGTTGAGGTCTTGCAGGAAGTCGACGGCTTCCAGGTTCTCCCTGCCACCGTGCACGTTCGGCTCCCAATCGCCTTCCCGGCGTGAGTAATCCAGATAGAGCATGGAGGCGACCGCGTCGACGCGCAGGCCGTCGATGTGGAATTCCTCGATCCAGTAGCGCGCGTTGGCGACGAGGAAGTTGCGCACCTCGTGCCTGCCGAAGTCGAAAATGTAGGTGCCCCAGTCGAGTTGCTCGCCGCGGCGCGGGTCGGCGTGCTCGTAGAGCGGAGTGCCGTCGAAGCGGGCCAGCGCCCATTCGTCGCGCGGGAAGTGGGCGGGCACCCAGTCGAGCAGCACGCCGATGCCCGCGCCGTGCAGGTGGTCGACGAAGGCGCGGAAGTCGTCGGGGGAGCCGAAGCGCGCCGTCGGGGCGTAGTAGGAGGTGACCTGATAGCCCCAGGAGCCGCCGAACGGGTGCTCGGCGATGGGCAGCAGTTCGACGTGGGTGAAGCCCGCGGCCCGCACGTAATCGGCCAGCTGCACGGCCAATTCGCGATAGCCGAGGCCGGGCCGCCACGACCCGAGGTGCACCTCGTAGACGCTCATCGGAGCCCGGTTGGGATCGGTCGCCGCGCGCCGTTCGAGCCAGTCCGCGTCGTGCCAGGTGTACTTGCTCTCGGTGACGACCGAGGCGGTCGCAGGCGGGTGTTCGGTGGCGAAGGCGAGCGGGTCGGCGTGGTCGACCGTGCGTCCGTCGGCGCCGTGCACCCGGTATTTGTACTTCTCGCCGACGCCGACGCCGGGGACGAAGACCTCCCAGACACCCGACGTGCCGAGCGCGCGCATCGGCGCGGTGTTGCCGCTCCAGCCGTCGAAATCGCCGATCACGGTGACGCCGCGGGCATTCGGCGCCCAGACCGCGAACGAGACGCCCTCGACCGCGCCGTCCAGCGTGGTGTAGCGGCGCGGGTGGGCGCCGAGCACATCCCACAGTCGCTCGTGGCGGCCCTCGCCGATCAGGTGCAGGTCGAGTTCGCCGACCGTGGGCAGGAAGCGATAGCCGTCCGCGGCGACGACGGTCGGTCCGCCGGGGTAGGTCGTGACGACGCGGTAGTCCATCAGATCCGGGTACGGCAGCACCGCCGCGAAGATCCCGTACCCCAACGGTTTCAGCGCGTGGTCGACGCCGCCGACGCGGACCGCGACCGTGTCCGCGTGCGGGCGCAGCACCCGCACGACCGTCCCGTCCGGGTGCGGATGAGCGCCGAGGACGGTGTGCGGATCGGGATGGGTGCCCGCCGCGAGCAACATCAGATCGCGGCGGTTGATGGTGGCCACGCGGGTCATCGGAACGACCGCCGGTAGGCCAGCTCCAGTCGCGCGGGGGCGGGCACCGGCGGCAAGGCGATGATGTGCGCGACCGCCTTGGCTGGATCGAGGCGCACGTAATTCGTCTGCGCCCAGTGGTATTCCTCGCCGCTCACCTCGTCGACGACCACCGGATGGTCGTGCCATTCGCGGCCGAGGGCGGGGAGATCGAGCGAGATGAAGCCCTGCTCGGCGCCGTAGGGGTTCAGGTTGACCACCACGAGTACCGCGTCGCCGCTGGTCGGATCGAACTTGGAGTACGCGAGGAGCGCGTCGTTGTCGATGTGGTGGAAGTGCAGGCAGCGCAGCTGTTGTAGCGCCGGGTGGGCGCGGCGGATCTCGTTGAGCCTGGTCAGCCACGGCTCCAGCGATTCACCGCGGGCCAGCGCCTCGGCGAACGGGCGCGGGCGAAGCTCGTATTTCTCCGAGTCCAGGTACTCCTCGCTGCCCGGACGCACCGCTTGGTGCTCGAACAGTTCGAAACCGGAGTACACGCCCCAGGTCGGCGCCAGGGTAGCTGCGAGAACGGCGCGGATGGCGAACATGCCTGGCCCGCCGTGCTGGAGGCTCTCGTGCAGGATGTCGGGGGTGTTGACGAAGAGGTTGGGGCGGGCCTCGTCGGACTTGGCGGCCAGCTCGTTGCCGAATTCGGTGAGCTCCCACTTCGCCACCCGCCACGTGAAATACGTGTAGGACTGGCTGAATCCGCGCCGGGCGAGGCCGTAGAGGCGGGCCGGGCGGGTGAACGCCTCGGACAGGAAGATCACGTCCGGATCGGTGCGCCGCACGGTGCCGATCAGCCACTCCCAGAAGTCGGCGGGCTTGGTGTGCGGGTTGTCGACGCGGAAGATCTTGACGCCCAGGCCGATCCAGTGCCGCACGACGCGCAGCACCTCCGCGTAGAGCCCGTCGGCGTCGTTGTCGAAGTTGACCGGGTAGATGTCCTGGTACTTCTTCGGCGGGTTCTCGGCGAAGGCGATGGTGCCGTCGGGCAGCGTGGTGAACCACTCCGGATGGGCGGCGACCCAGGGGTGGTCCGGCGCGCATTGCAGCGCCAGGTCGAGGGCGACCTCGAGGCCGAGTTGCCCGGCGGCGGTGACGAATTCGACGAAATCCGCCTCGGTGCCGAGCGCCGGGTGCACGGCGTCGTGTCCGCCGTCCTTCGAACCGATCGCCCACGGGGAGCCGACATCGCCGGGGTCGGCGGTCAGCGCGTTGTTGCGGCCCTTGCGGTTCACCTCGCCGATCGGGTGGATCGGCGGCAGGTACACCACGTCGAAGCCCATGCCCGCTATCCGGGAGAGTTCCTTGGTCGCGGTCGCGAAGGTGCCGTGCACGGGCTTGCCTTCGGCGTCCCAGCCGCCGGTGGAGCGCGGAAAGAACTCGTACCACGAGCCGTACAGCGCGCGGTGCCGCTCGACCTGCACGGTGTGCTGCGGGCCACGGGCCACCAGGTCGCGCAGCGGTGTGGCGTGCAGGATTTCGGCGACCTCCTCGGCGAACGCGGGCGCGACTCTGGCTGGCAGTTGCTCGTCGCTGCGCAATGCCGCCGCCACCGCGCGCAGTTTCTCGAACTTGGCTTTCGGTAGCGCCTGCGCGGCCCGCTCGAACAGCCGTGCGCCGAGTTCGAGGTCGTTGGCCAGATCGACGGCGCTCTGCCCGACCGCGAGCTTGACCTCGACCGCGTGCCGCCAGGTCGCGATGGGATCGCTCCAGCCCTCGACGCGGAAAGTCCACGCGCCGGGCAGGTTCGGGACGAAGGTGGCGTTGAAGACGTCGGGCTCGAAGTCCGGGGTCATCCGGATTCGGGTGGCCCGGGCTGCTCCGGGAGCGCGCACCGTGAGCGTGGCGGCGACCGCGTCGTGTCCCTCGCGCCACACCACGGCGCGCACCGGGAACACCTCGCCCACCACGGCCTTGGCCGGGCGGCCGCCGGGGATGGACGGGGCGGTGTCATCGATGGCGATGCGGCCGGTCACGTGGACCAACCTACCCGGTGCCGTAACCATGGCGCCGATTCAGCGGGCATCGGCGGCCAGGCCGAGGCCGAGCGCCACCAGCACGGCGCCGAGCGCCCGCTCCACCCGCTGCCGGATGCGCGCGCGGCGCAGCAAGCCGCCCGCCCGGTCGGCGGCGAGCACCACGCCGACGCACCACGTGGTGTCGATCACCAGCTGGATCGCGGCGAGGATCAGCACCGTCGGCAGCACCGGCCCGCTGCTCGGCAGGAACTGCGGCAGGATCGTCAGGCCGAACACCGCGGCCTTGGGATTCGCGGCGATCGAGAGCAACGCGGCGCGGAATGCCGAGGCGGGGGTGCGTCCCGCGGGCAGCAGTGCCGTCATGGTCGAGCCGAACGCGTCGTCGCGGCCCGCGCCGCGCCAGGCCTGCACGCCGAGCCAGATCAGCACCGCCGCGCCGAGCACGTGCACCGCGGTGTTCAGCACGGAGTTCGCGACCAGCAGGACGGAGAGTCCGGCCCCGCCCGCCAGGGTCCAGCCGAACACGCCGATCTCGTTGCCTGCCACCGCGGCGAGGCCGGCCCGGCGGCCGTCGCGTACCGACCGCTGTAAGAACAGCGCCGTCGCCGGGCCGGGCAGCGCGGCGAGCGCGAGGCAGGCCAGCAGGAATTCGGGAAGCACGTCGACCCAGTGCGGCATCAGCAGATGCTGTCACGAGCGGCGCGGTCCGGCCAGCGGAATCGTGGTCGCGGATCAGCGGGCGGGATCGTCGCGCAGGGCCTCGAGCAGCCTGCGCAGGGCCGCGGTGGTCTGGTCGAGCGCGTCGGGCTCGGACGTTGTGGTCAGCCACAGCGCGGCTTCGTTCATCGCACCGGACAGCAGATGGGTCAGCGGGGCGATGGGCTGTGGCGCCAGCACGCCCGTGTCGATCAGCAGGCGCAGGGCCTCACCGAGGTGGCGGGCGGAGTTGGCCTCGTCCATGCCCCGCCACTCGTGCCAGCCGAGCACGGCGGGGCCGTCGATCAGCATGATGCGCTGGATCTCGGGATCGGTGCAGGTGGCGAGGAACGCCTCGCATCCGGCGACCAGCTGGGTCCAGGCGTCGGCAGCGGGATCGGCGGCCGCCGCGACCCGTTCGCCGACCTCCTGCTGCACCTGTTCCAGCACGGCGCGGAACAGCTCGGTCTTGCCCGCGAAATTGTGGTAGAGCGCGCCCTTGGTCA
Source organism: Nocardia sp. bgisy118 (assembly GCF_057708605.1). Lineage (NCBI taxonomy): Bacteria > Bacillati > Actinomycetota > Actinomycetes > Mycobacteriales > Nocardiaceae > Nocardia > Nocardia sp. bgisy118. Next base: position 130,508 of record NZ_JBYISM010000022.1, on the reverse strand, counting down.
CTCCGGTCGCCGCGACGATCTCCGAGAGACCAACGGCTCCATAGCTTTTCGCGGCGAACAGGCGTCTGCTCTCGCGCAGCAGTGCGCGGCGGGTCGCTTCGCGCTGCTGGGTGCGCAGGGTGCTCGGCATCGTCGACCTTCCCATTGACATTCCATCGGTATGCGAAATACTGTACTTCACATACCATCGGTACGTGAAAGGTCGCTCATGAAACTCGGCAGCTTCTATCCCGTCATCGGCGCCACCCGGCTCGCGCAATCGCGCGACTTCTATACCGAGTGGCTGGGCTTCGAGATCACCTTCGAGGCGGACTGGTACATCTCCCTGCGCCGTCGCGGCGCGGCCGGCGAGCCCGAATACGAGCTGGCGCTGCTCGACTACACGCACCCGACGGTGCCGGAGGCCTACCGCAAGCCGGTGCAGGGTCTGCTGCTGAACTTCGAAGTCGACGACGTCGACGCGGAATGGGAGCGCCTTGTCGTGCGGGGCGGACTCCCCGCCGAACTGGAGATCAGGACCGAGGACTTCGGCCAGCGTCACTTCATCGTCGCCGACCCCAGCGGCGTGCTCGTCGACGTGATCACCGAGGTTCCGCCGAGCGCGGAGTACGCCGATCAGTTCAGCGCGGAATACACCGCCGAGAAGTTCGCCGATCAGTGACTCGTATCGTCGGGGCGGCCGAGGGGCACGGCGTTCGGTAGGGTTCGCGGAGTGAAGGCATTGCGTCGATTCACCGTCCGTGCCCATCTGCCCGAGCGTCTCGCGGCCCTGGGCGAACTCTCCACGAATCTGCGCTGGTCATGGCACTGGCCGACGCAGGATCTGTTCCGGGATCTCGACCCCGAGCTGTGGCGCGAGGTCGGGCACGACCCCGTGCGGATGCTCGGTGAGGTGCCCGCCGCCCGGCTCGACGAGCTGGCCGCCGACGCGGACTACGCGGGCCGGGTCGACGCGGCCGCGGCGAATCTGCGCGACTATCTCGCCGGCCCCGGCTGGTTCCAGCGCCAGAACGGCGAGGAGGGCGTGCGCGGCATCGCCTACTTCTCGATGGAGTTCGGCGTCACCGAGGTGCTGCCCAACTACTCCGGCGGACTCGGCATCCTGGCGGGCGATCACCTCAAGGCTGCCTCGGATCTGGGACTGCCGCTGATCGGCGTCGGCCTGCTGTATCGGTCCGGATACTTCCGGCAGTCGCTGTCCTCGGACGGCTGGCAGATCGAGCACTATCCCGCGCTCGACCCGCAGGGCCTGCCTCTGCGCTTGCTGACCAGCGACTGCGGCGCGAGCGACGGGCCCGAAGGCGGTAGCTCGCGTGACCACGCAGGGCCCCGGGAGCGCCGCCATGGATCCAGCTCGCCGGTGCTCGTGCGTGTGGCGATGCCGGAGGGCAGGGTGCTGCGGGCGCGGGTGTGGATCGCGCAGGTCGGGCGGGTGCCGCTGCTGCTGCTGGATTCCGATATCGCCGAGAACGATCCCGAGTTGCGCGCCGTCACCGACCGGCTCTACGGCGGCGATCAGGACCACCGGATCAAGCAGGAGATCCTGGCGGGCATCGGCGGCGTGCGCGCGGTGCGCGCCTACACCAGGGCCACGGGCCTGCCCGATCCCGACGTGTTCCACATGAACGAAGGTCACGCGGGCTTCCTCGGCGTCGAGCGAATCCGCGAATACGTCTCGGGCGGACTCGATTTCGACACCGCGCTGGCGGCGGTGCGGGCCGGGACCGTGTTCACCACGCACACCCCGGTGCCCGCGGGCATCGACCGGTTCCCGATGCCGCTGGTGCGCCGCTACTTCGGCGGCGGGCACGGGGAAACCGAATCCGCCATGCTGCCCGGCCTTTTCGTGGACCGCATCGTCGCGCTCGGTCGCGAGGCGGATCCGTCGGTGTTCAACATGGCGCACATGGGCCTGCGGCTGGCCCAGCGCGCCAACGGCGTGTCCCAGCTGCACGGCGAGGTGAGCCGTGGCATGTTCGCGCCGCTGTGGCCCGGCTTCGATCCAGCGGAGGTGCCGATCGGCTCGGTCACCAACGGCGTGCACGCGCCGACTTGGGCCGCGCGCGAATGGCTCGACAAGGCGCGCGAACTCATCGGCGCGGAGCTGGTCGAGGAGGCGCGCGGCTGGGAACGGCTGCGCGATGTGGATCTGGGCGAACTGTGGTCCACCCGCAACACCCTGCGGGCCACGCTGGTCGCCGAGGTGCGCCGCCGGATGCGCGCGTCCTGGCTGCAACGCGGCGCCGCCTCGGCCGAATTGGGCTGGATCGACCAGGTCTTCGATCCCGACGTGCTGACCGTCGGTTTCGCCCGCCGCGTCCCGACCTACAAGCGCCTCACGCTGATGCTGCGCGATCCGGAGCGGCTGCGCGCCCTGCTGCTGCATCCCGAGCGGCCGATGCAGTTGGTCGTCGCAGGCAAGAGTCACCCCGCCGACGACGGCGGCAAGTCGCTCATCCAGCAGGTCGTCCGGTTCGCCGACGATCCCGAGGTGCGCCACCGCATCGTCTTCCTGCCCGACTACGACATGTCGATGGCCAGGTACCTGTACTGGGGTTGCGATGTCTGGCTGAACAATCCGCTGCGCCCGCTGGAGGCCTGCGGCACCTCGGGCATGAAGTCCGCGCTCAACGGCGGGCTCAACCTCTCCATCCGCGACGGCTGGTGGGACGAGATGTACGACGGCGAGAACGGCTGGGCGATACCCACCGCCGACGGCGTCGCCGACGAACACCGCCGCGACGATCTGGAGGCCGCCGCGCTCTACGACCTGTTCGAGCGCACCGTCGCGCCGCGGTTCTACGACCGCGACGGCGCGGGCATGCCGGTGCGCTGGGTCGAGATGGTCCGGCACACCTTGCAGACCCTCGGCCCGAAGGTGCTGGCCTCCCGCATGGTGCGCGACTACGCCGTGCAGTACTACGGACCGGCCGCGGGCGCCTCGCGGCGCGCGGTGGCCGACGAATTCTCGGGCGCGCGGGCGGTCGCGGAGTACCGCGGCCGGGTCGCGGCGGCGTGGCCGTCGGTGAAGGTGATCCAGGTGGACAGCGCCGGACTGCCGGACACCCCGATCATCGGCGCGCCGCTGTCGCTCACCGCGCGCATCGAGCTGGGCGGGTTGGACCTGTCGGACGTGGTGGTGCAGGCGGTGTTCGGCCGCGTCTCGCCGACCGACGAGCTGTCCGACGTCACCACCATCCCGATGACGCACGTCGGATCCGATTCCGGCGTGGAGTTCTTCGAGGTCCAGACGCCGCTCCCGGTATCCGGCGCCGTCGGATACACCGTTCGGGTGCTGCCGCACAACGACCTGCTCGCCTCCGACGCCGAGCTCGGCCTGGTGGTCGCCCCGAGCGCCTGATGTCGGCGGCGATGCCGCGTGGGTGAGCATCGTCACGTGTGTCCTCGAGCGGAGCGGCTCGCACCGGCACCGTGATTCAGTGAATCGTCGGCTAACGTGCCTGGGCATCCCCTTGTTCGACCGCCAGGACTGGAGAACCCATGGCCACCGACCTGCTGACCCGGACCCGGGGTCGCTTCGACGCGTACTTCGGCGTCAGTCAGAACGGATCGACGATGCGTCGCGAAGTGATGGCGGGCACCGTGACGTTCCTGGCCATGTCGTACATCCTCGCGGTCAATCCCGCGATCCTCGGTGACGAAGGCGCGCTGGGCGACAAGGGAATCCCGATGCAGGCGGTGTTCACCGCCACCGCCGTCGCCGCGCTCGTCGGCACCCTGGTGATGGGACTGTGGGCGCGGTACCCGATCGCGCTCGCGCCGGGCATGGGACTCAACGCGTTCTTCGCGTTCTCGGTGGTGCTCGGCATGGGCATCCCGTGGCAGGTCGCGCTGTCGGGGACCTTCCTGTCCGGCGTCATCTTCTTCGTGCTCGCCGTCACCAAGGTTCGCGAGAAGATCCTCAACGCCATCCCGCTGCAACTGAAACTGGCGGTCGGCGCGGGCATCGGCATGTTCGTCGCGTTTCTCGGGCTGAAGAACGCGGGAATCGTCACCTCCAGCGAGGCGACCTTCGTCAAGCTGGGCGATTTCACCGAGGGCACCACCCTGCTCGCGCTGTTCGGCCTGCTGGTGACCGTGGTGTTCCTGGTGCGGGGCTGGCACGGCGCGGTGCTCTACGGCATCGTGCTCACCGCGGGCCTCGGCATCGTGACCGGGCTGGTGGAGCTACCCGACGGCGTCGCCGCGCTGCCGCGCGGGCTCGACGAGACCTTCGGACAGGCCATCGTGCACCTGCCCGACGCGTTCACCGCGCAGATGGCCGTGGTCGTGCTGACCATGTTGTTCGTCGACTTCTTCGACGCCTCCGGCACACTCATCGGCGTGGCCAACCAGGCCAGGCTGCTCGACATGGACGGCAAGCTGCCGCGCGCCGCCAGCGCGTTCGCCGCCGACTCGGTCGGCACCATGGCGGGCGCGGTCATAGGCACCTCGACCACCACCGCGTATGTGGAATCCACGGCAGGCGTCTCGGCGGGAGGCCGGACCGGGTTGACCGCGGTGACGACGGCGGGATGGTTCCTCGTCGCGATGTTCTGCTATCCGATCTTCGCGGTCGTCGCGGGATCGACCGAGGTGACCGCGCCCGCGTTGATCGTGGTCGGCATCCTGATGGCGCGCTCGCTCGGCGAGATCGACTGGAACCGGCTCGAGTACTCGGTGCCCGCGTTCATCACCATCATCGTGATGCCGCTGACCTATTCGATCGCGAACGGGCTGGCCATGGGCATGATCTTCTATCCGGTGGTGATGGTCGCGCGCGGCCGGATCAAGGAGATCCATCCCGCCATGTGGGCGCTGCTGGTGATCTTCCTCGGATACTTCTTCTTCCTCGCGGAGTAGCCGGAATAGATCCCGCGAGCGAGGAGTTGGGTCTCACTGTGTGATAATCGGACCGCGGTCCGATTAGTTGCCGAAACTGACGATCGTGTCCACGACCACGTTGCAGGGATGAGGAACCAGCATGACCACCAAGTCGGCACTGCCGAATATCGAGACCACCAGCCCGCTCGACGCCGTCTCCAGCGACATCGGGCTGGTGATCGTGCGGGTCGTCTTCGGCGGCCTGCTCGCCGCGCACGGCGCGCAGAAACTGTTCGGATGGTTCTCCGGCTACGGGCTCGAGGCCACCCAGGCGAGTTTCGAGCAGATGGGCTACAACCCCGGCACACTGTTCGGCACCCTGGCCGGTCTGACCGAGATCGTCGGCGGCCTGATGCTGGCCCTCGGTGTGCTCACCCCGCTGGCCGCGGCCATCGTCCTCGGCACCATGCTCAACGCGATCAACGCCACCTGGGGTCCCGGCTTGTTCGGCCAGGGCGGCTGGGAGATGGCGCTGCTGTTCGGCACCGTCGCCGCCACGCTGGGCTTCACCGGGCCGGGCAAGTTCTCGCTGGACGCCGGACGTCCGTGGGAGCGCAAGGGTTTCGTGTGGGGCGCGGGCGCGGTGGCGCTGGCCGTCGCCACGGGCATCGTCACGCTGATCCTCAAGTGGGTGCTCTGAGCGGGATGCGGTCCTGATCGGGCGGCGCGGTGATTTCGATCGCCGCGCCGCCTTTCGTTTGTCACACCTCGCGCTGCCGCGTCGTCGTCTCGGTGCGGCCCAGTAGAGATTCAGGAGAGCGAACGATGACCATCGAGATCAGCAACCCCGCCGAACTGCACGACCCGACCGGATTCGGCTACAGCCACGTCGCGCGAGTGTCCGGCGAGCTGGTTCTCATTGCCGGCCAATACGACTCCGACGCCGAAGGACACACCACCACCGCGGACTTCGCGGGCCAGGTGGACCGGGCCTTCGCCAACCTCGGCATCGCCCTGCGCTCGGCGGGCCTCGACTACCCCGACGTGGCTCAGCTGCGCACGTTCATCGTCGACCACGATCTGGACAAGCTCACGGTGCTCGGCAAGAAGATCGCCGAGATCTGGGGCGAGCTGCCGCCGACGCAGACGCTGCTCGGCGTCGCGGCGCTGGCGCTGCCCGACATGCTGTTCGAGGTGGACGCTGTCGCTGTGCGGGGCTGAGCCGAGGGGCCGGGCGGGTGCCGAGCGTATCCGCCCGGCCCGGGCGTATCTCCGCATTCGCCAGCTGTACGCGGGACCGCGTCCGGCTGTGTTGGCGTGCGTGCCTCCCGCTTTCGCCTGCCGTCGTCGACGGACTCGCGCACACTAAGATCGTGCGTTCGTGAGCGTGGGTATCGAGTTGGTGGCCGTCGCGGCGGGTCGGGTGACGTTGTCGGATCGGCGCACCGAGCGGAGCTGGTCGGTGGATCTCGCGCCGTACCGGATCGGCGCGGTCGCCGTGACGCAAGAGCAGTACGCGGCGGTGACCGGGCTGCGGCCGAGTTCCGTCGAAGGGGATCGGCTTCCGGTGGAGAGCGTTTCGTGGGCCGACGTGATCGGATTCTGCAACGCGCTGTCGGAACGTGAGGGTCTCGCGCCTGCCTATCGGGTGGACGGGGCCGACGTGGAATGGGAGGTTTCCGCCGACGGCTATCGATTGCCCACGGAAGCTGAGTGGGAATATGCCTGCCGCGCGGGTACTTCCGGTCCGCGATATGGCGAACTCGACGAGATCGCCTGGTACCGAGACAATTCCCACGGGCATGCGCATGAGGTCGGCGGGAAATCGCCTAATGCCTGGGGGCTGTACGACATGCTGGGCAACACCTGGGATTGGTGCTGGGACATCTACGACGCCGAGGTGTACGGGGAATACCGCGTGCTGCGCGGCGGGGGGTGGTCCGATCAGCACTGGAGTTGCCGTGCGTCGGTGCGGCGGCGGAGCCATCCGACATTTCGGATCGATGACGTGGGGTTCCGGGTCGCGCGCTCCGCGTGAATCGAAACAGGTCGGCGCCGAGGGTGATTCACCGACAGCCGCGGTGTTTCGGGCCGCGCTTTGGCGGTCCTGACCTGGATTGCGCGCGGACGGAGGTTCGCCGCACAGATAGTTGTCGCGCCCGCTCCAGGTAGTCGCTTCCGAGCCGGGTGCACTAGCATCGGCTCGCTTGCCGGTCGACGGACGAAGGAGGGGGCGGCATGCTGCACGAGGGGGAGGTCTTCGCGGGCTACGTCATCGAGCGACAGCTGGGTCGCGGTGGCATGGGCTCGGTGTATCTGGCCAGGCATCCGCGCCTGCCCCGACGTACCGCGCTGAAGCTGCTGAATCGAGAGATGTTCGCCGACAACGAGATTCGCGCCCGCTTCGAGCGCGAAGCCGACCTCGTCGCGCAGTTGGACCACCCGAACATCGTCACCGTCTACGACCGCGGGATCGAGAACTCGCAGCTGTGGATCTCGATGCAATACGTCGACGGTTCCGATGCCGCCGAAGCCGATCCGAACTCACTCGCGCCCGACCGCGCCGTCCGGATCGTCGCCGAAACCGCCAAGGCGCTGGACTACGCGCACGGCATGGGCATCCTGCACCGTGACGTCAAACCCGCCAACATCCTGCTCGCCCGAGCGGGCATCGACCAGGAACGCATCTTCCTCACCGATTTCGGCATCGCGCGCCTGCGCGACGACGCGGGCCACCTGACCCAGACCGGCACCTTCACCGCCACCCTGACTTACGCCTCCCCGGAACAGCTCACCGGCGCGCCGCTCGACGGCCGCACCGACCAGTACTCGCTGGCTTGCACGCTGTATTGGCTGCTGGCGGGTGTGGTGCCGTTCGAATCCACCAATCCCGCGGTCGTCATCCAAGGGCATTTGCAGCAGCCGCCGCCTCCGTTGAGCAGTCTTCGCCACGGTCTGCCGGTCGCGTTGGATGGTGTGCTGGCGAAAGCGTTGTCGAAGCGTGCCGAGCAAAGATTCGGCAGCTGTGCGGAATTCGCCGAGGCGGCGCGGCGGGCGCTTGCGGGCGTGGCGACCAGTGGCGCGGCGATGACACCACCCCAGCCATACTTCGCCGCCCCTCAGGCGCCGATGCCGCACGGGCCGGTTGCTCCGCCACCGAGCCGGGTGCCGATAGTGCACGGACACGTCCCTCCGGCACGCATGGCGCCGGGGCCGGACGGCGGCATGATGATGCCTATGGGCGCGCGGCCACAACGGCGTTCGCCACTCGTCCTGCTCGCCGTCTTGTGCGCCGTCGCGGTGCTCGCCGTCGGCGGCGTCGCCACCGCGATGGTGCTCAGCAGCACGAAGGATCCCGCCGAAGTCGACCTCATTCACCAAGAGTTTCCCGGCATGGTGCCCGCCGACCGATTGGATCCCGGTTTCCGGAATGCGAAGTGCGACAAACGCACCACCCGGAGCACCGACAGTTCGAACATGCAACAACGCCCGGACTTCGGTAGTTGGACAGAAGCTTGGTTCTGCTACAGCGGCGACGGTGTCGGCCCCAGCAGCCTCAACCCGCCCTACTACGAGTTCTACCGTTACCGGTCCGCCACCGACGCCCGCGCGGTTGTCGCCGGACTTCCCGGCAACAAGCGCTCCGAGGACGCACACGGATCGAAGACGTACACCAACTACACCCTCGACCGCCAGGAAGCCGGCTTCACCTACACCCGCATTGTCACCGTCTTCACCGGCGACACCGACCGCGAAACCCTTCTCATGTACACCCACAGCATGGAAGGTTCCCTCCACCTCGACCTGGACGGTGTGCGGAAATGGTGGCGCGAAGCGCCGCTCTCGTGAGAACCGGTGGCGGGCCACGACGTGCCGATCGCCGTATTCGGCAACTATGACGCCGAAGTCAGCGCCATCCCGGCTCGGTCCGCAACCCGATCATCGTCATAGACGCCGTCGGTCGGGCCGAATTCTCAACGTGGAGTATGCTTTCGGCGGATCACGAGGGGGGTGACCGCAGTGGCGGAGTGGACTGTCAACTCGGCGGTGCGCGAGCAGGCAGGAACTCGGAAGCCCAATCGCGACCGGATCGTCACGGCCGGCGATCTGGATGACGATGATCTGTACTTCCAGGACCGCAACCAACGTGGGTGGCTCCAGTGAGGCGACCGAGACTGGTCGGTGACTACTACCGCCCCAATAGTGGTGGCTTCGAGGCGGACCCACTACCGCCGACTCCGATGGTGTATCAGCGGCCGTGGACCCACGAGACCGACGTGACGATCCGGCTTCGCCGGTGCCGAAATCCCTTGCCGAACAGCCGTTCCCTCTGGCTGAAAACGTACCGGCCGCTACGCGTCGAACCACTCGAACTGGAAGTCGCGCAACCTCTGCCCGATGTGTGTGCCAGGCATGGTCGCCCGGCGGTGTCCCGAAGCCACGTACAAGCCTGCTTCTATGACACCGACCTGCATCCTCGGTTCCATCACTCAGCCTTCGCGCAAGACCTGGTCAAAACCCTCATTTCGATGAGAAGGGTTGGCCTCAATCCTGTTTCGACGATTCTCGTCGGTGAGTGGCCCGTCTGTGACCGATGCGTCCGCACCGCGCGGCGATACCGCTGGCTCGCCCGCTCGCTGCTGTTGCTGATGGCCGCCAATCTCGTCGCTGTGGTGATAGTCAGCGTGGCGAACATCGATTCTCTGCTCCCCCCACTGGTGCTGGCACTGTTCCCGGGTTCGCTTCTGGGTCTGGTGGTGGTCGTTCACCTGTTCAACAAGAGTGCCCAGCGGGTGACCTACCGCCCCATCTATGACGAAAGGTTCGCCTTCGTCCAAGCTCACGCCCGTTTCCGTGCGGCGATCGAACAAGATGCGCGCTATCGTCCTCCGCTCGGTCAAGAGCCCGACACACCGTGAGCAGCGCAGTGGTGGGGAGAAGCGCCACTCTCGAGCTGTTGGGCGCTTGGTCGCCTTCGGATAAGCTGACCGTGCCCAAGTGGGAACCGAGGGGGATTCTTCTGCGTCCTATCCTGTGAGGGCGTGTCGGCGCTGGATGTCAGGAGGGGTATGCGAGCCATGGGGATGTCGAAGAGGTTCGCGGTGCGCCTGGCGGTCGGTGGGGTCGCGGTGGCGGCGGTTCTGACGGGGTGCTCGTCGACGGTCGGTGGGAATGCGACGGAGGAGGGGAGTAGTCCTGTCTCCCACAATGAGTCGGTTCCGCTGTTCAATCCGTGTACGGATCTGTCGGATGATGTGTTGCGGGGGGACAAGTTGGATCCGGCGACCAAGCAGGTGACCGCGGACCGTGAGTCCAACGATGAGGCTTGGTGGAAGATCTGCAATTGGCGGTCTACCGAGGGGCCGTATGCGGTGAGCGTCTTCTCCACTCGCCGCACTGTCCCCGAACGACGAGCGAATGATCAAAGCCTCATCATTGGAGACGTCGCCATCGGATCCAGGGCGGGTGTGGTGCACACCAAGAGGCACGATCCTGACAAGCTGACCTGCTACGTCAGTGTTCCTGCGACGCAGGGGATGTTCGAGGTCGGAATCGCTTGGCGATACAGCGAGCGTGACTCCATGCCGCAATCTCCGCCCTGTGGCTTGGCCGAGCGACATATGAGGTACTTCGAACAGGTTCTGCCGAAATAAGGTTCGACTTTTTGGAGGGCGGTCGAGCGGCCTCCGTATGCGGCGGGCGCCGATGTCGCGGTTCATTTCGAAGACCGGTCAGAGAGGGAGGGGCTGATGGCGAATGAAAACCAACCTGCGGGAACTCCGCAGAACCCTCAGTCAATAGATGATGCCTTGGCGCAGTGGCGCGGCTATAAGCAGAAAGCGGAGTCAGGTGAGTTTCGGATGGACCATCAGATCGGCGACGCGTTGCGCAACCGCGCCGAGGCGATGCTCAATGGACTCGAGGATTTCCTTCTCGTCAAGGCATCTGATCTTGGCCAAATAGGTGGTTTCGGAACGCTTCCTTCCGCCCAAGCTTTGAAGGCGAAGTTCGAGAACAAGGCAGTCAACGACTCCGACTCTGCGGTCAATCAGCTGAAGAAGCACATCGATCTCGTCACCTTGATGCGCGATACCTATGCCTTGTCGATTCGCAAGCTTTCCGATACCGACCAGGCCAATGCCAGTCAGTTCAACAACACGGATGTGTAAGCAGGCGTAATGGGGACTCCTCCGCACGAGTGGCTGGCCAACGTCGCCAGCTATGGCGTTCCAGTGATCGCGGTTCCGCGTCATGTGTACAACTTCTTCCACGCGCGATCCGAAGCTCAGACCCAACAGGAAGACTTCAACGATCGCCAAACGAAGTATCAGAATCAGTGGGATACCGACCGGCAGTTCGTCAACAAGACGTGGTCAGATCTGCAGTCGCAATACGACGGCCGATACGCGGACCGAGTCCTGGTGGGAGACAAGAAGGAATCGTTCCTTTCTCAGTCGCACGAGTGGATCTACAACCACTTGAAGGATGTCAAGCAACCCGAGATCAACAAGGCCGCCGACGGTTGGCGCGACATGGTCCGCGAAGCCGAACGCCTCGTCAGTGACTTCTCCACCGGCGTGCAACGCGACATCGACGACTTCATGCAGGGCAAGACCGCCAACGCGGTCGTCGAGTCCACGAAGTCCTACGCGGATGAGATGAAGAAGCTGATCGTCACGTTCAACATGGTGGCGCGGGGTCTGGATCTCACCGAGGGGTATCTGACCCAGGCGCAGCAGACCGTGGACACTCCGCACAGTCTGTCGCTCATCGATCAGGTCATCGGTCACATCCCCGGCAACGGGGTCTTCAAGAGCGCCCAGTACCGCGCCGACGAAGCCGAGAATCGGGTCCGCGACTTCATGGATCGGGTGTATCAGCCCGGTGTCGTGGACGAAGTGGATCCGTACACGCCGATCCTGCCCGAGCCGAAGAGCGCGATCGACGACAAGAAGGAAGAGCCGAAGATTCCTGGGCCCGGTCCGGGTCCCGGTCCCGGTCCTGGTCCAGGCCCGGGGCCCGGACCAGGTGATCCGGGCACTGACGACCCGACGGACACGGATACACCCGAGGACCCGACGACGGGCGACCCGCAGAGTACGACTCCGCAGAGCACGACTCCGACCGATCCGACGTCGACCACGCCGGCCTCCACGACACCTGCCGTGACGGTTCCCGACACCAAATTGCCGAATACGGGTCTGCCGACGCCCTCGGGTCCGGGCCCAGGGGCGCCCGGTCCGGGCGTGCCGACGATCCCGTCGCCCGGGCGGTCGGTGCCGGGTGGGAACGTGCCGGGGCAGTCGGGGCCGTCAGGCGGGTTGGCCAACAGTCGTCCGGCGGGCACCGGCAGGGCGGGCATGCCCGGCATGGGCGCTCCAGCCGCTCGCGGTAAGGGCGATGACGACGATGAGCACAAGACGCCCGACTATTTGATCTATGACCATGGAGACGAATTGCTCGGGATGCAGCCGCCCGCTCTGCCGCCGGGTGGAGTGATCGGCGGATGAACGAATCTCATTGGCGCCTGGACGGTTTCATGTTCCAGCTGGCGCTGGAGGCGTTCGGCCGTGACCGATTGCCCTATCCGCTGCGCTACACCGTCGAAGGCATCGAGGCGCACGACGATTACCTGCATGCGCGCGCCGAAGCCGGGCAGCGGCTCGGCCGGATCGCCGACCACCGCCTGCACGGCGCATTGCAGGTGCTGCTCGAGCCGCAAGTCCGTGTGGAGGTGCACGGCTTCTTCGGGCGCGATTTCGCCCAGGTCGTTCGTATCCATGCGGGTGTGGACGGCGATACCGCGACGGTCGCGGTCCAATTGCCAGGGCCGACACAGCAGTACGGCCGCGACGTGCTGCTCTGGAACTGTCCAGCGCGAGCCGCCGCTCGGCTTATTGTGGCCCACCTGCCGAGATGCGCCGAGGGGCGACACGCGCCGATCCGCGGGCGTCGCTCTGATTTGGATCGGACGGACTACGCGCGCCACCCGACGCGGTTGTCGCACACCGAGGAGTTGAATCGCATTCTGCGGCGCCCCCGGTCCGGTCTCGGGGAGATCACCGCCTACCGGGGCGCGGCCTACGACAGCAGGCCGACGAATGACGGACGGGGATTCCATTGGCTGGACTATCTTCCCGCGGACGGTAGGTACCTGCTCTACCACCAGGGTGGTGAGGATTTCACCGTCACGCCAGGGGGCCCCGAAGAGATCGAGCGGCAGCTGGCCACCTTGATCGAGTCGACGTATCGCCCCGTTGCCCGTCGCTGGTGACCGGCCGACCGTAGATTCAGCGAACCTCCACGGCACGAAGCGGTACGCGCCGAATCTATCGGCCGACGGTCAATTCTGGTTCGGGTAGAGGATCAGCATGCTGGTCGCCCCGCGGTGGAACTCGTAGCGCGTGGGGCGGAGTGTGGTGGGAATGCCCTTGTCGTGGAGTTTCTTTCGGAGGTGGGCGACCAGGTCGTCCTGTGGGTGACCGGTGTGGTCGACGAGGGGGTAGAGGCGGGTTTCGCCCGTGGTGACGCGGGAGAGTTCGAGCAGGGCGGCGAGGTGGAAGTCGGCGTCGAGGCGGTCGGCGTAGCTGAACAGCAGGTGGGAGCTCAGGGCGAGGTCGAAGCTGTTGTCGGGGAAGGGGAGCGCGGGGAGCTGGGCGGCGACGTAGCGGCCGGGGTTGGCGAGCAGGTCGTCGCCGAAGCGGGTGGCGGCGGTCAGCCGGATGGCGTGATGGCGGTCCGGGTCGCCGTAGTAGTCCCAGCGATAACGGTCGTGATGTGCTCCGGCGTATGCGCTTGCGCGTTCGGTTTCGGTGCGGGCGAGCTCCCTGAGTTCGGCGGCCGGTGTGGCATAGACGGGGTCGGCGGCGGTGACCTGGACGCCGAGTTCGGCGGCTTCTGCGGCGAAACTGGCCGCGCCGCCGGGACAGTCGAGGATGCGGCCGCGCAGGTCGGCGGCGGTGAGTTCGAAGATGGCGCGATACTCGGCCAACGATCTTGCGCTGATCAGGAATTCACCGAGTGCGTCGGTTTCGGTGGGGCGCTTCATCTGGACACTGTCTCATACGCTTCTGGGGCGAGACATCCGAATTTTTGTGCCGAGGAATTGTTTTCACGATATCCCCGCGCCGCGTGCAGGGCTTGGCGCGGGGATATCACCGATACGTTCGGCGCGGGAATTGGGGTCCACCGAAGTATCGAGGCCAAACTTACTTCCAGACGGAACCAATCGCGGCCAATTGTGAGTGGTATCACAGTTTGTGTCGGTGGCGCGTGGTCCATGGACGCCGGGGTTCGGGCTCGAAGGTCGACCGCGGTCAGCTTGCGTTCGCGGTCAACCGTTTCAGCGCCTTCACGACGACCTCCGGATCGGCGGTCTCCCAGTACGGCGGGAGGGTGGCGCGCAGGTAGCCGCCATAGCGTGCGGTGGCCAACCGGGAATCGAGGATGGCGACGACGCCGCGGTCGTCCACGCTGCGCAACAGCCTGCCGGTGCCCTGGGCGAGCAGCAGCGCCGCGTGATTGGCCGCGACGGTGAGAAAGCCGTTGCCGCCTCGGGATTCGACCGCTCGCTGTCGTGCCGCGAGCAGCGGGTCGTCCGGGCGAGGGAACGGAATGCGGTCCAGGATGACCAGACTCAGCGACGGGCCCGGCACGTCGACGCCCTGCCACAGCGACAGGGTGCCGAACAGCGAGGTCTCTGGATCGTCGGCGAACTTGCGGACCAGCGCGCCCGTCGAGTCCTCGCCCTGGCACAGCACCGGGGTGTTCAACCGGTCGCGCAGCGCGTCGGTGGCGGCGCGGGCGGCGCGCATCGAGGAGAACAGGCCGAGGGTTCGTCCGCCCGCCGCATCGATCAGGCGCTCGATCTCGTCGAGGTAGGCGGGCGGCAGGCCGTCGCGGCCCGGCGGCGGCAGATGCTTGGCGACGTAGAGGATGCCCGACTTGGCGTGGTCGAAGGGGGAGCCGACGTCGAGCGAACTCCAGCGCACGGTCTCGGTGTCCGAGGGCGCCTGCGCGCCGTTGGCGGTCCCGGTGTCGGGGCGGTTCGCGGACTGCGCGGGCAGGCCCCAGGTGACCGCGAGTCCGTCGAAGGATCCGCCGATCTGCAGGGTGGCCGAGGTGAGCACCACGGTGGCGGTGCCGAACAGCCGCGAGCGCAGCAGTCCGCCGACCGAGAGCGGCGCCATGCGCAGCGTCTTGCGCGGCACGCCGCCGCGCGCGTCCTCGGCCGCCAGCCAGATGACGTCGCGCCGGGACGCCGGATCGGGTTCGTCGAATGCGGTGAGCGCGCGGACGGCGCTGTCGTGTATTTCATCGATCGCGGCCAGCGCCTGCGTGCGAGCGGCCGCGGTTTCCGGATCACCCTGCGGGTTGCTGCTGCCGGGCGGCGCGAGTTCGGTGCGCGCGTTCCACGCGGCGTCGCGCACCAGGGCCAGCGCCTGGGCGACACCGTCGGGCATGACGTCCCAGCGGGCGGGCGGCAGTTCGTCGAGGATCTGATGCCAGGCCTCCGCCGCGCCCTCCAGCCGATCCACCTCGCGCTCGTCGACGAGCTTGGCGCAGCGGCGGGCGGCGGCGCTGATCGCGGACGGCGCCAGTTCGGCGGTGGCCACGCCGGTGACCCGGTCGACCAGTTCGTGCGCTTCGTCGATCACCACGACATCGTGTTCGGGTAGCACCTGGATGCCGCTGATGGCATCGATGGCGAGCAGGGCGTGGTTGGTCACCACCACGTCGGCCTGGGCCGACTCGGCGCGGGCGCGCTCGGCGTAGCAGTCCTGCCCGAACGGGCAGCGCGATTTGCCGAGGCACTCCCGGGAGGACACGCTGACCTGACGCCAGGCGCGGTCGGTGACGCCGGGCGCGAGCTCGTCGCGGTCGCCGGTCTCGGTGTTGGAGGCCCAGTCGTTCAGGCGCTGCACCTCGCGCCCGAGGCGGGAGATCGCGAACGCGTCGAACAGCTCGGCCTCGGCGGGCTCGTCAGGAATAGCGCTGTTGATCTTGTTCAGGCACAGATAGTTGTTGCGGCCCTTGAGGATCGCGAAGCGGGCCGGGCGGCCGAGCGGCTTGGCCAGCGCCTCGGCGAGGCGGGGCAGGTCGCGGTCGACCAGCTGACGCTGGAGCGCGATCGTCGCGGTCGACACCACCACCGTGCGCCCGGTGCGCACCGCGTGCCGCAGGCTCGGCACCAGGTAGGCCAGCGACTTGCCGGTGCCGGTCCCGGCCTGCACGGCCAGATGCTCCTTGGTGTCGATCGCGTGGTCGACGGCCGACGCCATCGTCACCTGCCCGGAGCGCTCCTTACCGCCCAGTGCGTGCACGGCGGTGGCCAAAAGATCGGAGACTGGGGGCAGTTCGGGCACGCGTGCAGCCTACTGCGCACCACCGACACGGTTCACCGGTCGGGCCGGACGAAGTCGTCGAGGTTGGCGCGCGCGTACTCCAGCACGCGCCGCTGGAAATCGGCGGGCTCGTTGGCGTCGTAGAGCGCGTCCGCGCGGTTCTTCCGCGTGTTGTCCGGCGGCTGCCTGATCCGGTCGGGGTTGTCGAGCACGGCGTACTCGTCGTCCCAGAGCCGATCCAGGTCGGCGTTGTCGTGCGATTCCGCCAGCGCCTCGTATCCGGCGACCACCACCGCGGCGGCCAGCTGTGGCATCCCCGCGGCCCGCAGCGCGCCGGGCAGCCAGGGGAGTTCGTCGGCTCGCCGGGTGAGGTAGCGGCCGAAGCCCTCGCCGCCGACGTGGTCGTTCAGCGCGGCCAGCACCATGAGATTGGCGAAGGCGGGCGGCAGGGCGGTGCGGCGGCGGACCGGGTCGGCGCGCAGCTCTTCGGTCGCCGGATTGGACCAGAAGACGATGTCCGCCGCGCGGTCGATGTCCTCGGCGTCGGCCAGCGCCCTGGCGACGGCGGCGCGGGCGCTCGCCGGAAATCTGTAGTCCACGGTGGTGGACCTTAACGGGCCGGTCCGTCCGCGGCCCAGTGCGATCGGCCGACCTCGGGCGGGCCGGGACAGGTACGCACGGACCTCGCGCAGCGCCTAGCGGCCGGGCAGTTCGCCGGCGAGCTCGACGCCCGCGGCCTCGAGTTCGCCGAGCGCCTTCTCGGTCGTCGCCTGCGCCACGCCCGCGGTCAGGCCGAGCAGCACGCGCGTCTCGAATCCGGCCGCCCTGGCGTCCAGCGCGGTGGCGCGCACGCAGTGATCGGTGGCGATGCCGACGACGTCGACCGTGTCGATATCGCGCTCGCGCAGCCACTCGGCGAGGTCGGTCCCGTCGGCGGCCGCGCCCTCGAAACCCGAATAGGCGGCGCTGTATTCGCCCTTGGAGAAGATCTCGTGGATCGGCGCGGTGTCCAGGTTCGGGTGGAAATCGGCGCCCGGGGTGCCGACGCGGCAGTGCGGGGGCCAGCTGTCCACGTAGTCCGGCTCGGTCGAGAAGTGCGCGCCGGGATCGACGTGGTAGTCGCGAGTGGCCACGACGGCGGCGTAGTCACCGGCGGTCACGTGCTCGCTGATGCGGCGTGCGACCGCGGCGCCCCCGTCGACCGCGAGCGAACCGCCTTCGCAGAAATCGTTCTGCACGTCGACGATGATCAACGCCCGATTCATCTCATGACACCTTCCGGGTGATGTAAACGAAGATTACCCCGCCGGTGATTACCTCTTGCCGCTCTGTTGTCCGGGCGGATCGGTTCGACAGGGAGGTGGATATGAGTCCTGCGGCGAAGTTGGCGACCGGGGTTTCTCTCGGTACGGCGGCGGGCTTCACCGGGTTCTCGCTGGCGCTGCGCGCGTCCGACGGCGAGTGGCCCGCGGGCGCCGAGTGGTTCTCGGTGGTGATCAGCGGAGTGGTGGTCGGCGTGATCGCACTGCTGGTCGTCTTGGCCCTCGTCGCCTTCACGGGCATCGGGCGACCCGGTGGCAGGCCCTCCGGGAAATGACGGCGGTCAGCTCACGAATGTCGTCGGGATCGCGGGCTCCCCGTCGGAAAGCTTGAGACCCTCCCACGGCAGGCTGACCAGCCCGCGCGCGACCAGCCCCCGGCTCTCGGCCAAGGTCGGAAGTCCGTCCAGCGCTTTGCCGTCGCGCATCAGCGGGACCGACAGCGGGCGGGGCTGGAAGCCGTCGCTCGCGGGCTCGGGGCCTGCCGCGAGGTAGACGATCTCCTCGACGACGGTGCCGGTGTCGCGCGCCAGCCGCACCGCCTTCTTCGCGCCGCCGCGAGATTCCTTGTGGCTGCTGCGCTTGGCGACCGGCAGTCCGTCCACCTCCACCAGCTTGAAGACCATGCCCGCGGTCGGCGCGCCGGACCCGGTGACCAGTGCGGTGCCGACGCCGTACACGTCGACGGGGTCGGCGTGCAGCGCGGCGATCGAGTACTCGTCCAGGTCGCCCGAGACCACGATGCGGGTCTTCGTCGCGCCGAGTCCGTCGAGTTGCGCGCGCACCTGCCTGGCCAGCACCCCGAGGTCGCCGGAATCGATGCGCACCCCGCCGAGTTCGGTGCCCGCGACCTCGATCGCGGTGGCCACGCCCTGGGTGATGTCGAAGGTGTCGACCAGCAGGGTGGTGCCGACGCCGAGCGTCTCGACCTGGCCGCGGAAGGCCGCGGCCTCGTGCGCGCCGTCGGCGGCGCTGTGCAGCAGCGTGAAGGCGTGCGCGCTGGTGCCCGCGCCCGGCACGCCGTAGGTGCGCACCGCCTCCAGATTCGAGGTGGCGTCGAAGCCCGCGAGGTAGGCGGCCCGCGATGCCGAGGGCGCGGCCAGTTCGTGGGCGCGCCGCGAGCCCATCTCGATCATCCGGCGGCCCGCGGCGGCGCTCACCATGCGTGCCGCGGCCGAGGCGATCGCGCTGTCGTGGTTGAGGATCGACAGGATCAGCGTCTCCAGCACGACGCACTCGGCGAAGCTGCCGCGCACCGAAAGGATCGGGGAGCCAGGGAAGTACAGCTCCCCTTCGGCGTAGCCGTCGATCGCGCCGGTGAAGCGGTAGTCGCGCAGCCAGTCCAGGGTGCGGTCGTCCAGGAATTCGGCGACGATCGCCAGCTCCTTTGCACCGAAACGGAAGTTCGCCAGCGCGTCGAGCAATCGGCATGTTCCGGCGACGACACCGTACCGGCGACCATGTGGCAACCGCCTGGCGAAGACCTCGAACGTGCACGTGCGATGCGCGGAGCCGTCGGCGAGCGCGGCAGCCAGCATGGTCAGTTCGTACTGGTCGGTCAGCAGCGCGGTGCTGGCGATCCCGTGGTGGTGCTCCACATCGGCCACTGTAGCCAGCGGGACTCGCGGGGCTGCCGTGCACGGGTGTTGTATCTCCGGAGGCGAGTCGTACCCTGGACGTTATGAGCTTGTGCGAAACGAGAACGACACTGTCGGCGGCACAGGCGACCCCGGAAGCGGTCGAGTACACCGAGATCCTGGAGGCGGAGGACCGTCCGTGGGTAACTGTGGTGTGGGACGACCCGGTCAATCTCATGCACTACGTGGCCTACATCTTTCAGAAGCTCTTCGGCTACAGCAAAGCCAAGGCGACCGAATTGATGCTGCAGGTACACAACGAAGGAAAGGCCGTGGTGTCGTCCGGCTCGCGCGACAAGATGGAGCACGACGTCCGCAGGCTGCACGCCGCGGGCTTGTGGGCGACCATGCAACGGGACGACTGATCGGTACGACTACCCTGGCGCTCGTGCGTGAATGGAGCAGGCTCCGTGCGTAAGTGGAGCCGGAAGAACTCGCTGAGCGGCCTCAAATTGCGGTCCGAGATGGACGCAAGGGAGGCCGGAGTCCTGCGCTCCCTGGTCGGCGCCGTGTCCGGGTTGCTCACCGAGCGGTCGCGGTCCGCGCCCGAGGACGAGCTCGCCGCGCTCACCGGCCTACGCACCGGCAACACCTCCCCGCCGGACGATCCGCGACTGCTGCGGCTGCTGCCGGACTTCCATCGCGCCGAGCCCGGTTCCCCCGACGCCGAGCGCGCGGGCCTGAACAGCGCCCTGCGCGGCCTGCACGAGCCGGAGATCATCGACAGCAAGCTCGCCGCGGGCGCCGTGGTGCTCGACACCGTCCCGCCGGACGGCGGCAAGATCGTGCTCACCCCGGAACAGGCCGACGCCTGGCTCGCCGCGCTCACCGATGTCCGCCTGGCGCTGGGCACGGTGCTCGAGATCGACGCCGACACGCCCGACCATCTCGATCCCGACGATCCGCGCGGTCCGCACCTGGACGTCTACCACTGGCTGACCTGGATGCAGGACACGCTGCTGCAAGCGCTCGCGCCCTGACCGAAGCCGAACGCTGCCGCCGCCCGCCCGGCGACGGGTCGCGCGTGCGTTCCGGTACCGAGTCCGATCGCACGACCGGGCGCAGAATGAAGCGGGTCGTCCCGCAACCTCTGGAGGGCAGCGCATGAACGCAGTGCCGGGTCCACGCGATTCGCTCACCGACGTCGCCGGTCTGCTCGTCGGGCACCATCACGCCCTCGATCCCGACGCCACCCTCGGTTCGGGCGCCGCCACCGGCTGCACCGTGGTACGGGCATCGGGCGGCGCGGTCGCCTCGGTCGACGTGCGCGGTGGCGGGCCAGGCACCCGCGAGACCGATCTGCTCGACCCGGCCAACACCGTTCGCCAGGTCCATTCGATCCTGCTGACCGGCGGCAGCGCGTACGGCCTCGCCGCCGCCGACGGTGTCATGCGCTGGCTGGAGGAGCAGGGCGAAGGCATACCGATGGACCCCGAGGACGCCGACCGGGTGGTGCCGATCGTGCCGGGCGCGGTGATCTTCGATCTGCCGGTCGGCGACTGGGACGTGCGGCCCACCGCCGAATTCGGCTACCGTGCCGCCGCGGCCGCAGCCGCCGATTTCGAGCGCGGCTCGGTCGGCGCGGGCGTCGGAGCGCGCGCCGGATCGATCAAGGGCGGCGTGGGCAGCGCGAGCCTCGTGCTCGGTGAAGGACCTGCCGCGGGCGTCACCGTGGCCGCGCTGGTGGTGGCCAACCCGGTCGGGTCGGTGTTCGATCCGCGCACCGGTCTGCCGTGGGGAGCGGGCACCGACGGACCCGATCGGTTCGGGCTGCGACCGGCCGATCCGGAGCGCTTGGCCCGCGCCAACGCGTTGCCCGTCAAGGGCACCGTCCTCAACACCACGATCGGCGTGGTCGCCACCGACGCGCCGCTCGATCCGTCCGCCTGCCGCCGGATGGCGGCCACCGCGCACGACGGCCTCGCCCGTGCGGTACGCCCCGCGCACTCGCCACTCGACGGCGACACCCTGTTCGCCTTGGCCACCGGCACCGCCAGGCCCGCGCCCGTTCCGCTGCCGCCCGCCTTCCCGGACGACCTGCTGCTCCTCGACGCCCTCTGCACCGCGGCCGCCCTCTGCGTCGAACGCGCCATCGTCGACGCCGTCCTCGCCGCCACCCCGGTCGCCGCCATCCCCACCTACACCGACCTCTTCCTGGACTGACTCCACACCTTTCGCGCTAGCGCACACCGACTCGCCGCGCGACACGCCGAGACGGTGACCGGAAACTGCGTGCCGACGAATCCGGGAAACCGGGACCGGAGAGTGGAACGGGGGGAATAGGCGAATAGGCTGGCTCGTTGTCGGCTGTGGATCAGGTCGGCGAAGGTATGCGGAAGGGTTCTACTCGTGTTGGTGATCAGAGCCGACCTCGTGGAGGCGATGGTGGCGCACGCGCGCGCCGACCACCCGGACGAGGCCTGCGGGGTCATCGCGGGTCCGGAGGGCTCCGATCGGCCGGAGCGGTTCGTCTCGATGGTCAATGCCGAACGCTCCCCGACCTTCTACCGCTTCGATTCCGGCGAACAGCTGAAGGTGTGGCGCGAGATGGACGCGGCCGACGAGGAGCCGGTGGTGATCTACCACTCGCACACCGCCACCGAGGCCTACCCCAGCCGCACGGACATCTCCTACGCGTCCGAGCCCAACGCGCACTACGTGCTGGTCTCGACCCGCGACCCCGAACAGCACGAGCTGCGCAGCTACCGGATCCTCGACGGCGAGGTCACCGAGGAGCCGGTGCGGATCGTCGCCGCCTACGAGACCGCCTGACCCCGAGCCCTGACGAGAACCACCGAGGAGTACCCATGTCGGTAACCGTGTCCATCCCGACCATCATGCGCGGCCTCACCGGAGGCGAGAAGCGCGTGCAGGCCGAGGGCGAGACGCTGTCCGCGCTGATCCAGAACCTCGACGCCAACCACCCCGGGCTGGCCGAGCGGCTGCTCAAGGACGGCAAGCTGAACCGCTTCGTCAACATCTACGTCGACGACGAGGACGTGCGCTTCGCGGGCGGTCTGGCCGCCGAGGTGCCCGCGGGCGCGAGCGTCACCATCCTGCCCGCGGTCGCCGGTGGCGCGCGGACGCACGTCGACGGGATTCGCTGATTCCGTGGCGCGCTACGAATCGCTGATCGCGACCCTCGGTAACACCCCGCTGGTCGGCCTGCGCACGCTGTCCCCGCAGTGGGACGGCGAGAACCACGTGCGGCTGTGGGCCAAGCTGGAGGACCGCAACCCCACCGGGTCGATCAAGGACCGGCCCGCTCTGCGCATGATCGAACAGGCCGAGGCCGACGGTCTGCTGCGGCCGGGTTGCACCATCCTCGAGCCCACCAGCGGCAACACCGGTATCTCGCTGGCCATGGCCGCCAAGCTCAAGGGCTACCGGCTGGTGTGCGTGATGCCGGAGAACACCTCGGTGGAGCGACGTCAGCTGCTCACCATGTTCGGCGCGGAGATCATCGATTCGCCCGCCGCGGGCGGCTCCAACCAGGCGGTGGCCAAGGCCAAGGAGATCGCCGCGGCCAACCCCGACTGGGTGATGCTCTACCAGTACGGCAACCCCGCCAACGCGCTCGCGCACTACGAGGGGACCGGTCCCGAACTGCTCGCCGATCTGCCCGAGATCACGCACTTCGTCGCGGGACTCGGGACCACCGGCACGCTGATGGGCACCGGGCGCTTCCTGCGCGAGAAGGTCCCGAACATCGAAATCGTCGCGGCCGAACCGCGATACGGCGAACTCGTCTACGGTCTGCGCAACATCGACGAGGGCTTCATCCCCGAGCTGTACGACGAGTCGGTGCTGACCTCCCGCTTCTCCGTCGGTCCGTTCGACGCGGTCAAGCGCACTCGCGAACTGGTGCTCGAGGAGGGCATCTTCGCGGGCATCTCGACCGGAGCCATCCTGCACGCGGCGCTCGGCGTGGCGCGCAAGGCGGTCAAGGCGGGCACGCGGGCCGATATCGCGTTCGTGGTGGCCGACGGCGGCTGGAAGTACCTGTCGACCGGTGCCTACGACGGAACGCTCGAAGAGGCGGAGGAGCGGCTGGAAGGCCAGCTCTGGGCGTGAGCGCCGCGGCGCCGGGTGCGTGACCCGGCGCCGTGTCGGCCGGGGCGGCGACTCGGGATCGGTACGCTCGAAGGACGAGCTGTGGCATCGATCAGGAGGTTGCCATGACCGGCGGACTCGGGCCCTCGTTCGACCCGGATCGGATCGCGGCCTTGCGGGCGCAGTGGGGGACGCCGCGCTCGGTAACGCCCGGTGCGGCGCCGCCGGGCTCGAAGCCCGTGCCGCGTCCGGGCAATGCCGGGGCGGTCAGGCAGTTGTGGCTGCGCGCCGGGGTGCTGATCACCGGATTCGTGCTGCTGCTGTACGCCATCGAAGGCTTCGACGCCATCGACAGCCGCGAGCTCGATCGCGCGGGTATCGAACCGCGCGAGGCGGACGGGTTGTGGGGCATTCTCTGGGCTCCGCTGCTGCACAGCGGCTGGGAGCATCTGATCGGCAACACGCTGCCGGTGCTCGTCCTCGGGTTCCTCGTCCTGGCGGCGGGGATCGGGCGCGGCTTGGCGGCCACCGCGATCATCTGGGTGCTTGCCGGGCTCGGCACCTGGCTCACCGGGGGCGACGGCACCGTGCACGTCGGGGCCTCCTCGCTGGTCTTCGGGTGGCTCACCTTCCTCATCCTGCGCGGCTGGTTCACCAAGCAGATCGGACAGATCGTGCTCGGGTTCGTCGTCCTGGTGCTGTACGGCTCGCTGCTCTGGGGCGTGCTGCCCGGCCAGAACGGAATCTCTTGGCAGGGCCACCTTTTCGGTGCGATCGGCGGTGTCGTCGCGGCGTGGCTGCTCGCCCCGAGGCAACGGCGCGCGCCCGAGCCGACACCCGCCTGAGGCCGCCCGGAATCTCTTGGCCGGGGGATGATTTCGCGGGTGGCGCATGAGTCGCCCGGCGGCTGGGTACGCTCTGCTAATGGACGTCGACGCCGTTGGAAGGATCGAGCGGGGATCCTGGGCGCACCACGGTGCGAGTGCAACCCGTCGGAGATTTGGGGGGATCGTTTCGTGACCGAGAATTCGTCGTGGCAGCATGAGGGCATGCGCCTTACCGTCCTCGGGTGCTCGGGCAGTGTGTCCGGCCCGGACTCCCCAGCGTCGGGATACCTGCTGAGCGGCCCGGATATGAATCCGACCGTCATCGATTTCGGTCCGGGTGTGCTCGGCGCGCTGCAGCGCTACGCCGACCCCGGCGAGGTCGACGTCTTCCTCACCCACCTGCACGCGGATCACTGCCTCGACCTGCCCGGTCTGCTGGTGTGGCGGCGCTACCACCCCACCCCGCCGGTCGGGCGGGCCATCGTGCGCGGGCCCTCGGACGCCGCGCTGCGCATCGGCAACGCCTCGGCCGAGATCGGCGGCGAATGCGACGACTGGTCCGACGTGATCGACATGCGGCAGTGGGCCGAGGGCGAGCAGATCGAGTTCGGCCCTGGCCACACGGTCGTGGCGCGGCGGATGTACCACCCGCCGGAGTCCTACGGTCTGCGCATCACCACCAAGGCGGGCCGCACCTTCGTCTACACCGGCGACACCGCGATGTGCGACGCCGTACAGGAGCTCGCCCAGGGCGCCGACATCCTGATGGCGGAGGCGTCGTGGACCCACGATCCGGCGAATCGTCCGCCCGGCATCCACCTTTCGGGCACCGAGGCGGGCCAGATCGCGGCCCGCGCCGGCGTGAAGGAACTGCTGCTGACCCACATTCCGCCGTGGACCTCGCGCGAGGACGTCATCGCCGAGGCCAAGGCCGAGTTCACCGGCCCGGTGCACGCCGTCGCGCCGGGGGAGAGCTTCGAGATCTGACGGGTCGCCGGGGTTGCGGTCGGACCGCGCCGGGCACGTCCACTAGGCTGGCCTCGTGTCGAGACGAGCCGATGGCAGGGCGGACGATGAACTCCGCGAGGTACGGATCACCCGTGGATTCACCACGCATCCAGCCGGTTCGGTGCTGGTGGAGTTCGGTCAGACGCGGGTGATGTGCACGGCCAGTGTGACCGAGGGCGTGCCGCCGTGGCGGCGCGATTCCGGACTCGGCTGGCTCACCGCCGAATACGCGATGCTGCCCGCGGCCACCCACACCCGCTCCGGCCGGGAGTCGGTGAAGGGCAAGGTCGGTGGGCGCACCCAGGAGATCAGCAGGCTGATCGGCCGCTCGCTGCGCGCCTGCATCGATCTCGCGGCCATCGGCGAGAACACCATCGCCATCGACTGCGACGTGCTCCAGGCCGACGGCGGCACCCGCACCGCGGCCATCACCGGCGCGTACGTGGCGCTCTCCGACGCGGTGACCTGGCTCGGCGCCTCCGGCAGGCTGGCCGACCCGCAGCCCATCTCGTGCGCGATCGCCGCGGTGAGCGTCGGCGTCGTCGACGGCCGGGTGCGGCTCGACCTACCCTACGAGGAGGATTCGCGCGCGGAGGTCGACATGAACGTGGTCGCCACCGACACCGGAACCCTGGTCGAGATCCAGGGCACCGGCGAGGGCGCCACCTTCCCACGCTCCACCCTGGACAAGCTCCTCGACTCCGCGCTTGCCGGATGCGAGCAGCTGTTCACGGTGCAGAAGGAGGCGCTGGCGCTGCCGTACCCCGGAGTGCTGCCGGACCCCGTCGAGACGTCGAAGAAGAAGTGATGAGCCGCCGCGTCCTGGTCGCCAGCCGCAATGCCAAGAAACTGAAGGAACTGCGCCGCATTCTCGACGAGGCGGGCGTCGCGGGGGTGGAGATCGTCGGTCTGGACGACGTGCCCCCCTACGACGAGGCGCCCGAGACCGGAGCGACCTTCGAAGAGAACGCGCTCGCCAAGGCTCGAGACGGCGCTGCGGCGACCGGATTGCCTTGTGTCGCAGACGATTCCGGTATCGAGGTGGACGCGCTGAACGGCATGCCCGGCGTGCTCTCGGCCCGCTGGGCTGGGCGGCACGGCGAGGATGCCGCCAACAACGCGCTACTGCTCGCCCAGCTCACCGATGTTCCCGACGAGCGGCGCGGTGCGCGCTTCGTCTCGACCTGCGCGCTGGTGGCGCCCGATGGCGCGGAACTCGTGGTGCGCGGCGAGTGGCCCGGCGTCATCGCCCGGAAACCGGTGGGGGAGGGCGGTTTCGGTTACGACCCGCTGTTCGTGCCGGAGGGCGGCGAGGTCTCGGCCGCCCAGCTCACGCCCGCCGAGAAGGACGCCGCCTCGCATCGCGGCCGCGCGCTGCGGCAGCTGCTGCCCGCGCTGACCGAGCTCGCCGAGGGCTGACGCCCGCGCGGCTCAGACGCCGAAGTCGTTCTTGACCTGCTTGGCGTTGGTGTGCTCGACGAAGAACGACAGCAGCGGGACGGTGCCCGCGATGAGGGTGCCGACGGTGCGGCCGATCGGCCAGCGCACCTTGACCGCGAGGTCGGCGGTGGCGATCAGGTAGATGAAGTACACCCAGCCGTGCACGACCGCGATCCAGCTCGGCGTGCTCGCGCCGAAGCCGTACTTGGCGATCATCTCGCCGGTGAGCAGCAGCAGCCACAGGCCGGTGGTCCAGGCGAGCACCCGGTAGCGCAGCAGGGCCGAGGCGATCTTGGCGGTGTTCGCCGCCTTGGTGAGCGTGGGCGCGGGCGCGGCCTGCGGCTCGGTGGCGACGGTGGTCTCGTTCTCGCTGGCGCTCAACCGGCGCTCCTCTCGGTGTTGCGGGTGTCCAGGCCCGCCCGGCGAACCCGGTCGTCGAGCTCGTTGGCGTTGAGCGCGGCCAGGTACTTGTTGTATTCGGCGAGCACCGGGTCGTCGTCGCGCGCGGCTTTGGGTCGCTCGGGCAGGATGCCCGCCGGAATCTCGCGCGGCGCGGTCTTGGGGGCGGCTTCGGTCCGCTGCGGCGCGGGGCCCTGGGTGTGCTGGTCTTCGGCCTCGGTCTCCAGCCGCACGAACCGGAAATAGGCGAATACCGCGAACCCGGCGAACAACGGCCACTGCAGCGCGTACCCGAGATTCTGGCCGGTGCCGCTGGACGACTCGAATCGCTCCCACTGCCACCAGCCCAGCGCCAGACAGGCCAGGGCGGCCACGATCACCAGCACGATAAGGGCTGGGCGATTGTGTGCCGAGCGGCGGGGAGAAGCGGACACGCCTACTACGGTACCTGTCTACTACAGGGTGCGTAGGAGCAGGTCGGCCTCGGCTCTCCCCGCCGCGAGCACGGTCAGAACTTGTACGTGATCCCGGTCATCCGCTCCGATTCCGACCACAGCCGCCGCTGTAATTCGGGGTTCTTCGAGAGCCTGGTCGACGGCGAGGGCCGGACGGGTCCCTGGGTGCCGAACAGCCGGGTCGGACCCCAGTAGATGTCGGGATCGGCGTCGGGCATGGTGGCGGCGAACAGCGTCGAGTGCGCGGCCTTCGCCGGGGCGTGCCCGATCAGGCGGATGAACGGTTTGCTGACCCGGTCGAGCGGGGTCTCCGTCCTGGCGAACAGATCGGTGGCCGAGACACCGGGGTGCACGGCGTACGAGCGCTTCTTCGAGCCGGACTCGGCCAGGCGGCGCTGGAGCTCCCGCGCGAACATCAGGTTCGCCAGCTTGGCCTGCGCGTAGGCGAGATTGCGCTGGTAGCGGCGGTTCTCGTAGTTGAGGTCGTCGATCCACAGCTTCGGGGTCTGCTTGTGCGCGATGCTGGCGAGCGTGACCACCCGGTCGCGGACACGGTCGAGCAGCAGGCCGGTCAGCGCGAAGTGGCCGAGATGGTTGACGCCGAACTGGGTCTCGAAGCCGTCCGCGGTCCGGGAGAAGGGGATGTTCATCAGGCCCGCGTTGTTGACGAGCACGTCGAACTCGCCGGACTGTTCGGCGAACGCGCGCACCGAGGTCAGGTCGGCGAGGTCGAGCGCGGCGACCCGCACGTCACCGGGGATCTCGGCCGCCACCTCCTTCGCTTTCGCGGCGTTGCGGCAGGCCATGACGACGGTCGCGCCCTTGGCGGCCAGCACCTTGGTGGTCTCCGCGCCGAGGCCGCCGTTGGCGCCGGTGATGACATAAGTGCGCCCGGTCTGGTCCGGGATTTCGGTAGGTTTCCACGCCATGCGGCAACCTTACTCCGGAGTAAGTTTTGTGGGAAGGAAGCGCGCCAGGGTCGCCGCGTCGATGTCGGCCCAGACAGTTCTTGCTACCGGTCCGTAGCGGGATTCGGTGACCTTACCCCGCCATGACGTTCGATACGGTGAAGGCGTGACAACCACGGTGGGGAGGCAATACGGCGGGCGCGCCGTAGCCGAGCGCAAGGCGGAACGGCGGCTGCGCTTCCTGGAGGCGGCGACGCGCCTCTTCGCCGAACGCGGGTACACGGAGTGCTCGCTCGCCGACGTGTGCGCGGCCGCCGGACTGTCCAAGCGTCAGTTCTACGAGGAGTTCGACACCAGGGAGGACGTGCTCGTCGCAGCCTACGACCGCATTCAGGACGACGCGGTCACCGCGGTGGGCGGCGCCCTCGCCGTGCTCGATCCCCGGCTGGACGCGAGCGCTGCGATGACGGCCGTGCTCACCGCCTACCTCGGCTCGCTCGGCGCCGATCCGTACCGCGCCAAGGTCGCCTTCATCGAGGTGGTCGGGGTCAGCGAGCGGATGGAGCGGCATCGGCGCGAGCGCAGGCACGCTTGGGCGACCGTCCTCGAAACGGCGGTGGTGCCGAGGGTCGTGCCCGGCGGCCGGATTCGCGGCAGTGGTCCCAGTCTCGCGGCGAGCGCGCTCATCGGCGCGATCAACGGACTCACCCACGAGTGGCTGCTCTGCGACCCACGGCCGCCGGTGTCCGAGCTGGTGGAGCTGCTGGTTCCGGTGGCTATCGCGCTGATCGAAACCACCTGACCGGCAACGGAACCCGGCGGCCGCCGGGTCGCCGCGTCAGGCGAGCATGCCTGCCAGCCGCCGCGCGCGGTGGGGCTGGCGCAGTTTGTTCATGGCCTTCGCCTCGAGCTGACGGATCCGCTCGCGGGAGACGCCGAGCGCGGTGCCGACCTGCGCGAGTGTGCGCGCTTCGTCCCGGTCCATGCCGAAGCGCAGCAGGATCACCGCCCGCTCCCGGTCGGTGAGCGTGGCGAGCACCGCGTCGAGCCTGCCGCGGATCATGTTCGCCGCCACCACATCGGCCGGGTCGGGGGCGTCGTCCGGGATCAGGCCGCCGAACTCGGTCTCGCCGTCCCCGACGGGAGTGTGCAGCGAGATCGGCTCGCGTCCGTGCCGCAGCACCTCCTCGACCTGTGCCACCGGCAGCTCCAGCTCGGCGGCCACCTCGGCCGCGGTGGCTTCGCGACCCAGTTGCTGGGCGAGCTCGCGCCCGGTGCGGGTCACCCGGTTGAGCACGTCCACGACATGCACCGGGATGCGGATGGTCCGGCCCTGGTCGGCGATGGCGCGGCCGACGGCTTGGCGGATCCACCAGGTGGCGTACGTGGACAGCTTCAGCCCGAGCCGGTGGTCGAACTTCTCGATCGCGCGGATCAGGCCGAAGGTGCCCTCCTGCACCAGGTCGAGCAGCGACATCCCGGTGGGCGTCGGGTAGCGCTTGGCGATGGAGACCACCAATCGCAGATTGGCGCGGATCATGTGGTCCTTGGCGCAGCGTCCGTCGGCGGCGGCGCTGCGCAGCTCGCGTCGCTCGGCCGGAGTGAGTTCGATTCCGGCGGAGGTGCTTTCGTCGAGGCGCCGCTGTGCGAGCGCGCCCGCCTCGATGCGGACGGCCAGCGCCACCTCCTCGGTGGGGGTGAGCAGCGGGGTGCGGCCGATGTGGTGCAGGTAGTCCCGCACCGGATCTTCGGAGAGGGGAGCGGTGTCGAGCTGGGGCACGGGTGGTCCTTCCGGTCGAGACAAACTTAGATCAGACCCAAAAATATGTCAACTACAAAATTATGACGAGATCGGATACGCTCGCCGACATGGCCGAACAGGGACTTCGTGCGCGCAAGAAGCAGCAGACGCGCGAGAACATCTCGCACCAGGCGACGCTGCTCTTCCTGGAGCGCGGATTCGACAAGGTGACGATCGCCGAGGTGGCGGCCGCCGCCGACGTCGCCAAGATGACGGTGACCAACTACTTTCCCCGCAAGGAAGACCTCGCCCTCGACCTCGGGGAGGTCTTCGTCGACCAGCTCGCCCGCATCGTGCGTGAGCGCGCGCCGGGCGAGTCCGCGCTGGCCGCGCTGCGGCGCGCCTACCTCGCCGCCGCCGCGGACCAGGACCCGGTGGTCGGCTTCTCCGGTCTGGAGTTCGCCCGGATGATCGCCGAGAGCCCGGCGTTGACGGCGCGGCTGCGCGAGTTCCACGAAGACAGGGAGTCGGCGCTGGCCCGCGCGCTGGCCGCGGAAACCGGCGCCGCGTCCGACGACATCGCGCCGCGGGTGGCCGCGGCTCAGCTCGGCGGCGTGCACCGCGTGCTGTTCGAGGAGACCGTGCGCCGCACCCTCGCGGGGGAATCGAACGACGAGATCGCCGGAGCGCTCGCCGAATACATCCGGGTGGCCTTCGACGCGCTGGAACCAGGATTGCGGGAGTACGCGGTTCGCGCGGGCTGACGCCCGGCGGCACGTTCGCTGCCGTGTCGCTGGCCGTTCGCCGGGTGACCGTCGGACGATACTGACACGATGACCGGTGCAGTCGCTGTCGCCGAAGAATCCAGCCGGGAGCCGCTCGGCCGCGGGCGGACCAACGTCGTCTTCGCCACCATCGTGCTCGGCATGCTGATGGCCGCACTGGATCAGACCATCGTCTCCACCGCCCTGCCCACCATCGTCGCCGATCTCGGCGGCGCCGGGCACATGGCCTGGGTGGTCACCTCCTACCTGCTCGCCGAGGCGGTGGCCACGGCGCTGGCGGGCAAGCTCGGCGATTTGTTCGGACGCAAACTGATCTTCCAGCTCAGCGCGCTGATCTTCATCGCGGGCTCGATGCTGGCCGGCCTGGCCAACGGCATGCTGGTGCTGATCGTCGCCCGCGGCATCCAGGGCGTCGGCGCGGGCGGCCTGATGGTCACCTCGATGGCCCTCATCGCCGACACCATTCCGCTGCGCGAGCGCGGCAAGTACCAGGGCGCGCTCGGCGCGGTCTTCGGCGTCACCACGGTCATCGGTCCCACACTGGGCGGACTGTTCACCGACCACGCCAGCTGGCGGTGGTGCTTCTACGTCAACGTGCCCGTCGCGATCGTCATGATCGCGATGGCGGCGCGCACCATCCCGCACGTCAAGGCCGCGGCCAAGCCCGTCATCGACTACGCGGGCATCGGCCTGGTCGCGCTCGGCGTGTCCAGCCTGATCCTCGGCCTGGAGTGGGGCGGACAGGAATATCCCTGGGCCTCGTGGCAGATCATCGGCCTGTTCGTCGCGGCGGCGATCCTGCTCGCGGCGTTCGTCGCGGTGGAGTTGCGCGCCGCCGAGCCGATGCTGCCCATGAAGCTGTTCCGCAGCAACGTCTTCACCGTGTGCTCGATCCTGAGCTTCATCGTCGGGTTCGCCATGCTCGGCTCGATGACCTACCTGCCCGCGTATCTCCAATACGTGGACGGGGTTTCGGCCACCGTGTCGGGCGTGCGCACGCTGCCGCTGGTGGTCGGCCTGTTCTTCACCTCGATCCTGTCCGGTCAGGTGGTCGGGCAGACCGGGCGCTACCGGTACTTTCCGATCGCGGGCACGGCGGTGATGGCGCTCGGGCTGTATCTGATGTCGACCATGGGTCGCGACACCGGCATCTGGCAGGAATCGCTCTACATGCTGATCCTCGGTCTCGGCCTCGGTCTGACCATGCAGGTGCTGACCATCGTCGTGCAGAACACCGTGCCCTACGCCGATCTCGGCACCGCGACCTCGGGCGTCACCTTCTTCCGCACCCTCGGCAGCGCCTTCGGCACCGCGGTGTTCGGCACCCTGTACTCCGACCAGCTCACCCCGAACCTGGCCGGGGCGCTGGCCGAAGTGCGGGTGGTGCCGCCCGAGGTGGCGGCGAGCCCGGAGGCGCTGCGCGCGCTGCCGCCGGAGCAGTCCGCGCCGATCATCGACGCCTACGCCATGACCATCGACCACGTCTTCCGCTGGGTGGTGCCGGTAGCGCTGGCCGGGTTCGTGGTGGCCTGGTTCCTGAAGGAGGTGCCCTTGCGCGACAGCGCACGCGCGGGCGCTTCCGATGTGGGCGAAGGGTTTTCGGTACCCGACAACGCCGACCGTGCGGGTCTGCTGGAACGCGCCGTCGCGGTGACCATGCGCAAGGCGCGCGCCGAAGGCCCGGTGTTCCCCGCCGTCCTCGCCGACGCGCGCAGCCCGCTCAGCCGCGGTCAAGCCTGGGCGCTGGGACAGGTATACCTGCACAACAGGATTCGCGGCGTGGCCACCATGCACACCATCGCGCAGGCGCACCGGGTGCCCGACGAGGTGATCGAGCCGGTGGTGCTGAAGGTCATCGGCGCGGGCTACGTCTACGCCGACGACGGCGCACTGCACCTCACCGATTCCGGTGTCGCCGAGGTCGATCGGGTGAAGGCGGCCTGGCGCCGCTGGCTCGGCGCCCACCTCGACACCTGGGACGATCGCGACCCCGCCGATCGCGCGCTGCTCGACCAGGCACTCATGAGCGTCGCCGCCAAGCTGTTGGAAGAACACCTGGACGAGGTCGAACCCGCCGGGGTCGGCTGAACGATCACCGGTGACGGCCGTCCGGCGCAGGGCGTTCGCCGGCTTGCGCGCCGGGTTCTGTTGCCTCTAGGTTGAATTCGTGACTGCCGGGTCGGCGATACGCCGCGCACAGAAGGGTCGCCCGGTCGGCCGGTGACCCTCCGGCGGGCGCGAGGCCCGCCCCCTCCTTCGCTTTTTCCTTGTGACACAAGATTTCCCAGGGACAGCGAAAGGAGATGTACTCATGTCCCATTCCCATTTCGACCTGGACGCCTGGCATCGGTTCGCGGCCACGCACAGCGTGCAGGGCGTGCTCGAAGCCACCGTCGTCCAGATCGTGCCCTTCGGCGCGTTCTTCGAGGTCGCGCCCGGCGTGCACGGTCTACTGCATCGCAACGAATGGTCGCACTGGTCGACGGAACCGCAGGTCGGCGCGACCATGGCGGTCCGGATTCTGGCCATCGATGCCGAGCGTCATCGGGTGAGCCTGGCCGCGGCGTGACATTCGGTTGAGCGGGGTGCGCGGAGGCAGACTCCACCTGCCTCCGCGCACCGTCAGCCTAGGCGGGACCGTATCTCCCACACCTCCCGATGATTACCGGTGCGAAGAATACTTGCGCCCGAATACTCGCGCACGTATATTCGTATACGAGTAAGGAGGTGTCATGGCCACGAAGCGCAAGGTGAACAACCTGCTGGCGCTCGCGATTCTCTCGG
Source organism: Nocardia sp. bgisy118 (assembly GCF_057708605.1). NCBI lineage: Bacteria > Bacillati > Actinomycetota > Actinomycetes > Mycobacteriales > Nocardiaceae > Nocardia > Nocardia sp. bgisy118. The sequence continues at coordinate 96,983 of NZ_JBYISM010000022.1, read as the reverse complement.
TGATCATCGAACGGCCGATGCACCGCTACGAGATCGCCTCGAAGCTGCGCGAGCGCGGCAAAGACCAGGACATGGACATCAAGTGGGGTTCGCTCTACACGGTGGTCCAGAACATGGTCAAAGCCGGTTTCCTCGAACCTGTCGGCAGCGAACGCGACGGCGCCCGCCCTGAGCGGGTCATCTACCGCGTCACCGACGCGGGTCGCGCCGAAATGTCCGACTGGACAAGGGAATTGATCGCCACCCCGGTGCAGGAGCACGACGCCTTCACGGCGGGGCTCTCGGTGGTCGCCGCGCTGTCGCCGGACGAGGTGATCGAGTTGCTCGGCGCCAGGATCGGCGCGCTCGACGCCATCGTCGCGGGCATCCGCCGGGAGATGGAGAAGCTCGCGGGCACGCTGCCTCGCCTGTTCGTGATCGAGACCGAATACGGTCTGGCGATGCTGGAGGCCGAGGCCGCGTGGGCGCGCTCCTGGCGCGCCGAGCTGGTCGACGGCACCTTCCCCGACCTGCCGATGTGGCGGCAGTTCCATGCCGGTGGCATGGCGCCGTCCGACGTCGTCGAGATGGTGGAGAGGGGGATGCGGGAACCGCAGTAGACACCGTCGCCCGGCCGTAGCCGGGAGGGACGCACTCGAGACCGGGCCCGACGGAGGTGCGGCAACACCGCCGCCGAGCCCGATGAAACCGTCTCGAACCGTGCCCGCACGAGCGCACCCGGCCACGAGGCTGGCAACCACAGGATAGCTGGGTGCGCGGTACGCGGATCGGTTCGGGGAAACCAACCCGACTCACTTACGGAGATACCCCATGTCCAGAATCCGTTCCGCGCTCGTCATCGGCGGCGGCATCGCCGGGCCCGTCGCGGCCACCGCCCTGCTGAAGGCGGGCATCGACGCCCGCGTGTACGAGGCATACCCCGGCCCCTCCTACGGGATCGGCAGCGGGCTCGCGCTCGCCCCCAACGGCGTCGCCGCGCTCGACATCATCGGCGCTGGCGATCCGGTGCGCGGCATCGCGCAGCCGGTGACGAAGATGATCCTCTCGGTGGGTGGCAAGGAGCACCACCTGCCCGCCCTGCGAGGCGAGCCGCCGCTGCAACTGGTCGACCGCGCCGAATTGCACCGGACGCTGCACGATCACGCGGTGGCCGCGGGCGTCCAGGTCGAGTTCGACAAGCGCCTGGTCGGCGTCGACGAGCACGCCGACGGTGTCACCGCTCGGTTCGCGGACGGCAGCACCGCCACCGCGGACGTGCTGATCGGCGCGGACGGCATCCGCTCGACCGTGCGCGACCTGATCGATCCGAACGCGCCCGGCCCGCAGTACACCGGCATGCTCGGCTTCGGCGCCGCGACCGTGTGCGATGCCGAAGTGCCCACCGACACCATGGTTTTCGCCTTCGGCAAGCAGGCGTACTACCTGTACTGGTCGGCCGGTGACGGGCGAGTCTTCTGGGGCGCCAACCTGCCGCACAAGCAATACCTGACGCTCACCGAGGCCCGTGCGATCCCGGCCGAGCACTGGCTGTCGATCCTGCGCGACACCTACGCCGAGGACACTCCGGGCGGCGCGCTGGCCCGCAGCACCACCGCGGAGCAGTTGGAGGCCACCGGCGGCCTGCACATCATGCCGCCGGTGCCGCACTGGTACCGCGGACGCATGGTGCTGGTCGGCGACGCGGTGCACGCGCCGTCCAACAGCTCCGGACAGGGGGCCTCGCTCGCCATCGAGAGCGCGGTGCAGCTGGCCAGGTGCCTGCGGGATCTGCCCGAGCCCGAGGCGGCGTTCGCGGCCTACGAGCGGCTGCGCCGGGAGCGGGTGGAGGGCATCGCGGCGCGCGCCGCGAAGATCAACAGCAGCAAGACGCCAGGTCCGGTGGCGCGCAAGATGATGAATCTGCTCATGCCGCTGATGGTGAAGACGGTGATGAACCCCGAGAAGACCATGGGCGCCGAGCAACGCTACCGCATCGACTGGGATGCCCCGGTCCAATCGGAACTGGTCCCCGCCTGAGTCCCTGGCAGAGTTACCGACTTTGCTTCCAGCTTGGCGCCGCCGTCCCTGGTGCATACAGTTACCCCTCGTGCGCTCCCCCACCACTCAGTACATCGATATCCAAGTTGCCGACGCGGCGCGAGCTTTGGCCGCGTTGGGCCTCGTCGACGCCTTCGGGCACGTGTCCGCCAGGGACGTCGACCACATGGTTATCACTCCTGCGGCCGATGTGGAGACCTTCGCGGCTTCGGACTGCCTCCGCGTCCCGTTGACCGCCACGGCATTGCCATCCAGGTGCCCGGCCGAGGCATGGGCCCACCTGGCCCTCTACCGGATCTTCGGTCCGTCCCTGGCCGCCGGTCGCGACATCCGCTCGCGACCGGCGGTTCGTGTGTTCCCCCTTGGGTGGGGAATCTTTCACCCTCGGAGGTGGGGAGGCAGCCTTGGGGTTCCTGTCGGCAACGGCCTCGGAAGACGAAATTGGAAGGCACAAAGAAAACGCCGCATCCCGAGGAGCATCGCAATGTCGACCGAAACCACCGCACCTTCCGTTCTGGTCAGGACGGGCGCGCTCGCGTCGGTCGACCACTTCGACCCGAACGCGATCGCGGTGTCCACCGGCGACTACGAGCTGACCTACGGCGAACTCGACTCCTGGTCGAATCGGCTCGCCCGAGTGCTGCTCGACAACGGAGCCGGACCGGGCGCGACGGTCGCCATGGCGGTGGAGCCTGCGATCGAAGCGGCCGTCACCCGCTGGGCCATCGCCAAGTCCGGCGCGACCCCGGTGCTCGTCACGTCGCGCGGGCCCGGTTCGAGTGAGGTCGAGGCGGCCGCGATCGGCGTCACCACCACCGCGCTGCGCGGCGAGCTGACCGAGGCCATCGGCTGGCTGGCGCTCGACGACCGATCGATGCTCGTTCGTTACCTCACCGGCTCGGACGCGCCGATCACCGACGCCGAGCGCGCGCCGCTGCGGCAGGCATCCTGACGCCGCGCCTCATCCCGCAGCGGGAAATCCTTCCCTGACATGCGGATTTCGAGTTGTCGACCAGCGTGCGGAGCTAAACTCTCCAGGGGAAGTACTCCTATGCGCACGCTGGTCGACTCATCCGCGGGAAGGCTCGTTCCCACACGAGTCGAGACCCGTCGCGGTCGACAGCGCGCTCACCCCTAGCGGGCACCGCGCGCGTCTCGACTTGTTCTCTCCGTCTTTTTCTTAGCCAGCAGGGACCTTGTATGCCTCAGCCGTCTCTCACCCCAGTGGTCGCGGCCGGCCGCCTGCCCGCAGGCGCCTTTCCGCTCTCCGCGGCCCAGCGCGGCATCTGGTTCGCGCAGCACTTCGCGGGTGACATTCCGATCTCGATCGCGCAGTACGTGGAGTTCCGCGGCGCGCTCGACCTGGATCTGCTGGCCGACGTGGCGCGCCAGGCCGTGCACGAGTTCGGGAGCGGCTATGTGCGGCTGATCGAGGTGGACGGCTTCCCTTATCAGATGATCGACACCTCGCTCGAGGACGAGACGTTGCTCGTCGACCTGCGCGGCGAGCCCGATCCGGCGGAGGCCGCGCGGGCGTGGATGCGCGCGGAGTACACCGCCCCGCTGGATCTGCTGCGCGACCGGCTCGCCAAGTCCGCCATGCTGCGCCTCGGCGACGATCACTGGTACTGGTACCAGCGCATCCACCACATCCTGCTGGACGGCTTCGGCGCCATGAGCGTGCTGCAGCGCACCGCCGAGCTGTACAACGCCGGGCCGGCCGGCGGCGAGCCGCCCGCGAACAAGGCCGCCGATCTGCGCACCATCGTCGACGCGGACGTGGCCTACCGGGATTCGGACCGTTTCGCCGCCGACGCGCAGTACTGGCGCGAGCATCTCGTCGGCATGGCCGAACCGGTCAGCCTGGCCGGACGCGCGGCCGACGTGGACGCGCACCCCAGCCTCGTGGCGGGCGAATTGCCCTCCGCCACCGCGGAATTGCTGGACGCGGCGGCGAAGGAGCATTCGACCAGCGTGGCGCCCGTCGTGGTGGCCGCGTTCGGCGCCTACCTCGGCGCGATGACCGGCGCGCCCGAGGTGATGCTGAGCCTGCCGGTCTCGGGGCGCACCACCGCGGTGCTGCGGCGCTCCGGCGGCATGATCGCCAACGTGGTGCCGCTGCGGCTGCCGCTCGGCGCCAGGGGCACCGTCGGCGGGTTGATTCGCGCCGCGCAGCACGAGCTGACCTCGGCGCTGCGCAGGCAGCGGTACCGCCAGGAGGACATCGTCCGCGATCTTGGCTGGTCGGTGGACGAGGCGGTCTCGTTCGGCCCGACGGTCAATCTCATGATGGGGGACACCAGGATTCGGCTCGGCGAGGTCACCGGCCGGATGCACGTGCTGACCTCCGGGTCGATCGAGGACTTGTTCCTGAATCTGTATCCGGGCATGGGCGCGGAGAACACGCACCTCGATTTCCAGGCCAACCCCAACCTCTACGACGACGAGGAACTGGCCGCCCAGCACCGGAGGTTTCTCGACTTCCTGCATCGTTTCCTGGCCGCGGGGCCGGCCGCGCCGCTGTCCGAGTTGTCGGTGCTCTCGCCCGAGGAGCGGGACGAGCTCGCCCCCGCGCGCGGACCCGGCTCGGTGCCGCCGCGCACGCTGCTCGAGATCCTGTCCGACGGCGCGGCCATCGATCCGGACGCGATCGCCGTCCGCGCCGACGGCACGGCGCTGACGTATCGGGAGGTCGACGCCTACGCCAACCGCCTCGCGCGGTTGCTCATCGCGGCGGGCGCCGGACCGGAAACCGCGGTGGCCGTCGCTGTTCCGCGCTCGCTGCGATCGGTGCTCGCGGTCTGGGGCGTGGCGCGGACCGGCGCCGCGTTCGTGCCGGTCGATCCCGGCTATCCCGCCGACCGCATCGAGTACATGATCGCGGACAGCGGCGTCGTCGCCGGGCTCACGGTGGCAGACGCGCGTCCGGCGCTGCCCGACAGCATCACCTGGCTGACGCTCGACGATCCCGAGACGGACGAGATCGTGGGGCGCCAGGATTCGGCGCCCGTCACGGATGCCGAACGGTCGGCCGCGATCGCTCTCGACCAGCCCGCCTATCTCATCTACACGTCCGGGTCGACGGGAATGCCCAAGGGCGTCACCGTGACCCATCGCGGGCTCGCGAACCTGGTCGCGGCATCCGGCGCGTCGTTCGGCGTGGACGCGAACGCGGTAGTGGCGCACGCGGTCTCGCCGAGTTTCGACATCTCGGTCGAGGAGCTGCTCGTCGCGTTCGCGGTGGGCGCATCGATCGCCGTCGTGCCGCCCGCCGCCTACGCGGGCGAGGACTTGGCGCAGGTGTTGCGCGAGCAGCGGGTCACCCATCTGAATGTCACACCGGCCGTGGTCGGTTCGCTGGACCCGGACACGCTGCCGGATCTGCGCACCGTGGTGGTCGGCGGCGACGCGTGTCCGCCGGAGCTGGTGGCGAAGTGGGCGGGCCGCACGCTGCTCAACGGGTACGGCCCCACCGAGACCACGGTCACCGTCACCGTGAGCGTGCCACTGACACCGCAGGGGCCGGTGAGCATCGGCAGCCTCGCCCGCGGGGTCGTCGGGCTGGTGCTAGACCCGTGGCTGCGGCCGGTCGCGCCCGGTGTGGTCGGCGAACTGTACCTGGGCGGGCCCGCCGTGGCGCGTGGCTACCACCAGCGCACCGGGCTCACCGCGAGCCGGTTCGTCGCGGACCCGTACGAGCCGGGCGCGCGCATGTACCGCACCGGCGACCTGGTGCGGTGGCGGCGCCGCGCGGGCAGGCTGGAGCTGGACTACGTCGGCCGCGGCGATTTCCAGGTGAAGGTGCGCGGCTACCGCATCGAACTCGGCGAGGTGGACGCCGCACTGGAGCGGCAGCCCGAGGTCGAGTTCGCCCTCACCATCGGAGCGACCACCCCGAGCGGGGCCACCGCGCTGGTGTCCTACGTGCTCGGTGCGCCGGGCGTCGAAGTACAGCCCGAGGCGCTGAAAGCCGCTGTCGGCGAACGTCTTCCGGCGTACATGGTGCCGACGGTGATCATGGTGCTGGACAGCGTGCCGCTGACGCCGGTCGGCAAGGTCGACCGCAGGGCGCTGCCCGCACCCGATTTCGGCATGCGCACCACCGTGCGCCGCCCGCCCTCCACTCCGCGCGAGGAGACGCTCGCCGGCCTCTACGCGGAGGTGCTCGGCCTGGACGCGGTGGGCGTGGACGAGAACTTCTTCGCCCTCGGCGGCGACAGCATCATCTCCATCCAGCTGGTCTCCCGCGCCCGCACCGCCGGGCTGCGGTTCAGCGCGCGCGATGTGTTCGAGCGCAAGACGGTGGCCGCGCTGGCCGCCGTCGCCACCGACGCGGCCGCCGCCGCCGTGCTCGAATTGCCCGGCGGTGGCATGGGTCCGGTGGAGATCACCCCGATCGTGCACGCGATGCTCGACCAAGGCGAGACCTGGAACCGGTACAGCCAGGCCGTCCTGATCGCGCTGCCGCCGGACGGCGACCGCACCCGCCTCACCGAGGCGGTGCAGGCGCTGCTCGATCACCACGACGCGCTGCGCAGCACCCTGCGGAAGGCCGAGGTCGGCTGGGAATGGGTTGTCGCGGACCCGGGTTCGGTGCGTGCGGCCGACTGCATCGACTCGGTGACCGTCGGCGAAGACCTCGAGGCGAGTTGCGAGTACGCCTTGCAGCGCGCCGCCGATCGGCTGGATCCGGCCGCGGGGATTGTCCTTCGGTTCGTTCTGGTGGAGCCGAATTCGGCTGCGGGCGCATCCGTCGGCGACACCACTGGCACCGGCACTGGCGACAGGACCGGTGTTGCCGCCCCGGGCGCTGCCGGTGGAACAGCTGTCGGGACTCACGTCGGCGTTGACGCCGCCAGTAGCCGTGGAATCGACATGAGTGCCACAGACGGAGTCGGCAGCGCCGATGCGGACCCGATGGATGCGCGCATCGCCGGTGATGTCGGCATTGCCGACGACGGCCGTGGCATCGCCGAGGGGACCCGGCTCTGGTTGGTGCTGCACCACCTGGTCACCGACGGTGTCTCCTGGCGAATCCTGTTGCCCGACTTGGCCACTGCCTTCTCCGGCGGCGAGCTGGAACCCGTCGGCACCTCCTACCGCCGCTGGGCGCACGCGAACATCGAGCAGGCCGAGTCGCGTGCGACCGAACTGCCCGTGTGGCAGCGCGTGCTGGCCACCCCGGACGCACCCTTCGGCGCGCGGCCCGCGGATCCGGCGGTGGACACCGTGGCCACCGCGGCCGAGGTGCGCACCACCGTGCCCGTGGACGTCGCCACCGCCGTACTGGACACGGTGCCCGCGCTGTTCCACTGCGGCGCCGACGACGTGCTGCTGGCCGCGCTCACCATGGCGGTCGCGCGCTGGCGGGCCAGGACCGGCGCGCTGTTCACCCTCGAGGGTCACGGGCGCGAGGAGTCGGTGCTGCCCGGCGCCGATCTGGCTCGCACGGTCGGCTGGTTCACCAGCGTGTACCCGGTGGCGATCGATCTCGCCGGTATCGACTTGGACGAGGCTTTCACGGGCGGGCCCGCGGCCGGTCTGGCGATCAAGGCCGCCAAGGAGCAGCTGCGCGCCATTCCGGACCGTGGCGTCGGATACGGCATGCTGCGCCACCTGAACCCGCGGACCGCCGCGGAGCTGGCCGCCGGGCCGACCCCGCAGATCAGCTTCAACTACCTGGGCCGCGCTGCGGTCGGACCCGAAGGGCCTTGGCTGCCGAGGCGATTCGCCGCGACACAGGACGACCGCTCGCCCTTGCCCGCCGTGATCGACGTCAACGCCATCATGGGCGCCGACGGGCTGGAGGTCACCTGGGCCTACGCCACCGAGCTGCTGGGCGAGGACGACGTCCGCGAATTCGCCGAACAGTGGGCCACCGCGCTCGCCGCGCTGGCCGCGCACGCGCGGACGACCGGCGCCGGTGGGCACACACCCTCTGACTTCCCGCTCACCACGGTGACTCAGCCCCAGATCGATGGCTGGGAGCGCATCTACCCGAACCTGTCCGACGTGTGGCCGCTCTCGCCACTGCAATACGGTCTGCTCTTCCACGCCTGGTACGACACCGACACCGCCGACGGCTACACCGTGCAGTCCCGGCTCACCCTCGCGGGCCGGGTGGACGCCGCCCGCCTGCGCGCCGCGGCGCAGGTGCTGGTGGACCGGCACGAGAATCTGCGCGTCGCGTTCGTGGAGACACCGGACGGACCACGCCAACTGGTGCTCGCCGACGCCGAAGTGCGCTGGCAGGAACTGGATCTCACGCATCTCTCCGAGCCGTCCGAGCGCACGAGGGAGCTCGACCGAATCCTGGCGCTCGACGCGAACACTCGCTTCGATCTCACCCGTCCGCCGCTGCTGCGCTTCCAGCTCATCCGCACCGACGACGACACCTACACCTTGCTGATGACCAACCACCACCTGGTGCTGGACGGCTGGTCGACGCCGCTGCTGGTGCGCGAGCTGCTGACCGTGTACGTCGCGTCCGGTGCCGGTGCGAGTGCTGCGGAGGTGCTCGCCCCCGCACCGTCCTATCGCGGCTTCCTCGCCTGGCTCGCCGAACAGGAAGCCGCCGAGAGCGCCGCCGGGCTCGCCGCCGCTGTCGCCGCGTCCGCGCCTGTCGAACCCGCGGGCGTCGCGACGGCCGAACAGCCGACCGAGGCCGAACAGCCGACAGCCGAACCTGCCGCTGCCGAGGCGGCCGCTGCCGAGGCGGCCGCTGCCGAACCTGCCGCTGCGCCCGGTCCGGTCGCCGAGATGATCACCGGCGCAGCGGCGTCCGCATCCCTCGCCGCCTGGCGCGAAGCGCTGGCCGGGATCGATGCCCCCACCCGCGCGGTGCCGACACTGGCCGGGTTCCAGTCCACCGAGTCCGGCATGGTGTCGGTCGATCTGTCCGCCGAGGCGGTCGCGCGACTGGAGGCGACCACCCGCGCGGCGGGCGCGACCGTGAACACGGCCGTCCAAGCGGCGTGGGCGCTGCTGCTCGCCATGCTGACCGGACGCACCGACGTGGTGTTCGGCGGCACCGTGTCCGGCAGGCCGCCGCAGCTGCCGGGCGTCGAGGACATGGTCGGCCTGTTCATCAACACCCTCCCGGTGCGGATCCGGCTCGACCCCGCCGAACGCGTCGCCGACCTGCTGGCCCGCGTGCAGTCCGAGCAGGCGCGGCTGCTCGATCACCAGCACGTGGGACTCGCGGCCATCCACCAGGCGGTCGGCCTCGCCGAATTGTTCGACACTCTCACCGTTTTCGAGTCGTACCCGATCGATCGGGAAGCGCTGTCGCAGTCGCTGGACATCGCGGGCATGCGGGTGCTCGACATCGCGGGCACCGACGCGACGCCGTATCCGTTGAACCTGATGGTGATTCCGCTGCACGGGCTGCCCGGCGAGGCGGGCGACAAGCTGCGGGTCACGGTGAAGTTCATGGCCGACCAGCTGACGGAGCGGCACGCGCGCAGGTTGCTCGACCGTTTCGTCCTGCTGCTCGAGCAGATCGCCGAGCAGCCGGAGTCCGGCGTCGCGCGGTTGCAGCACTGCGACGCCGTCGAGCGCGCCGCCCTGCTGCCCGTGCACGGCATCGACTCGGTGCCCCAGCGCACGTTGCCCGAGATCCTCGCCGCGGGCGCCGCGGTGAATCCCGACGCCGTCGCGGTGAGCGCGAACGGCGACAGCATGACCTACCGCGAGCTGGACGCCTGGTCGAACCGGTACGCCAGGGTGCTGCTCCGCCGCGGCATCGGCGCCGAGATCTTCGTCGTGCTCGCCCTCACTCGCTCGATCGAGTCGGTGGTCGCGGTGTGGGCGCTGGTCAAGACGGGCGCGGCCTTCCTGCCGCTGGACCCGAACTATCCGGTGGAACGGATCGAGCACATCCTCACCGATTCCCAAGCGCCCATCGGCGTGACCGTGCGCGCCACCGGCGAAACCCTGCCGAGCACCATCGACTGGCTGCTGCTCGACGACCTCAACACCATCCGCAGGGCGATGACGGTCCCGGACGGACCCCTCACCGACGAGGAGCGCGGCGGCGCCATCCGGATGGACCAGACCGCCTACCTGATCTACACCTCGGGCTCCACCGGCAAGCCGAAGGCGGTGCTGCTCAGCCATCGCGGCGTAGCGAATCTCACCACGGCGCAACGCGAATCGCTGGACCTGGATCCCACGGTCAAGGCGTTGCAGGTCGCTTCGCCGAGCTTCGACGCCTCGGTCTTCGAGCTGCTCACCGCGCACGCGGTGGGCGGGCAGCTGGTGCTCTCGCCGCCCGAGGTGTACGGCGGCGCCGAGCTCGAGCACCTGCTGCGCGCCGAGCGGGTCACCCACGCGGTGATCACGCCGTCGGTGCTGGCCACCATGGATCCGAGCGGCCTGCCCGACCTGCGCGTGCTGTCGGTCGCGGGCGAAGCCGTCGGGCCGGAGCTGACCGCGCAGTGGTCCATCGGCAGGCGCATGCTGAACCTCTACGGCCCAACGGAGTTCAGCATCTGGGCCACCGGGCCGGGTGAACTGGAGGCGGGGAAGCCGATCACCATGGGCGGACCGATCCGCGGCGCCGCGGTCATGGTGCTCGACGCCTGGTTGCGTCCGGTGCCGGTCGGTGTGGAGGGCGAGCTGTACCTCGCCGGTCCCGCCATCGCGCGCGGCTACTTCAACCGGTTCGCGATGACCGCGGGCCGCTTCGTGGCGAACCCGTACGGTGCGCGCGGAGAGCGGATGTACCGCACCGGCGACATGGTGCGCTGGGTCGAATCCGAGCGCACCCGTGGACCGGTGCTGGAGCTGGAGTACCTGGGCCGCAGCGATTTCCAGGTCAAGATCCGCGGCCTGCGCATCGAACTCGGCGAGATCGACGCCGTGCTCGCGGCCGACGACCACGTGGAATACGCCGCGACCGTCGGCATGCCTGGCCCGGCGGGGGAGACCGTGCTCGTCTCCTACGTGGTGCTCAGCGACGTGGGCCGCGAATCCCTCGGCGAGGAGGCCGAATACGACACCGAACGGCTGCGCTCGCGCATCGCGGGCGCGCTGCCCGGCTACATGGTGCCCGGCTATCTCGTCGTGCTGGACGAGGTGCCGCTGACACCGGTCGGCAAGCTGGATCGCAACGCGCTGCCCGTGCCCGATTTCGCCGCGTTCCTGCGCCGGTACCTGGCGCCGCGCACGACGGTGGAGCAGGCGGTCGCCGAGGTGTTCGCGGAGGTGCTCGGCGCCGAGCGGGTCAGCATCGACCACTCGTTCTTCGAACTGGGCGGCAACTCGCTCAGCGCGACCAAGGTGGTGGCCAGGGTCAACGCGGCGCTCGGCGCCACGATCGCGCTGCGGGACCTGTTCGACGCCCCTACTGTCGCGCAACTGTCGGCGCGGGTGGTCCCCGCCGCGCCGGGGGCGCGCGCCCGCTTCGCGCTGGCACCGCGCATCCGGCCGGACCGTATCCCGCTCTCACCCGCCCAGCAGCGGATGTGGGTGCTCAACCGGCTCGACCCCACCTCGCCCGCCTACAACATCGCTGTCGCGCTGCGGCTCACCGGTGAACTGGACGTTGCGGGCATGCGGCGCGCGCTGCGGGCCGTGATCGACCGGCACGAAAGCCTGCGCACCATGTACCCGGCCGACGCCGAGGGGCCGCGGCAGGTGGTCCTCGGCGCCGACGCCGTGGCGCCCGAGCTCCACGCGGTCGTCACCGAACCCGGTGCGCCGCTGCGTGATCGGATCGCCGCACTGGCCGGTGTCGGATTCGACCTGGTGACCGAGCCGGCGCTGCGGGTCGGACTGTTCCGGTTGCACACGGCCGACGGCAACGGGCGCGCGACGCCGGTGCACGTCGTGGTCCTGGTGGTGCACCACATCAGCGCGGACGGCGCGTCGATGGCGCCGCTGGCCACCGACCTGATGACCGCGTACGCCGCGGCCACGATGGGCCAGGAGGCGGCGTTGGCCGCGCTGCCGGTGCAGTACACCGATTTCGCGCTGTGGCACCGGGAACTGCTCGGCGACGAGTCCGATCCGGAATCGCCGGCCGCGAGCCAGATTCGCTTCTGGACCGAATCGCTCTCGGGCGCACCGGATCTGCTGGAGCTGCCCGCCGACCGGCCGCGCCCCGCGGTGCAGTCGATGCGCAGCGCCGACCTGGATTTCGCGGTCGAGCAGGGGTTGCACCGGGCCATGGCCGAGCTGGCCGCCGACGCCGACGTCAGCATGTTCATGCTGGTGCACGCCGCCCTCGCGGTGCTGCTCGCGCGGCTGGGCAGCGCCGAGGACGTGGTGATCGGCACCGCGGTCGCCGGGCGCGGGGAGGCCGCGCTGGACGAGATGGTGGGCATGTTCGTGAACACCCTCGCGCTGCGCACACCGGTCGACCCGAACCTGACCTTCCGCGAATTCCTCAGCGCGGTGCGCTCGTCGGATCTGGACGCCTTCGGCAACGCCGACGTGCCCTTCGAACGCCTCGTGCAGGTGCTGAACCCGACCAGGTCCACCGCGCACCACCCGATCTTCCAGGTCTCGCTCTCCTTGCAGAACTTCGTCGAACCGGCGCTCGAGCTGCCCGGCCTGCGCATCGACGTGGAGGATCTGGATCGCGACGCGGCACAGTTCGACCTGACGCTCGACCTGCGTGAGCGCTTCGACGGCGCTCAGCTCGATGAAACCCCGCTCGATGAAACCCCGCTCGAGGGAACCCAGCCCGAGGGAACCCAGCGCGCGGGCATCGATGCCACGTTGACCTATGCCACCGACCTGTTCGACGCGCCGACGGTCGACACCCTCGCCCGCCGGTGGCTCGGGGTGCTCGCCGCGGTCGTCGCCGATCCGGGGCAGCGCCTCGGCGACATCGATCTGCTGGTGCCGCTGGAGCGCGCCGAACTGGCTCCCGCGCGCGGCCCGGAATCCGCCGGGGTGCGCACTCTGCCCGAGGTGTTCGCGGCGACGGCGGACGCGTATCCGGAGCGCGCCGCGGTGGTCGCCGCGGGCGCGACACTGACCTACCGCGAAGTGGCCGCCCGCGCCGCTCAACTCGCCCGCCTGCTGATCGAGGCGGGCGCGGGACCGGAGACGGTGGTGGCGCTCGGGCTGACCAGGGGCGCGGAGCTGCTGGTCGGCATGTGGGCGGCCGCCGCGGCGGGCGCGGCCTTCCTCCCGGTCGACCCGAAGCATCCGGTGGACCGCATCGAGCACATGCTCACCGATTCCGGTGCGGTGCTCGGGCTCACCGTCGCCGCGCACCGGCCGCAGCTGCCCGAGGACACGCGGTGGCTGGTCCTCGACGACGCGACCTTCGCCGCCCGCTGGCGCGCGGCCGACGACGCACCGCTGCGCGCCGACGAGCCGCGCGTGACGATCCTGCCGGACCACCCGGCGTGGATGATCTACACCTCGGGCTCCACCGGAACGCCGAAGGGCGTGACGGTCTCACATCGCGGCATCGCCGATCTCGTGGCCGCGCAGCGCGAGTCGCTGGCGCTGGACGAGCACGCGCGCGTATTGCAGGTCGCCTCACCGAGTTTCGACGCGTCGGTGTTCGAGGCGATCATGGCCTTCGGCGCGGGCGGCGCCTCGGTGGTCGCGCCGCCGGAGGTGTTCGGCGGGGACGCCCTGGCCGAACTGATCGAGGCCGAACGCGTGACGCACGCGGTGATCACGCCGTCGGCGCTGGCCACGGTGGATCCGGCGCGGGTGTCGAGTCTGCGGGTGCTGGCGGTGGCGGGCGAGGCGGTCGGCGCGGAGCTGGTGGAACGCTGGGCGCCGGACCGGACCATGGTGAACCTGTACGGCCCTACCGAATCCACCATCTGGGCGACGGGTTCGGGTGCGCTGTCGGTGGACGCGCCGGTGACCATCGGCGGTCCCATTCGCGGCGCGTCGGTGCTGGTGCTGGACGGGCGGCTGCGCCCGGTGCCGGTGGGTGTCGCGGGAGAGCTCTATCTCGCCGGTCCCTCCCTGGCGCGCGGCTATCACGCCCGCCCCGATCTGAACGCCACCCGCTTCGTCGCGAATCCCTATGGGACGGAGGGGGAGCGGATGTACCGGACCGGCGACCTGGTGCGCTGGGACGGCGACGGTGAACTGGAATACGTCGGCCGCACCGATTTCCAGGTGAAGGTGCGCGGCCAGCGCATCGAGCTCGGCGAGATCGACGCCGTGCTCGGCCGGGCCGATGGCGTGGAATTCGCCGTGACGCTCGGCGTCCGCGGCCCAGCCGGCGGCACCGCACTGGCCGCCTACGTGGTCCACGAATCCGGCGTCGAGCTGGACGTCGAGGGGCTGCGCGCGCACGCCGCCGCGGCACTGCCCGGCTACATGGTGCCCGCGGCCTTCGTGGTGCTCGACGCGATTCCGCTCAACGCCGTCGGCAAGCTCGACCGGAAAGCACTGCCGGAACCGGTGTTCGCCGACGAACGGATCGAGTACGTCGCACCACGCACGCCCACCGAGGAGACTCTGGCGGTGGTCTTCGCGGAACTCCTGGGCCGCGAGCGGGTCGGCGCCGAGGACTCCTTCTTCGCGCTCGGCGGCGACAGCATCCTCGCCATCCAACTGGTCTCCCGCGCCAGGCAAGGCGGCGTGACCATCACCCCGTTGCAGGTGTTCGAGCACCGCACCGTCGCCGCGCTGGCCGCCGCGGCGGACGCCGCGGGTGAGCTGGTGGTGCTCGAGGAGCTGCCCGGCGGCGGGGTCGGCGAGATGCCGCTGCCGCCGATCGTGCGGTACATGATCGAACGCGGCGGCGACTACGACCGTTTCGCGCAGACCGCGGTATTGGAACTGCCCGTCGGCATCCGCGCCGAGCAGCTGGCGGCGACGATCGCGGCCGTGGTCGACCGCCACGACATGCTGCGCGCCAGGCTGCTGCACGACCCGGACGTGCGGCTCGAGGTGTCCGAACCGGGCAGCGTCGATGTGGCGAGCCTGATCCGCCGCATCGAGTTCGCCGCCGACGCGGACACGGTCGACCTGCGCGAATACGCGCTCACCGAACTGGATTCCGCGATGAACCGGCTGAACCCGGCGCGCGGTGTGGTGTTGCAGTTCCTCTGGCTCGATCCGGTCGGCGAGGCCGGTGATCGCAGCCGGTCCGGTCGCCTCATCGTGATCGCGCACCACCTCGTCGTGGACGGGGTGTCCTGGCGGATCCTGGTGCCCGACCTGATGGCCGCCTGGGCTCAGGTCTCGGCGGGCGCGACGCCGGTGCTCGCCGACACCGGCACGTCGATGCGGCGCTGGGCGCACGCGCTGGCCGAGGAAGCGCACAGCGCCGCGCGGGTCGCCGAACTCGACTACTGGCGCGACCTGATCGACGGACCCGATCCGCTGATCGGCGGCCGCGAGCTGGATCCGGCCGTGGATCAGGCGGGGCAGCTGCGCATGGTGGAGGCGGAGGTGTCCGAGGCGGTCACCGCCGCGCTGCTGACCACGCTGCCCGCGCTGTTCCACGGCGGCGTCGAGGACGCGCTGCTCACCACGCTGGCCCTCGCCGTGCACAAGTGGCGCGCGAGCCAGGAGCGCAGCGTCCTGGTGCGATTGGAAGGGCACGGTCGTCAGCAGGAAGTGATCCCCGGCGCCGACCTGTCCCGGACCGTCGGGTGGTTCACCAGCATCTACCCGGTGCGGCTGGACCTCGGGACGGTGGACGTCGACGAGGCATGGGCCGGTGGCCCCGCGCTGGGGCAGGCGATCCGCGCGATCAAGCACCAGCTGCTCGCGGTGCCCGACAAGGGCATCGGGTTCGGCCTGCTGCGCTACCTGAATCACCAGACCGCCGAACAATTTCCGCGTCGCCTGCCGGGCCGCGTCGCCTTCAACTACCTGGGCCGCTACGCCACCGGCGAGATCCCGCCCGGCCTGGAGGGACTCGGCTGGCTGCCCACCGAGGAGCTCGGCGATCTGCCCGCGACCGAGTGCCAGGACGTGCCGCTGCAAGCCGAGATCGACGTGAACGCGGTGGTCCTCGGCGACCGGCTGCGCGCCACCTTCGGCTTCCCCGCGACGCTGCTGGACCGCGCCGAAGTCGCCGAGCTCTCCCGCCTCTGGGTCGAAGCGCTCGGTGTCGCCGCCGCATTCGCGTCCACCCCGGAGGCGCGCGCGGCGGGCGCGGAAGAGGAGCGGGCCATGGCCGAACTCGCCGCCGCCGCGGCGCAACCCGCGCCGGGCACGGCCCTCGGTCTCGACGTGCTGCTGCCGATCCGCCCGGGCGGCGACGCACCCGCGCTGTTCTGCATCCACCCGTCGTCCGGAATGTCGTGGACCTACCTGGGTCTCGCGGAGGCGCTCGCGCCAGGCCGCCCGATCTACGGTCTGCAAGCGCCGGATCTGAGCGGCCGCGAACCGTCCGTGCGCAGCATCGAGGAATTCGCCGACCGCTACGTGCGCGAGATCCGCGCTGTGCAGCCGGAAGGTCCGTATCACCTGCTCGGCTGGTCGTTCGGCGGGCTCATCGCGCACGCCATGGCCACCCGGCTCGAACAGGAGGGCGCGTCCGTCGGCGTGCTCGCCCTGCTGGACGCCGACACCGCGGACATCGACGGCGACAGCATCGAGCCGCTCACCGCGGGCTCGTTCGTCAGCACCTTCGGCGCGGTGTTCGGCATCGACGACGTCCCCGCCGATGCCACGGCGCAGGAGGCGGCCGCGCTGATCGCCGAGCGGACCGGCGGCGTGGCCCTGGTGGACGCCGACACCCTCGAGCGAATGGCGGGCTCCTACAACGCCTCGGCGCGCACCAGAACCGGGTATCAGCGTCCCGTCTACCACGGCGACGCCCTGTATTTCAGTGCCACCGTGGACAGTTCGGACATCTTCGGCCCCGAGGGCTGGCGTCCGTACGTCACCGGTGCGATCACCAACTACGACGTCGAGGTCACCCACGACGAAATGACCGCACCACACGTGCTGCCGATCATCGCGCGTGTGCTCGACGAGCAACTTGGAGGCATGCAGTGAACGACAGCGGAGTTGTGGTGGAAGGCGTGGAGAAATCCTTCGGCCCGGTGCGCGCCCTGCGCGGCGTGGATTTCACCGCCGCGCAGGGTGAGGTGCTCGGCATCCTCGGCCCGAACGGCGCGGGCAAGACCACCATGGTGAACGTCCTGTCCACGCTCATCGCGCCGGATCGCGGCCGCGCGCAGGTCGCAGGCTACGACGTGGTCGCCGATCCGGCGGCGGTGCGCCGCTCGATCATGCTGACCGGGCAGTTCGCGGCGCTGGACGACATGCTCAGCGGCTACGAGAACCTGGTCATGTTCGGCAGGCTCATGGGACTGCGCAAACCCGCCGCGCGGGCGCGCGCCGACGAACTGCTCGCCGAATTCGACCTGGTCGAGGCCGCGGACAGGCGGGTGGGCACCTATTCCGGCGGTATGCGCAGGCGCATCGATATCGCGTGCGGACTCGTCGTGCGGCCCGACGTGGTGTTCCTCGACGAGCCGACGACGGGCCTGGATCCGCGCAGCCGCCAGGGCGTGTGGGATCTGGTGTCCGGCTTCCGCAAACACGGCATCACCACGCTGCTCACCACGCAGTACCTGGAAGAGGCCGACGCGCTGTGCGATCGGATCATCGTCATCGATCACGGCGTGGTCATCGCCGAAGGCACCGCCGACGAGCTGAAGTCGCGCACCGGAGGCAGCTACTGCGAGGTGGTCCCGCTGCGGCTGGAGGATCTGCCCGCCATCGCGGCCGCGCTGGGTTCACTACTGCCCGAGGAGAATCGGGCCGCCCTCACACCGGAGTCCGACCGCATCGCGATCCCCGCTCCCGAGGGCGCGAAGACGCTCGCCGAGGCGCTGCGCAGGCTGGACTCGTCGGGCATCCAGTTGGTCGACATCGCCCTGCGCCGTCCTTCCCTCGACGACGTGTTCCTCCAGCTCACCGGCCACCTGGCGGCCACGGAGACGGGAGCGGCCGGATGACCGCGGGCACCTGGCTGACCGAGACCCGCGCCACGCCGGTCCGCGTGCAACAGTGGTGGGTGCTCACCACCAGGCTGGTGACGCCCGCGATCAAGAGCGGCGAGGTGCTCAGCTCCGTCGTCGCGCCCGTCGCCTTCACCGCGAGCTTCTACATTCCGCTGAAAACGGTGATGACCTTCATCGGCACCGGATTCAGCAGCTACGCGCAGTTCATGATGCCCATCGTCATCCTGCAGGCCTGTGCGTTCACCGCGATCGGCGCCGCGTTCCGGTCGGCCACCGACGTCGTCGCCGGGATCGACCGCCGCTTCGGTTCGATGCCGATCGGTCCGCTCGTTCCGGTCGGTGCGCGCATGTCCGGCAATGTGTTCCGGCTGTTCATCGCGATAGCGGCGGCGCTGGTCTGCGGACACGTGATCGGCTTCCGCTTCCGGCTCGACGGCTGGCACACGCTCGGATTCCTGGCCTTCTCGTTGCTCATCGGCATCGTGTTCACGCTGGGCGGCGACGTCATCGGGACGCTGGCCAAGAGTCCGGAGGCGACCACGCAGGCGTTGGTGCTGCCGCCGTTGATCCTCGGCATGCTCTCGACGGGTTTGGCTCCCGCGGACCAATTCCCCAGCTGGATCCAGCCTTTCGTGCGCAACCAGCCGGTTTCGCAGTTCGTCATCGCGTTGCGCGCGCTGGCGGGCGACACGAAAGGCAATGCGGGCGAGGTGAGCTGGGCGCTGATGGGTCCGCCGCTGCTGTGGGCGGCGGCGATTCTGGTCGTCTGTGTGCCGACGGCGATCCGGCTGAGCTCGAGGAGGGCGTGATGATTGTGACGACCCAACACCCGACGCTGTCGCACGGCGAGAGCTCGCCGGTCTCGTTGCTGCGGCACACCGCGATCCAGACCCAACGCCTGCTGGTGCGCTGGTCCCGCAGTCCGGTGGCGCTGCTGGAGACGCTGATCATCCCGTGCCTGCTGCTGTTGATGCTCGACATCGTCATCGGCAATCAGATCGCGAAGTTCTCCGGCACCGACGCGCTGTACGGGTCCGTGCCGATGGTCGCCATCGTCGGCGCGCTGAGCGGCGCGATAGCGGGCGGGGTGATGCTCGGCCGGGAACGCGACGCGGGACTGCTCGCCCGTTTCTGGGTGCTGCCGGTGCACCGGTCCTCCGGGCTGATCGCCCGGATCCTGGCCGAGGGCTGCCGGATTCTGCTCGGCACGCTCGTGGTCCTCGTCGTGGGCTATGCGCTCGGCTTCCGCTTCCACCAGGGGTTGCCGGCCGGGCTGCTGTTCGTGTTCATTCCGGTGCTCTTCGGGTTGGCGTTCGCCACCATGGTCACCGCCATCGCGGTCTTCACCGCGAAAGCGGCGCTGGTGGAGGGAATCACGATCCTCACCTCGCTGCTGATGTTCTTCAGCACCGGCTTCGTCCCGCTGATCGCCTTCCCGCCGTGGATCCAGCCCGTGGTCCGCAACCAGCCGATGTCGGTCGCGGTGGACACCATGAAGGCGCTCTCGCTGGGCGGCCCGCTGGCCCACCCCCTCACGATGACCTTCGTCTGGTCGATCGGCGCGGTCGTCGTCTTCGCGGTGCCCGCGGTGATCGGCTACCGGCGCGCCAGCCGCCGGTGAGCCGTTCCCATATACGCGTTTCCACGCGTCACAGGGTGGCGTGCGATGACCGTGTGGGGGCGGCTGGCGTCAGCGGCGGTCGGCGCGGGCGCGGAGGACGGCCGCGGTGTGGTCGTCGGCGGGGAGGAAGGCCTCCAGGTGCAGTTCCGAGAGCGTGACGTCGACGGCGGTCGCGAAGGACGTGATGGTGGTGATCAGCCGCAGTTCGCCCTCCTCGCTGCGCAACCGCAGCGGGACGGCGAAACCGAGGTGGTCGGGGCCGGGCTCGGCGGCGGGCAGATAGCCCGTCAACTCGGCGATGAAAGCGTCCAGCTCGGGATCGGGACTGCGCAGCGCGCGCCCGCGCAGTGACTCGGTCACGTGCCTGCCCCACTCCGGCAGGTTCAGCACCCGGCGGGCGAGGCCGTCCGGATGCAGCGCCAGACGCAGCACGTTGATCGGCGGGGCGAGCAGCTCGGGCGCCGCATCGTCGGTGAGCAGCTCGAAAGCGGCGTTGGCGGCGACCAGCACGCCGTACGGGCGCACCACGACCGCGGGGTAGGGCATGTGGCCATCCAGAATGCGGTCGAGCGCGGCCCGGACCGGCGCCAATTCCGGCGTGTCCAACCGTGATTCGGCGAAGACGGGCGCGTATCCCGCGGCGAGCAGCAGACCGTTGCGTTCCCGCAGCGAGAGTTCCAGCGACTCGGCGAGGCGCACGACCATGGTGCGGCCGGGGCGGGAGCGGCCCTGCTCGAGGAAGCTGAGGTAGCGCTGGGTGGTGTCGGCGCGGATGGCCAGATCCAGCTGACTCACCCGGCGCATAGTGCGCCAGCGTTTGAGCTGATGGGCGAACGCTCCGGGTTGTGCGCCCGCGCCGGCAGGTGGCTCGGCCACGGTGCCGATAGGTGGCTGCGCCACGGTGTATCTGGGTGACTGCGCCACGGTGCTCATCGGTCCTTGATATCGAACCCGGTGCGGCCGCGCCATACCCTGCGGGGAATCGCGGCGTCGCACCGCGCTCGCCAGACTCGTTCCCATGAGCATTCACCACGATGACAAAGAACCGGCCCGCTTCGCCGAGCGGTACATCGCACTCTGGAACGAGCCCGACCCCGCGCTCCGCCGCGGCCTGATCGACGAACTCTGGGCCGTCGACGGTGCGCAGGTGCTGATCGATCCCCCCGAAGCCATCCGCGACGCCGCGACCGACCTGGCCTTCCCGATCCCGCCGCTGGAGGTGCGCGGCGCCGAAGCCTTGGAGCGGCGCGTGAGCCGCGCCTACGAGATGTTCGTCGCCCCCGGCGAGCACGTCTTCGAAACCCACGGTCCGGCCACCCGGCTCAGCACGAACCTGATCGGCTTCGGCTGGGCGATGGTGACCAGGGCCGACGGCGCCGTCGCAGGCGGCGGCTACGAGGTGATCGCGCTGGACGGCGAGGGCCGAATCCGCCTGGACCACCAGTACATCGGCATCGACGCCTAGCCGATCGCGTCGCAGCGGTTCCGGTCAGCGGGATGCGCGCGAACTCGTCACGCCTCGAAGAACACCACGTTGCCCGCCGCGTCGCGGGCGCCGAGGCCTGCTTCGATGGCGGCGGCGAGTTCGGCCGTCGTCGACCAGGTGCGCGGGGGGTCACCGTCGAGATTGCCGATGGTCAGCCACGTCTCGGTATCGCGGTAGCGGACCAGTCCCTTGCCCGTCGCGTCGACAGTGACATCGAGATCGCCGGACACCGTCCCTTCCTCTTCGGTCATGACGGCGGCCTTGGCGGAGATCTCGATGATGTCGATTATCTGAATCCTCCTCGGCTGACGCAGTCGTCGACTGCGGCGCGCAGCGCGGATTGTTCGGCAGGGTCGATGGTCAAGCCGTATTTTACTTTGATCTGGAGGTAGTGACCGATATAGCCGCACCGGAAGTTTCCCGGCGGCAGATAGTTCGCGGCGTCCTGATCGCCCTTCGACCTGTTGGCCGATGGGTCGGAGGCGACGAGGTTGATCGCGTCGTTCGCGATGCGGCGGCGCGTGTCCTCGTCACGGGTGGCCGCTCCGGATCGCCACGCCTCGGCCAGCGGGACGATGTGCTCGGCGTCGACACCGGACGGGTCGGTGATCCACTTGTACTCTTTGAGCTGTCCGGTCTTGCTGTCCAGGACGCCGTACTGATCGCGCCAGCCCCCGTCGGAACCGATCGTGAGCTCACAGGTTTTGGGATCGAGCCGGACCGAGCCGACGGCGTCGCGCAGCATCATCACTTCCCGCGTGGTGCAGCGACTGTATTGCGTGAAGTCAGCGCCGAAACCGTGTTCGGGCTTGTTGGTATCCCAATGCGGGAACTTCTCGCGGCTGTACCCGGTCATCGGCGCCTCCTGCGCGACAGCGAGTTTCGCGAGCAGGTCGCGGACTTCCTTGGCGGACACCGAAATCTGCTGTCCGGGCGAGACCGGAGGTTTGCTGTCGGTACCGCGAGAAGCGGTGCATGCGGCGGTCAGCAAGAGAGTGCAGACGATCGGTGCGACAACGGCCACCATCTTGCGGGATGCGATCCACTTCACAGCGATCCCCCATCGCACGGGACCGGCGTGGTGCCGATGACTCTCCCGGCCACCGGTTGCCAGAGGGACGATTGCCGGGCCGTGAACTTCATCGAGTTGTTTCCTAACGCCTACCTCGTGCAATTATCGCGGGCGCCAAGGTACCTTGTCTCGGCTATGTCGGAATGCCAACGCCGCGTATGAGGTTCGGCACACTCGCCTCGACGGAGTCGTTCGGCTGCCAGCGTCACGCGTGGGTCGCCGTCCTCGCGCCGAGGTCATCGGGTGAGTGGCGTCGGTACGTGGACTATCTCGCTGTGCTCAGGCCTCGTCCGGCTCCGGGTCCGCGGGCTGTGCCATCGGCGGAACTCCGGTGTCGAGGAACCGGATCAGCCGCTCGATGCGCGTGGTGTGGTCGACGCAGCGCTCCAGGTAATTGCCGAGCAGTGCGAGGTCGATCGCGGCGGTCGCCGGCTGCGTGCGCTCCGGATCGATCAACGCCGCGTGCAGGCGCGTGCGCAGATCGGTGAGCGCCGCGGTGACCTGTTCGGCGTCGGCGGACTGGTGGGCGGTGGCCACGGCCTCCCCGGCGAGGGCGGTGCGGTGCGCCGCGAACGTGCCGAGCTCGGTCAGCACGTCCAGGATGGGTTGCGGTGCCACGTGGTTCGGATGACTTCGGTAGACCTGGTCGGCGACGCGGCTGGTGAGCCAGCCGATGCGGGACAGCTCGTTGGCGATCTGGATCGCCGTCACCACATGCCGCAGATCCCTGGCCACCGGTGCCTGCAGTGCGAGCAGCACCACCGTCCGCGCCTCGCACGCGCCATACATCTTCTGTAGCTGCTCGTCGAGGGCGAAAACCTCGTAGGTGACGGCGAGGTCGGCGCCCGCGATGGCGTCGGTGACGCGCTCGACGGTGTCGTGGGCGAGTCGGCACATCAGCGTCAGATCGTTCGTCAACGCGTTGAGCTCGTGGGTGAACTGGGTCCGCACGGGGCAAATTCTCGCTTATGCCGGGGCGAGCAGGGAAACGATTCGCACTGCCCGGTATGGCGATAGCGTACGCGTCGTATCGGATGATCCGCGAAAGTGGCGGTGTGCAGTGAAAATAGCGTATGCGTATCACGTGGCCTTCGTGTCGCTCGCCCTCTCCGGTGTTACGGTCGGCGTATGCCGAAGAGGGACGATGTGCAACACCGTCTGGTGACCACCTTCCAGCGCTGGGTCGGCAATCCGATTCTGCGCAGGCTGCCGAGCCAGCAGCTGCTCGAGACGACAGGCAGGGTGAGCGGCGAGCCGCGCATCACCCCGATCGGCGGCCGCCGGACCGGCGATCAGTTCTGGCTGGTCTCCGAGTTCGGCGAACGCTCGCAGTACATCCGGAACATCAAAGCCGACAATCGGGTTCGCGTGCGGCTGCACGGTCGCTGGCACACCGGCACCGCCCACCTGCTCCCCGAAGACGACGCCCGCGCCCGCCTGCGCCAACTCCCGCGCGCCAACAGCGCCGCCGTCCGCCTCGTCGGCACCGACCTGCTGACCGTCCGCGTAGACCTCACCGACTGAGGCGTGGCCGACTACATTCGCTGGCTGCGCGAGCGGGTCGGCCACGACCACATCCAATTGGCGTACGCCGCGGCATGTGTGGTGGCCGACGGGCGTGTGCTCATGCAACGTCGCAGCGACGACGGCCAGTGGGGACTGCCGGGCGGCGCCATCGAGCTGGGCGAGTCGGCCGCGTCGGCCGTCGTGCGCGAGGTCGCCGAGGAGACGGGCCCACCTAAGCGGGCTGTTTGTCGAGCACTTCGACCAGGCGCCACGTGACCGATGGTGCGTCGGCGGGTGGGTTGTCCACGGGGGTCTGTTCGATGCGCAGGCGGTAGCGGTAGCCAGGCTGAAACTCGAAATCCGTGATCGAGCCGTAGAACAACTCCCACGGGCCGTTGTGGCCGCGGCGGATCTGGAGGCAGTCCATCGGTGCGACGCCGGTGCACCGCATGGTCTGTGGCGCGACATCGATCACGAAGGTTCCGTCGCGTTCCACGGATTCGCTGGTCGTGGCCGCGGCGAGGAATGGTTGGGCCTGCGGTGCGGTGGTGCACGCGGCCAGCAGCGGGGCGAGCAGGATGCTCGCGGCGACGGCCTTGTGGAGTCGTTGCTGCATCCCCCCGATGATACCGATCGGGGTGCGCGGAGATAGCTGGGACGATGGAAGACATGATCCGTGCGTTGACAACCCGCTGGACCTCGTTCGTCCCTCTCCTCGCCGCACTCGCCTTGGTCGCCGCCTGGGGCCGAAGCCTGCCGACAGCGGGAGTGATCGTGGTCGCACTGTTTCTCGCGGGATCGGTGCTCGCCGCCGTGCATCATGCCGAGGTCGTCGCGCACCGGGTGGGGAAGCCGTTCGGATCGCTGGTGCTCGCGGTCGCCGTGACGGTGATCGAGGTCGCGCTCATCGTGACGCTGATGATCTCCGGCGGCGAGAAGTCCGCCACCCTGGCCCGCGACACCGTCTTCGCCGCGGTGATGATCACCTGCAACGGCATCTTCGGCCTGGCCTTGCTGGTCGGCGCGCTGCGCAGGCGCATAGCGGTGTTCAACGCGGAAGGCACCGGCGCCGCGCTGGCCACGGTGGCGACGCTGGCCACGCTGAGCCTGGTGCTGCCGACCTTCACCTCGAGCGTGCCAGGCCCGGAGTTCTCGCCCGCGCAGCTCGCCTTCGCCGCGGTCGCCTCGCTCGCGCTGTACGGCCTGTTCGTGATGGTTCAGACGGTGCGCCACCGCGACGACTTCCTCCCGGTGGAGGGTGACGGCGTGGTCACCGGCGACGGCGCGCACGACGCGCGGCCCTCCGTCCGGGCGACGCTCGCCAGCCTGGGGTTGTTGCTGGTCGCGCTGGTCGGAGTGGTCGGTCTGGCGAAAGTGGTCTCGCCGACCATCGAATCGGCGGTGGCGAACGCGGGCCTGCCGCCCGCGGCGGTGGGTGTGGCGATCGCGCTGTTGGTGCTGCTGCCCGAGACGCTCGCTGCGGTGCGTGCCGCGCGCCGCGATCAGGTGCAGATCAGCCTGAACCTGGCGCTGGGCTCGGCGATGGCCAGCATCGGCCTGACCATCCCGGCCATCGCTGTAGCAACTATCTGGCTACAGGGTCCTCTGGTGCTCGGACTGGGTGCGACGCAGATGGTTCTGCTCGCGCTGACGGTGGTCGTCGGCGTGCTGACCGTCGTTCCAGGTCGCGCCACCCTTCTGCAAGGTGGTGTCCATCTGGCTCTGTTCTCGGCTTTTGTGTTCCTCGCCGTCAGTCCCTAGTCATAGTGATGCGTCTCACGGATAACCGGGAGCGTTTACCTGAACGGTTGATCAGTGGTCAGCGTCACAGCATCCGAATTTTGTTGTGACGCAGAGTACCGATTAGCTTGACGGATGTTGGCATTGACGCCGGATTCGGAGAGCGCCATGAATTTCGACATCTCCCGTGCGGAAAGCGCGGCACGCGGGTCTGGTCTATGACCCCGGAAATCCGCACCGCCGATCGCGAATCCGCGACCATGATCGTTCGCAAGAATTTCTCCGACACGATGGTGTCGTCGCTGCGGACGTTCGGTCGTGCGGTGGGTATCGCGCAGGAGTCGGTCACCGGAACGGTCGGTGATATCGCGCGCCGGGAGTTCCAGTGGCGTGAGGCGATCGTGCAGGCGTGGCGGTTGATCACGGTGACGACGGTGCCCGCGATCTTGATGGCGATCCCGTTCGGAGTGATCGTCTCGATTCAGGTGGGGAATCTGATTCATACGTTGGGCGCGGATTCGCTGCTGGGTGCGACCGGTGGTCTGGGCGTGATCAAGCAGGGTGCGCCGATGGCGACGGGGTTCCTGCTCGGCGGCGCGGGGGCGGCGGCGATCGCGGCGGATCTGGGTGCGCGCACGATTCGGGAGGAGATCGATGCGTTGCACACGATGGGGATCTCGCCGATCCATCGGTTGGTGATTCCGCGGATGGTGGCGATGCTGGTGGTCGCGCCGCTGTTGAACGTGTTGATCATTTTCGTGGGTGTGCTGGCGGGATACGCGGTGGCGATCGGCGGACAAGGGGTCACGCCGGGCAGTTATTGGGCGACGTTCGGTTCGTTCACCACGGCCGCCGATGTGTGGGTGTCGTTGGTGAAGGCGTTGATCTTCGGGTTCGTGGTGGTGACCATCGCGTGCCAGCGGGGGTTGGAGGCCAAGGGCGGTCCGCGGGGTGTGGCCGACGCGGTGAACGCGGCGGTGGTGTTGTCGGTGGTGTCGATCGTGTGCGTGAATCTGTTGCTGACGCAGGTGACCGCGATGTTCCTGCCCACGAGGCTGGCGTGATGGCTGTCTCCTCCTACGTCCCGAAGGGACTCGCTCCCGTCGCGCGCTACTTCCGTCGCGGCAGCCGCGTGCTGCGGGCGATCGATTCGCTCGGCTTCGTCGCGGTGTTCGTCTGGCAGGTGCTCTCGTCCATTCCGCTGACGTTGCAGCGCTATCGCGCGGAGACCATGCGCGCCATCACGAACATGACATGGGGCCGCGGCTCCATCGTGGTCGGCGGCGGCACGGTGCCCATGATGGTCGTGCTCGGCCTGGTGATGGGCGCCTCGGTCGGCGTCGAATCCTTCGCCACCCTGGACATGCTCGGCATGGGCCCGGTCACCGGCATCGTGTCGGCCTACGCGACGACCCGCGAACTCGCCCCGAT
This sequence comes from Nocardia sp. bgisy118, assembly GCF_057708605.1. Classification (NCBI taxonomy): domain Bacteria; kingdom Bacillati; phylum Actinomycetota; class Actinomycetes; order Mycobacteriales; family Nocardiaceae; genus Nocardia; species Nocardia sp. bgisy118. Next base: position 70,173 of record NZ_JBYISM010000022.1, on the reverse strand, counting down.
CGCGGCCGCCGTCGGCTTCGCCGCGCAGGCGGGTTGCCGGATCACCGCCGAGATCGGCTCCATGCGCATCTCCGAGGAGATCGACGCGATCGAATCGCTCGGCTTGCGGTCGGTGCCGTTCGTGGTGACCACCCGGGTGATCGCGGGCGCGCTGGCCATCGTGCCGACCTTCCTGATCGCGCTGATCCTGTCCTACCTCGCCTGCCGCGGCCTCATCACGCTGGTGCACGGCCAATCCGCGGGCGTCTACGACCACTACTTCTTCCAATTCGTGTCCGGATTCGACGTGATCGCCGCGGTGATCAAGGTCGCCATCTTCGGCACCGTGGTGATTCTCGTGCACAGCTATTACGGCTTCTTCGCGAAAGGCGGCCCCGAGGGCGTCGGCATCGCGTCGGGCCGTGCGGTGCGCACCAGTTTCGTGGCGATCATCGCCATCGACATGGTGCTGTCCATCGTGCTGTGGGGTTTCAACACGGCGATCAGCTTCACGGGGTGAACATTGCCTGAGTACGGCTTGCCCGGCGTCGCCGCGGACAAGAAACGTTCGCGCACGATCGGATTGGTGATCGTCGCGCTGATCGGGGTGGTCGCGCTGACCACCGCGCTCTACCGCACCGTGCGTTCGGAAGACGGCCTGCGCATCGCGCTGCGCACCGAGCAGATCGGCGACGGCGTCACCGAGGGCACCCAGGTGCGCCTGGACGGCGTGCTGGTCGGCGAGGTGGCGCGAATCGCGCCCGCCGAGCGCGGCACCCAGCGAATCACCTTGCGGCTGGACGACTCCCGGCTGTACGGCATCGACGACTCGCTGCTGGTCGACTACGCGCCCGCCAATCTGTTCGGCATCAGCGAACTCGAACTGCGCCGCGGGCCAGGCGGTTCGCCGCTGCGCCAGGATGCCGAGATCGACCTGACCGGACCGCGCGCCGCAGGCGTCTACGACGCCACGATGGGCAGCATCCTGCGCAGCCTGTCGCAGGTGAGCGCGTCGGTCTTCAGCCCGCAGCTGGCGACCGTCATCGCGCAGGTCTCGGCGGACTTCAAGGCGTTCACGCCGCTGGTGCAGGCGCTGATCACGGTGGCGCGGACCATCGCCGACAACCAGACCATGCCCGCCTCCGAGCTGATGGGCAGGCTGGGCCCGGCCTTCGACGGCGGCGGCGACTTCGCGGGCGCGACGATCCAGATCCTGGACCAGATCCACGACATCAGGATCGTGCAGACCGACAAGGACCGCTACGACGTCGGCGTCGCCGCCCTCACCGGACAGATCCTGCCCGGCCTCGCCACCACGGTGAGCACCGCGGGCGGACAGCTGGCCGAGGCCACCGACATGCTGGCCCCGCTGCTGAGCGTGCTCGCCCAGATGGTGCCGCGGCCGCAGCAGTCGGCGGCCGAATTGCGCCTGCTGCTGGAGCGTTTGCGCGCGGCGATGCCGGAGTCGCCGGACGGGCCGGTGCTGAATCTGGAGGTCGACCTGCAGGGCGTGCCCGGTATCGCGGTGCCGCTGCTCGGCCAGGGAGGTGTGCGATGACGGTGCGCGGCGCGGCATGGCGCCTCGGTCTGTTCGCCGCGGTGATGGCGGTGGTGCTCGCGCTGGTGCTCACCGCGATCAAGCGGCCGGTGTCCGGCGAAACCCAGGCGCACGACGCGCTGTTCACCGACGCCAACGGCCTGAAGGTCGGCGACGACGTGCGCATGTACGGCGTGCAGGTGGGCAAGGTCGAGAAGATCTCGCTCGACGGGGTGAAGGCGAAGGTCCATCTCACCGTCCGGACGGCGACGCCGATCTACGACAACAGCACGCTTGCCATCCGGTACCAGAACCTGACGGGGCAGCGGTACATCGATCTCCAGCAACAGCCGAATCCCGGTGTGCGCCTAGCGGCCGACGCGCTGATCGGCGCCGACATGACGGTGCCGTCGTTCGATGTGACCAGCCTGTTCAACGGTCTGAAGCCGGTGCTCGCGACGCTGTCGCCGGAAGCGGTCAACCAGTTCGCCGAGAGCATGCTCGCGGTGATCGAGGGCGACGGCACCGGCATCGGTCCCGCGATGGAGGCGATCGGCAAGCTCAGCCAGTACGTGGGCGACCGCCAGCAGGTGATCGGTCAGCTGGTGAAGAACATGTCCGACATCGCCGACCGGGTCGGCGGGCGGGTGCACTACCTGGTGCCGCTACTGGCCAGGCTCAGCGACGTCTTCCAGTCCCTCCAGGCCAACATCGGCGGGCTCGCCGATTTCGCGATGTCCGCGCCCGCGGTGCTCGGTCCGCTGGACCGGCTGCTGGCCACGCTCGGGCTCGACCCGCACAGCGGCCAGGACATCGACGCGATGATCCGCGGCCTGTTCCCCGATCCGGAGCAAGCGGTCGAGGTTTTCGGCCGGCTGCCCGGCCTGCTCCAGTCGGTGGACAACGCACTGCCACGCACCGTCGCAGGCTGGCGGCCGGAGTGCAGCAAGGGCGCGGCCGAGCTGCCCGCGCCGGTGCGCGTGCTGGTAGCAGGACAGAAGGTGGCGATATGCCAGGCGTGATTTCCCGCTGGTTCGGCGGTGACCGGCCGATCCTCGACGACGCGGCCAAGCGGCACAAGGAGATTCGGCTCGGTGTCCTCGGCGCGGCGCTCGTCGTGCTCGGCATGGTCGCGGCGGGCGTGCTGTACGCGGTGCCGTTCGGCAAGACCACCTACACGGCCGAACTGTCGGAGGCGCAGTCGGTGAAGACAGGCGACGATGTGCGCCTCGCCGGAGTCCCGGTGGGTTCGGTGGATTCGCTCGAGCTGAAGCCGGACCGGGTGGTCATGAAGTTCACCGTGAAATCCGATGTGTTCCTCGGTGACAAGACATCCCTGGACATCCGCATGCTCACGGTGGTGGGCGGGCACTATGTCGCGCTGTTCCCCGCGGGAGACGCGCCGCTGGGCAAGAAGCCGATCCCCGCGGATCGAGTCCGCCTGCCCTACAGCCTGATCCAGACCTTCCAGGACGCGACGACGCCGCTGAACGAGCTCGACGGTGACACGCTGCGGCGCAACCTGTCCGCGCTGGACGACTCGCTCTCCTCCGCCCCGGACACCCTGCGCACCACGCTGGACATGGTCGGCGGCTACATCGACGCCATCGACCGCCAGCGCGCCCAGGTCTCCAACGCCATCGCGGTGGCGGACGAATACGTCACCATGTACGACGGCGCGAAGACCGACCTGGGCAGGCTGATGGACAACGTCAACCTGCTGGAGACCGTGCTCATCGACAAGCGCGCGGAACTGCGCGAGTCGATCGCGCTGCTCAACAGCGTGGTACAGCGGCTGGCCGCGCTCGCACCCGCCTGGGACGCCACCCTGAAGCCGAGGGCGCAGCAGCTGGCCGACGCGCTGCCGCGGCTCGAGGAGATGGGCGGCAAGCTCGAACCGATGATCGCGAGCACCCAGCAGCTCGGCGAGAAGCTGCGGTCGCTGGTGATCCCGGAGGAGGGCATCGTGCTCGACCGCCCGGAGACGACGGTGCCCGCTCCCTCTGGTCTGGATCTGTCGTCGGTGTGCGTGCCGGTGCCGGGGAAGGAGTGCTGATGCTGAAGAAGCTGCTCGGCACACAGGCGTTCATGTCGATCGCGGGCGTCGCGGTCATCGCGCTGCTCGGGGTGGCCGGTTACTTCGTGGTCTTCGATCCGATGAAGAAGACCGAATCCTATTGCGCGATCATGCCCGACAGCATCGGTCTGTACCAGGGCAACCAGGTGACCATGCGCGGCATCACGGTCGGCAGCGTCACCTCGGTGCGCAACCAGGGCGGGAACGTGCGGGTCGATTTCGAGGTCGACGCCGACCACCCGGTGTACGCCGACGCCTCGGCCACCACGGTGTCCGACACCGTCGTCGCCGACCGGGAACTCGCCGTGCTGGCCAGCGGAACCAACCTGGAGCGCTGGAACAGTGCGCAGTGCATCACCAAGACGCTGACCCCGAAGAGCCTCACCGAGACCCTCACGGCGCTAGCGCAACTTTCCGACCAGATCGTGGGGCCCGACCCGTCCCAGCCCCATTCGCTGGCCAACGGGCTCACGGCGCTGGACAGGGCGACGGCGGGCACCGGCTCTCAGATCAACGAGCTGATCCGCAAGCTGGGTTCGGCGCTGAAATCGCCGGACGCCGACATCGGTCACCTCGCAGGCATTTTCGACGCGTTCGCCTCGGTCTCGCAGAAGGTGAACCAGTACTGGGGCGACCTGCAGACCATGCTGGTGCGCGTCGGGCCCGTGCTGAATCAAGCGAGCGATGACCTGCTGATCCCCGGCGCGCAGCTGTTCGACGGCTTGGCCGATGTGCTGCCGATGCTGAACGACATCACGAACTCGTTCGGCGACCAGATCCTCACCCTGCTCGACCGGGCGGTGCCGATGCTGAAGCTGCTGCGCGCCAACGTCGGCTCGTTGCGCGAGATCGTGCTCACCACACCGGTGTTCGCCTCCGCGCTGCGCAGCGTCGCCGATCCGGAGACCGGCGCGGCGAGCCTGACCTACGCCCCGCCGAAGGTGGCGATCCCGCAGCAGAACGCCGAGCAAGTGTGCGCGGCCCTGAACGCGGCGTCGCCCGGCCGGTGCGCAGGCGTCGAGAACGGCATGGTGAACGTGGAACTGGTGCAGCTGGTGCTGGGATTGGCGGGTGCCCGATGATCGAACGGCGGAAAACCGTGCGGTGCACCGGGATCGCGCTGGCGCTGGCGGCCTCGGTCCTGCTCGGCGGCTGCGCCTTCGACCCGTCCTCGGTGCCTGTGCCTGGCACCTCGGTGTCGGGGCCGACCTACCGCGTCCGGATCGAGTTCGCGAACGTGCTGAACCTGCCCGCCCGTGCGAAGGTCATCGCCAACGGCGCGCAGGTCGGCGCCGTCGAGAAGGTCACCGTGGTGCCCGCGGCCGAGGCGCGGCAGGGCCGCGGCGGGTACGTCGTCGTGGATATCGACCTCGCGAAATCGGTACGGCTGCCGTCGAACACGATCGCGGAGCTGCGCCAGAACACGGTGCTCGGTGACATCCACATCGCGCTGACCACCCCGCCGGACGGCTTCGGCTCGCTGCTCGAACCGGGCGGCACCATCGATCTGGATCACACGAAACCTCCTGTGCAGCTGGAGGACACGATGGCGGCGATGGCGTTCTTCGTACAGGGCGGCGCGGTCGGCCAGTTGCAGGACATCATCAACCGGTTCAACTCGGTGCTGCCGCAGGACCCGAAGGAGACCGCGCGGATCGCGGGCGTGATGGGCGCCGACGCCGCCGACCTGGCCGCCAACCTCGACCAGGTGGACAAGTTGCTCTACGGTCTCGCCAACAACGCCGAAGTGCTGCACAAGGTGCAGCCGGAGCTGGACAACATCCTCAGCGCGGCGTCGGTGGACCGCCTCGGCGCCGCGACGCAATCCATCGACGGCGTGACGAAGATCTTCCACGAGCTCGGCCCGGTCGGCCAATCGCTGGTGTGGCTCGCGCCGCTCGTACAGTCCGGCGACGCGGCAGCCATGGCGTTCGTGCCGCTGGCCACCGGCGGACCGCTGGATCTGCGCAACCCCTCGAATCTGGCCATGCTGGTCGCGCTGCTGCGGGACAAGATCATTCCGTTCGTCGAGCGCGGGCCGAAGGTGAACGTCACCGGCGTGCGGGTGGACGCGAGTCCCGTCGCGGAGCAGGAGCAGGTCGACCGCATCGTTCAGACCCTGCGCATGATCGGAGCTGTCCGATGAAGATCGGTTCGCTGGCCTCGCTCGGCGGCATCGCCGCCATCATGATCCTCGGCGCGGCCTACCTGACCTTCGGCGTGGTGCGGTTCGATCCGTTCGCCGACTACACCCACGCCACCATGGTGCTGAAGAACTCCGGCGGGCTCGGCGTCGGTTCGCCGATCCTGTTGACCGGCATCGAGATCGGCGACGTCACCTCGGTGGACAACACCGCCGCCGGTGTCGAGGTCGGCTTCCGCGTCGACGCCGCGCACCGGGTGCCCACCGCGAGCGTCGTCACCATCGAACATCTGTCGGCGCTCGGCGAGCCGTACGTGCAGTTCGTTCCGAAGGGCGACAGCGGACCGTACCTGCGCGACGGCCAGCGCCTGGACACCGAGGACGTCCGGACGCCGCTGTCCGTCGCCGAGGTGGCGCGCATGGTCACCAAGACCATGAACCAGCTCGATCCGGCGGTGGTCGGCTCGCTGGTGGAGACCATGAGCAAGTCCGTCACCGGCACCGAATCCGTGATGCCCGAGCTCGCCAGGTCCGGTGATCTGCTCGCCTCGACCATCATGACCAGGGCGCCGAAGATCGCCGAGCTGATCAACAGCTTCCAGCTCGCCGCCGCCGACATCGAATGGGCAGGCCCGGCGACCGCGGCGGGCGCACCCGGCCTGGTGCGCTTCGGCCAGGCGCTCGACGAGCTCGTCGAGGCGGTCGGCCGCCTGGTCACCGCGCAGGGCAGTCCGGAGAGGTACCTCGAGGGCGGCGGTGTCGTGCCCTTCCTCGAAAAGCTCACGGCATGGCTCCGCGAAGCGGGCCCCGAACTGCGCGAACTCATCCCGGGCCTGCGACCGCTCGCGGACGCGGCGACCTCCGCCGCGCCCCAACTCGACCTGAGCACCCTGATCGGCCAAGCGCTGCACAGCACCGACGACGACGCGATTCAGGTTCGCGTCGCCATCAAATAACCGGCCTCGCAAGAGGTCTCGCAGAACCGACACACGCCTCGCAGCGCGGAAGCGTCTGGCAGTTCTGCGTGGCAACCGGTGAATCGTTTCATCGGATGGCTGTTGAGCAGAGAGAACACGGGCTTCGGGTGGTTGGACTTCGTGTCAGCGACCTTCGGGTAACCTGCCGGGAAAGATCGACTACTCGTGACGGTGTTCTCTGTTCGGCAGCGAAGGCGGTGCGATGGTGGAGTCCGGCGGTGGCCCTGCGCCCTATGGCTATGACGAAGGGTCGAACAACACTCGCGTTCTCGTGATCGCGGCGGCCATCGCCGCGACACTCGCGGTGGTGGTGGCGATCGGACTCGTGCTGCGTTCGGATCCGGAATCGGACGACGGGCCGACGCCGCTGACGCCCTCGTTCACCGCCAAAACGACGGCAGCCAGTCCCACCGCGCGCACCACGCCGATGGCCACGACCGCCCGTCCGACCGCCTTCGCGTCGGCGACCCCGCAGCCCGCTCGCCGGATCGGCGACGACTGCTCGGCGGGCGGCATCACCGCGCAGTGGGATCTGCGCGAGGGGCAGTGGACGTGCGTGCCGCAGGGCCAGGGTCACGAACCGCACCGCGTCGGCGACGATTGCTCGCACGACGGGATCACCGCGCAGTGGGGCCACGCCCCGGACGGCGAGTGGGTCTGCCTGCCGCAGGAGCAGGCGCGCGAGGATCACCAGGTCGGCGACGATTGTTCGCACGACGGCATCATCGCCCAGTGGGGCCTGTCCCCGGACGGCCGGTGGATCTGCGTGGCGCAGGAACAGGGCGTGGGCGGACCGGTGCCGCCGGTCGTCGTCCCCGCGCCTCCGATCGCGCCAGGACTCCCTGCGCCGCCGGTCGCGCCAGGACCTGCCGCGCCGCCTTTCGCGCCCGCGCCTGCCGGGCCGCCGGTCGCGCCCGCTGGGCCGCCGGTCGGCCCCGTGCCTCCGGTCCTGCCCCAGTTCTTCCCGTTGCCGGTCCCGGCCGCGCCGCCGGTGGTGCCGGGACCGCCTGCAGGTGAGTGAGCGAGAACGCCGTCGCGGTGCGTCGTGGCGACGATGCCGCGGTGTGCGCAGCGGTTATGCCGTGGCGAAGACCGGCACGACGAATCGATCGACCAGGGCCCGCTCCGCCGCGTAATCGCCTGCTGGCCAGAACAACAGCGACAGGACCACCCGGACGATCCACTGCCCGGCGGCGGGGTCGTCGCCGGTGGCGGTGAGCGCGGAGGCGGCCTGCGCGAGCCGCGGGTTGCTCGCCAGGAATCGCTCGACCTCGCGCGGGGCGGCGCCGTTGAGGAAGGCGACCGCGACGCGGTCGGCGCGTACCGCGTCGAGCGCGGCGAGGATCGCGCCCGCGACGCGCTCGGCGCCCGTCGTCCCGGCGATCGCGGCGGCGATGGTCTCCCCGATGCGGGCCGTCGCACCGGCGAGGACCGCCTCGCGCAGCGCCGACTTCCCGCCGACATAGCGGTAGACGGTGGCGCGTGAGCAGCCCGCCTCCGTCGCGACGCGCTCGATGCTCAGCCCGGCCATACCGTCGCGGGCGATGAGATCGGCCGCGGCGGCGTGAATGCGTTCGACCGCCAGCGCGCGGCGATCGCCACCGGCCAGCCAGTCGGGTTGTCCGGACATCGCGACCTCGTTTCTCGGCGGATACGGTCGAAGTATTTTGTCTCACGGTGAGACATCTCGCCAAGTGCGACCACGCGGGGCCGCAGCTGGAGGAGGGGGCGCGAGACGGCTTCTGACCAGGCGTTTCCGGCCGCGAATCTCACTTTTCCCAAGCCATTGACGCGGGCTGCCGCGACGGCGAAACCTGGTGTGCGACATCGCTGTCGGAGTGCGAAAGGCGGAGCGGATGACCCGCGCAGTGGACGAGATCGACCTGTTCGACCCGGGGTCGCTCGACGACCCGTATCCCCTCTACGAGCGGCTGCGCCGCACGGCGCCGGTGCACCGGGTGGACGGCACCGATTTCTACCTGGTGAGCCGCTGGGATCTCGTCGTGGAGGCGACCACCCGCCCCGCCGACTTCTCTTCGCGCCTGACCGCCGCGCTGGTGCACCAGCCCGACGGCTCGGCCGCCGTCTTCGACATGGACGGCGACGGGCAGGCGGTGCACGTGCTCGCCACCGCCGACGATCCGGAGCACCTGCGCCAGCGCAAACTGGTGCTGCCCGCGCTCGTCGCGAAACGCATTCGCGCACTGGAGCCCACGATGGCGGCGAACGTGCGCCGGCTGTGGGTCGAGGGAGTGGACGGCGATCGCATCGAGTGGATGGCGGCGATGGCCGACCGTCTTCCGATGACCATGGTCGCGGGTCTGATCGGGCTGCCCGACGCGGACGTTCCGCGCCTGGTGGAGTGGGGCTACGCCTCCACCGAACTGCTCGGCGGGGTGGTCACCACCGATCGGCTCGGGATCGTGATCACCGCGGCGACCGAGCTCGCCGGCTATCTGCATCAGGCGTTCACCGCGTCGTGCGCGGCGCCCGGCGACGATCTGCTCGGCGATCTGGCGCGAGCGTGCGCCGCGGGCGATCTCGAGCCGCAGGTCGCGGTGCTGATGCTGGTGCAGCTGGTCGGTGCGGGCGGGGAGTCGACCGCGGGCCTGATCGGCAATGCCGTCCGCTTGCTCGCCGCCGATTCGGCTCTACAACAACGGCTTCGGGAGGATCCGGACCTGCTGCCGGACTTTCTCGAGGAGGTGCTGCGGGTGGAGTCGCCGTTCCGCGCCCACCACCGGCACGTCGTCGCGGACACCACGCTCGGCGGCGTCGACCTGCCCTCGGGCGCGCACCTGCTCCTGCTCTGGGGCGCGGCGAATCGCGACCCAGCCGTCTTTCCCGACGCCGATCGGCTCCGCTTGGATCGCGCCGTCCAACGCGGTCATCTCGCGTTCGGCAAGGGCGTGCATTTCTGCGTCGGCGCCGCGTTGGCCCGGCTCGAGGCGCGGGTCGCGCTCGGCGCGCTGCTCGCCGGTACCGCGTCGTTCGAGCTGGCTCCGGAAGGCGGTGCGGCCCAGTGGGTTCCGAGCGTCTTCGTGCGCAGGCACGCGCGACTCGCGCTCGTCCTCCGTTGACTCAGTGCGGGTGCTGGGCGGCGTAGCGTGCGCGTTCCAGCGCGCGCCTGCGCGCCCGCTCCGGGTTCTCCAGATCGGCGGGCAGCCCGTGCTCGGTCAGACGGTGCGCGCGGTTCATCGGCATGAACGCGGCGGTGTAGAACAGCGCGAGCAGCATGGCGAGCAGCACCATCGACCCGCGCAACCACAGCTCGCCGGGGAAGAAAAGGAACACCGCGAACAGCGGCGTGAAGGGAACCATGCCGCGCACCAGATGGCGTGCGACGGCGTGCTTTCCGGTCAGGTCCTCGCGCACCCAGTCGTGCAGCGAATCGGGCAGCCTGCGCCCGAAGGCGTAGCCGATCCACTCGACGGGGTTGGGGCGGCGGCGGGCGCCTGTCATGCGTCGGCTCCTGTCGATGCGGGGTCGGCGAGCACCGACCGGCGGGCGGCCTCGTTGACCCTGGTCAGCACGTCACGCAGTTCTTCGAGGTCGGCCAGGGTGACGCCGAGGCGCTGCACCACCGCGGGCGGAATGCGTTCGGCCTGCGCGCGCAGCGCGGCGCCCGCCTCGGTCAGGTCGATGACCAGGTTCCGCTCGTCGCGCGGGTCGCGCCCTCTGCTGATCAGTCCGGCCGACTCCAGGCGCTTGAGCAGTGGCGAGAGGGTCGGCGAATCGAGCTGGATGGCCTCGGCGATCTCTTTCACCGACATCGGCGCCTCGCCCCACAGCGCGAGCATCACCAGGTACTGCGGGTGCGTCAGCCCGAGCGGCTCCAACAGCGGGCGATAGACGGCGAGCACCGCGCGATTGGCCACGGCCAACGCGAAACACACCTGCCGGTCCAGCCGCAGCGGGTCCTCGATCTCGGTCTCCACGGTTCCTCCTCGGGCCCCGGCTAGGTTAACGCACAAATAGTTAGTGCGTTAAGTGTATGTGCGGGACATCTCCCTCGGACGGCTCCGCCGCTGCTCCGACGGACTTCGCCCGACCCCGCACCGTCGACGCGCATTTCCGCCGCTCCGGCCGTCCGCAGGCCGGTTGACCGAATTCCGCCGACTCCGCCGCTACTGTCGGGGCATGTACGACGTCTCCCCGCGTGAGCGCATTCGCGAACTGGACGCCGTGCGCGGGTTCGCCCTGTGCGGAATGCCGGTGGTCATCATCTGGCAGATGACCGACATGACGGCCACCGTTCCCTCCGGCGAGGCCATGGACCCGCTCCGGCACGCTCTGTCGGTGCTGGTCGAGGGGCGCTTCTTCCCGATCTTCGCGTTCCTGTTCGGCCTGAGCTTCGCGCTGTTCCTGGACCGCGCCGCCGAGCGGACCGCGCGTCCGCGACTCGCGGTGGCGCGCAGGCTGATCGCGCTCGGCGTGCTCGGGCTGGCGCACCAGAGGTTCCAGCCGGGGGAGGCGCTGCTGCCGTACGCGGCCGTGGGAGCGGTGTTCCTGCTGCCCGCGTCCGCTCTGCCGCTGTGGCTGATTCTGGCCGCGGGCCTGGTGGGCACGGTGGGCGTGGCGCTCACCCTCGGCGGCGGACTCGCCCTGGTACCCGGCCTGTTCCTGCTCGGCCTGGCCGCGGGCCGTCACGGTCTCGTCGTCGACCTGCGCGGCCGAACCTGGCAGCTCGCGGCGGTCTTCGCGCTCGCGCTGCCCGCCGCGCTGGTGGCTGCCGTATGGGAGTGGCGCACACCGTATCTGGAGCTGTGGACCAGCTCCATCGAGCCGATCGCGGGCCTGTTCGGCGCGCTCACCTACCTGACCGGCCTGTTGCTCGTGCTGCGCACCGGATACTTCGAAGTGCTCGCCGAGGTGCTCGAGCCGATGGGGCGCATGGCGCTGACGAACTACGTGTCGGCCACGGCGCTGATCCTGCTCGCGGAGCCGCACCTGCGTCTGGGCGGCACCACCCGCTATCCCGCGCTGCTCGGTCTCGCCGCGGGCATCGTCGTCTTCCAGGCCTTCGTCAGTTACCTGTGGCTGTCCTGGTTCCGATACGGCCCGCTGGAATGGGTGTGGCGGTGCGTCACCTGGTGGCGGATCGTCCCACTCGGCAAGACCGAGCCGGAAGGCGTGGCCGCGATCGGTCTGCCGCGCAGGTGACCCGAGATCGCGCCGGGAACACTCGCGCTCAGGCGAGCGCGACCGGCAGGATCAGCGGACCGCGATGCCGGAAACCGGAGCGCCACGGGATCTCTCGCGCGGGCGTGGTCAGCGTCGTCGCAGGCCAGCGATCGCAGAAGCGCGTGAGCACCGCCCCGGCGACGCCGTGCACCAGCGCGGTGCCGAGACAGGAGTGCGGGCCGTGGCCGAGGCCGAGCTGAGCGTTGCGGGCGCGGTTCGGATCGAACCGCTCGGGCCGGTCGAACGCCGCAGGATCGCGATTGGCGCCCGCCAGACACAGCAACACGGTCTGCCCGGCCTTGACGGTGTAGCCGCCGATATCCAGATCCGTTGTAGCGAACCGGGGTCCGGCGAGCACCTGCGGTGAGAGGTAGCGCAGCAGCTCGTCCACGGCGCGCCGCCGGTCGGTGGCGGCGCGGAAAGCCCTGCGGTGCGCGGGCTCGGCGACGAGCGTGAGCGCCGCACCCGCGATCAGGTCGGCGAGCACCTCGTACCAGACGAACAGCAGGTAGAACAGCACGCCGGTGAGCTCGTCGGCCGTCGGCGAACCGGTCTCGTCGCGCGCGGCGACCAGTCGTCCGACCGCGGTGTCAGCGCCCGCCCGCGCGATCACGGCGTCGACGAGCGTGCGCATGGTCACGAGGGTGTCCCTGGCGCGCGGCACCGTCGCGCCGGGCAGCAGCGTCGAATTCGCCCAGGCGAGCAGGGCTTCGCGTTCCGCGCCGGCCAGTCCGAGCAGCTCACCGAGCACCGCGGCGGGCAGCGGGATCGCCAGCCGTGCGACCAGATCCACCTTCGGGTCCGTGTCTGTGTCCTCGAGCAGCGTGTCGACCAGATCGCTTGCGCGCTCGTCCCATTCGGCAGCCCTGCGCGGCGCGATTTCGGCCGTGATCAGGCGGCGCAGCCGCGCGTGGGCGTCGGCGTCGGCGACGAGCAGCGCGTCCATCGGGGGCGGGACGGCGAATCCCGTGTAGTCGGTCTGCCCGGCCCTGGTGACGTCGGCGGTCAGGCGCTCGTCCGACAGCGCGGCGCGCACGTCGGCATGCCTGGTAACCAGCCAGGCGGGCGGGCCGTCGGGCGTGCGGACGCGGTGCATGCCGCCCTCACGACGCAGCGCGCTCAGCACCGGCCACGGATCCGCCGCGAAACCGGCATCGAAGATCTGTCGCACCCCAGCCCCCATCCGCTTGTCCGCCAACACTTCTCGGTACCGTTCGGTCGGCACCAAAGTACTCCGCTCGGGCCGCGTGCGCCGCTCGGGCTGGTGGGGGGCGTCCGCCGCGGTTGCCGCGACGCGGGGCGGCGATCGGGCGGGGCGTCGCTGGTGTTGCCGCCGCTGCTGTACGCGGCCGCGCGATCAGTTCCGCGGGCGTTCGGCCTGCGCCGACCCGGAGGCCGCCCACGAGGACGCGAAAGAGCGGGCCGCGCGGGACCTGCGGGGTACTGCCTGCGGGCCATCCGGGCGGAGATGATCGAGGCAGGCCGCGGGGAGGCGCTCGCGGCACGGCGCGAATCCGGCGTGCCGCCGGATCTGGTCGACCAGGGGACCAAGCGCCTCGATCTCGGCCCGACTCGCTGAGCGCTACTTGGCGGGAACGCCCGCCTGCCGGATCGCGTTCAGGACCTCGCCGTAGCTGAGGGTGGTGGAGTTCACCGAGATGGTCTCCGCCACGCGGTCGACGTCGACGGAATCGACGCCGCCGAGTCCGCGCAGCGCATTCTGGGCGACGCTGGCGGATGCGTCCGAGTAATCGGTGAGGTCGAAGGTGTAGGTCATGGTGTCCGATTCTCCTTGGTTGCTGATCGATCGGTCCGGTCAGTTCTGCGCATACACCGAAACCGGGGGGCGTAAACGTTCGCGATCGCGGTGAGTTTGATCCCGCCGGAACAGGGAATAGCGAACTCGTAATACAACTTTTCAACGCACCAGGATTGTCATGATCATTCTCATAGGGCTGATCGTCCTGATCGGCGCGATGGTCGTCGGCGTCGCCGCTGTGGCGGCGAATACCGGCGAGCTACGCACGTCGACGGGCGATTTCGCCGTTTTCGACTATCACTTCACAGCGTCCGCGGGAGAGGTGTTCCTTTACGGCACGGTGATCGGCGCGGTGGCCGCGCTCGGGTTGCTCCTCGTGCTGACCGGGCTGTGGCGTACCTCCCGCCGCGGTAGCGAGGCGCGCAGGGAGCTGCGCAGGTCACGCCGGGAGATCGCGGCTACTCGCCGCGATGCTCCGCCTCCGCAGGCACCGCCGGTCGCGCCGCCGCCGGGCAACAAGCCCGCGTGGAGCGCCAACCGATTCCTGCGCCGACCGTCCGGAACCGCGCCGCTGGCGGGCCCTCCGGGCGGCAAGACACAGGCGCCTACTGCCGGCTGACAAGTCAACGGTTGACCAAGAGGAAAGGGATGAGACCGTGATTGTTCTCGGATTGATACTGCTGATCGTGGGCTGGCTGCTCGGGATCGGGTGGCTGACCACGGCGGGCATCATCGTGCTGATCATCGGCGCGGCGCTCTGGATCGCTGGTTCGGTGGGCCGTCCGGTCGGCGGCCGCAGGCACTATTACTGAGGCCATCGATGCACGACGAAAATTACCGCAGGAACGGTCGTTTCGACCACCGAATTCAGGCCGCGCGTGGCCGTATGAAGAAATTCCTCGGACGCGCGACCGATAATCCGCGGCTGTCGGCGGAGGGACGGCGGGACCAGTTCCTCGGCAACATGAAACAGGCAGCAGGCAAAGTGCGGGACGCGTTCCGGCGCTGACCGATCGCCGATGTCGGCCGAGGTGTGCACCCGGCCGACATCGGCATGCGGCTGGACAGCGACTACTCCATCGTCACTCGTTCCGGTACTGCCGAAGGACTGGCACAGCAGTTGAGATCACTGGACGCGGTGTCCCCAGCCAGAGAGAAGCGGCATGTTGCGGAGCCAGGGATCCCATGTCGCGCTACTCCGAAACCGGCTGCCCGACTGGCGTGTCGAAGCGATCCGTCATGTGCAAATCGGTGGCTGTGGTGGAATCGGTGGTCCCATCGGGCTCATGATGGACCGGCACTCCGAACACGCTGGATGTACTGGTCACTCGCAATCTGGGTAAAGGGGTGATCGAGAATGAACGGATGGCCAGATGACGGTCGGCCGAATCACCACGCACGAATATGAGCTGGAGGTAGCGTGCTGCCAGGCCTGAGTGCTCGGTGTAGTTGAGCTCTTTCGGACTGTGGGAGGCTCTTGTCAGGTGAAAGTATTTTTTTCTGTCTGCAGACCACTCCAATGCACAGGAATTCGGTAGATGGTTCCCCGATGGATCACCAAAGCGGAGCCTGATGGAGGTCAGCGGCGGCGCGTTCTCCCCTCTGTCCACCACGAGGTATCCAACAACGGTCGTAATAGGCGATTTGCTCAGGTAATAGGTGTCAGGCGAGCCGTCGAACATGTGCTCGAAGGGATGGTCCGGTGCCGGCTCGAAGTAGTCAGCGAACGACGGCACGGTTGCGGTTTCATGCCCGACGAACAGATCGCCGCGCACAGTCAAGTGTCCGACCTCCAGATCCGGCACCCGGACGGTGATGGTGACGGCCAGTGTCCGCTCGACGGTGTCGTTGCCCGCCTGGACGGTGCCCCGCAGGTAGAACACTGTCGTCCGACTGATGTTCGGAACCGTGTAGGTGGTCTTGTTCGTTACATCGATTTCGGCGACGTCGTACAGCAGTTTCAGCGACGACACGCCACCGGCCTCCCAGGTCAGCCGCGCCGAACCGCCGTTCTCGATGATCGGATCGTCGGTGGTCAGGTTGTCGAGACGAAAGTCCGGCGGAAACTTGCCGACGTTGATCGTGACGCTTCCGGTCTCCCAGGCGCCGTCGCCGTCTACCTCCCGCCACTCCATCGCGATGGCCAGCATCGTGCTCCCGACCACCGAGTTGATGCGCGCGTCCATCAACTGGATCGTGACGCCGTCGCCGCGGTCGATCACGGTGAATTCCGTTGTCGGCGTGAAGGTGATCGTCTTCGCCGCCGGGTCCGTGCGCGGCGTCCACTCCGCCAAACTGATCTGCGGGGCGATGCTGGTGATATCCGGTGTCAGATCGCCGGAGTTGGGTCCGGTCGGCACTGTGATGGTGATCTTGCGGCATTCGATCGCCAACCCGCTGCGGCGACTGCCGACCAACACGAAATCGGCGCGTTCCGGATCGCCGCTGGACGGCGAGATACGCACTGGATCCGGATCAGTGTGCAGCTCGAAATACAGTGGTGCGCTGGAGCTCACGTGAACACCATCGGTAGCGGCGTACTGGCCGATGATCGACATGCGTGGTTCTCCTCGTTCGTCGCTGGGATCGGTCGGACGGCATCGGACGTCAAGCGGTGAATCCGAATCGGTTAGGGCTCCGTGATTCCGGATCGGGCGATCACCGGCACACTGAACTCCGCCGCGTTGTCGTCGAGAATCAGCGGCGTAGCCGGTGGATCGACCTCGAGTGACCGAATGGCCACGCCGTCCCACGCCCAGTTGCTAATCGACTCGATACCGATGTACCTAGCGATCACGGACCCTCCCGCGGCGGCCTTCCAGTGGAATTCGGTCGCGTTGTCGCTCCACGCATCGAGGGCGTTCCATTCCTTGCCATCGGTGGACACTGCGACCCGTCCCATGCGCGGCCGAAAGTTTCCTGCGCGATCACCGAACCAGAGGTCCACCGACGTGATCAGCGATCGCGATCCCCGGTCGACGATAATCAGCGTGCCGCCGAAGATCCTGTTCTTGGTCAGGAAGTAGGTATCGAGCGATCCATCGAGAATGTCCTCCATCGGGTGTCCCGGCTCGGCTTCGATACCCTGTTTCAGGCTCACCGACTGCGGCCTGCTCATCCGCACCGAGCCGTGTATTTCGAGATTGCCGATCACCAGGTCCGGAATGCGGACGGTGACGGTGGTCATGAGCGTCCGTTCGACGGTGTTGTTGCCGACCTGGACGGTGCCGCGCAGATAGAACACCGTCGTACCGGTGACGTTCGGAACCGTCCACGTGGTCTTGTTTGTGACATCGACCTCGGCGACGTCGTACAGCAACTTCACCGACGAGGCGCCCTGCGCGACCCAGGACAACCGCACCGAATCACCGTTGTCGATGATCGGCTGCTCGGCGGTGAAGTTGTCCAGGACGAAGTCCGGTGGGAACTTGCCGATATTCATCGTGGCGAGCCCGGTCTCCCACGGATCATCGAAGCCGATTTCCCGCCACTCCATTTCGATGCGCAACGGGGCGCTGCCGACCTGGGTGTTGATCCGAGCGTCCATCAGCTGGATCGTGACGCCCTCATCGCGGCCGATGACGGTGAATTCCGTTGTCGGCGTGAAGGTGATCGTCTTGGCCTCGGCATCGGTGCGTGGCGTCCAGTCCTTCAGACTGATCTGCGGGGCGATGCTGTTGATGTCGGACGTGAGATCGGGTGAGTTGTTTCCGGCCGGCACCGTGATGGTGATCTTGCGGCATTCGATGCCCAGTCCGCTGCGTCGACTGCCGACCAGAACGATATCGGCGCGCTGTGGATCACCGCTGGACGGCGAGACACGCACCGGGTCCGGATCGGTGGTCAACTCGAAATACAGTGGCGCGCTGCTGGTGGCCTGTTCGGTCCCGGTGACGAGGTACTCCCGGACAATTGTCATTACCGTGCTCCTCGTTCGTTGCTGGTACGGCTGTATTGGGCGGCGTCTTCGAGAACCAGGAAACCGGAACGAATTTCGGGATCGACGCCGACGGGCAGCGAGGCCGGGTCGGGGACAACGATCGGGAACTCCGACCACTCCGCGCCCACGGCCTCGGTCCACGACCACGTGCCGGTGGCGGTGGTGGGCTGGGGGAGCGTGACCGCGCCGGTTTCGGTGCGGGCGATGAGCAGCGGGCCCGCGCGGAAGTTCACCGCCATGGCGGCCAGCGCGGCGTCGGTGAAGCGTTGCGGCACAACGACCGAGGACACCGGGAGGATGTCGGTGGTGGCGTGGACGGCGGCGCGGGGGTCGAGCAGCAGGGTGACGGTGGCGCTGCTGTCGCCTTCGAACGCCAGCTTCAGACGCTCGCCGACATCGATGGGCCGCAGATATCCGCCCGAGTCGTCCGGATTGTCCAGTACCGTTTCGAAATGCTCGTAGTCCTCGTCGATTACGCAGCCGATGAGCCCGTCGTCGGTTTGCATCGCCTCGCCTAGGCGGACATTCCACCGGTAGGAGGGCATGTGCGGCGCGGGGGGATTCACCACCCGCGGCCAGGTGACGTCGGTGCGGACCGGCCCGCACAACTCCAGGTCGAGCCGGGCGCGCACCAGGGCCAGCGGACGGCCGAGCAGGAAGCCGAGACTGTAGTCCTCCGGCCCGTCGGGGTCGATGGACACGAGGGTTCGGTCGATGAGATCGCGCACGGCGTCGAGGACGTCGGGGCCTTTCTGCACGACCACCGACAGGTACCGGTGGACGTGCGGGTATTCCGCTGCCAGATCGTCGAATTCGGCGACCGGTGAGCCGGGGAGCGCGGTCCAGGCGACGATCTGCTGGCCGGACGCCGACAGCACCCGCCGAAGATCACCGAGCGCATGGCCCTCGGGATCGTAGATGGCGAGGGACCGATCCAGCCGGTTGTGTATCAGCCACGCGCACACCGGATTCGCGCCGGGAGTGAGTTCGGCGTCGTCGTCGGACCGTGCGGACAGGAAGTCGAAGTGCAGCCGGGCGGGTTGCAGTAGCCGCGGCCCGAGTTCCACATAGCGATCGACTTGGATATCACCGACGGCGTGCTTCGGTGTCATGGAATCGGGCTTGCGCAGCTGATCGAAATGCGACGGATTGTCGATGAGGTTGACCGCGCGGCCGAATCGGTCCACCACCGACAGCCGGATGAACAGCAGCTGCCCGGACCGCAATTCCTGGAAGTCGGACTCCGGCCAGTCGTCCCATTCGAAGACCGGCCGCGCGCCGCCATCCGGCGATGCTCCGGCACCGGTGCCGATCAATCCGGCGATGTCGCCGGTGGGGGCCCGGTTGACCATCGAAAGACGTTGCCCGACGGCGGTGCTCAGCCCGTCCAGCCGCTGCGACAACTGGTCCAGGTCGGTCAGTTGTTCGTGCATGGCGGCGAGCACGTCGGCGCGCAGGTCGGTGCGGCCGTTGGCGTAGCTGTCGAGCTGTCCGTCCTGGTCGTACCCGCTGGTGGGCATGAGGACCTGGCGGCCGCTGACGGTGATGGCGGGCTTCAGGTGGCCCTCGCCCTCCCAGCGGTAGTAGTTCCCGTCGAAGGAAAAGCGTTCCTGGCCGGCTTCGACGAACGGGATGGCGGTGTACTCGACCTCCCACTGCAGATACAGCGGCTGCCACGGCTGCTCCCACGGAGCGGTGCCGTACTCCGGCAATGTCCCGGTCGGATCATCGAGGCTCGCACCGGTTTTGCGGGCTTGATCGATGACGAAGAATTCGGTGACCAGCTTCGCCATCGGCCCCGGCAGGTCGGTGACATTCACCTTCGCGACCTCGGCGGCAACCGTGTCGGCGGTGATGGCGCCGATCTTGGTGACGACTCGTTCCTCGACCCGGCACGGCAGGTCGGAGCCGCGGGTCAGCGGGGCGCTCAGGTTCGCGCCCTGCATCATCAGCACCGGGTCCGCGTGCTGTTCGAACGGAGCCAGGGGCACACGTTGCAGCTCGAGGCCGGTACGCAGACCGTGTTCGGCGGCGTAGGCGCGGGCCTTGGCGGCCAGCGCGTCGGCCTTGGTGTCCCACGGTATCTCGTCCCGCAGCGCCGCGACCTCGTTCGACAGCTGCGCCACCCGCCAGGCCGCCGAGTTCTCTCGCGTCGGATCGAGTTGCCTGAGGATGCCCGGCGCATAATCCTCCGGTGGTTCCGGGTCGCACGACAGCGCCCACAGAACGTAGAGCCGCTGCTGCGCGCCCGCGAGTTCGCGTTCGAGGGTGTCGAGATCGCGTTGGCGGCCATTCAAATCGGCGGTGACCTCGGCGGCGAGCCGCTGTTCGGCGGCGAGTTCGGCGACCGACAGCGCGGCTCGCGCGTCCTCGCCGCCGCGGTCGACGGTGCGCCACACGAACCCGCCCGGCACCGGCCCGAATCCGGAATCGTGGGCGGCGCGTTCGGGGAACAGCTCGCCGTCGGCACGATCGTATTCGTCGAGCACACCGAGCGCGAACGCGCGGTAGAGCTGAGCATCTTTCTCGCTCAACGCATTCGAACCACCCGACTGCTCCTGGAGTTCGCCCGCGGCCTCGCCCGCGCTGTTGCCGATCGCCACCGCGATCTCATTGGCGTGCGGGCTCGCCGACGGGTACACGCCGCCGTTGGGTCGCCAGTCGACGCCGATCGCGCTGCCGGTGTAGACCGAGCGCCGCGGCTCACCGAAGGTCGCGGCCAGCTGCCACTCCAGCCGCGACATCAGGTCGGCGAACCGCTCGTCGGCATGGTCGCCGGCCACCAGGATGTCGCTTTTCGGTTCCGAATACCAGCCTGCGACAAAGTAGCTCAGCCGGTCGTCGTTGTCGGGATGGAGGTCGTCGAGTGTGTCGTGGATGGAGAAGACGTTTTTGTTGTACGGCTGGAACACCGAGAACGTCAGGAGCCCGGGCCCGATCGCGGTGAGGAACTGCTCGCCCCCCGGCTCCTGCCACGGGCTGCCGGTGGTGAGCTCGACCAGTCGGCCGATCTTGGTGGCGGTCGCGGTGTCGGTGGTGGGGTCGAGATACGACACCGCCCCCTCACGGGAGTCGAGGTAGTCGCTGTGCACGATCCACGCGCGCACACCGCCGTTGGAGCGGCGCACCACCAGCCAGCGATTGGGCACCAGCGGGAAGTCGCCGACCTCGCCGGTCTCCTCGTCCTGCAGGCCCTCGCTGAGTGCCTCCGGCAACTGCCAGTGCAAGTACACGCCGAGACGAGACGGGTCGCCCGTCCACTGCTCGGGCCCGGCGAACGGCGCGGGCTCCGGGGCGGCGTTGTCGTTGACGAACGGGACGAAGTTCGAGGTCCAGCGCTGCATGACATAGCTGCCGTCGGCGTCGCGGGTCCGCGCGTTCACCGCGAACGCCGCCACCTCGACCGGCACGATCAGAGTGTCGTTGGGCATGAGAATCCCTCCGGATAGCGTCGATCAGGGGCGGGCGAAGGTCTGCAGTTGCGGCGCCTTGAACATCTGCAGCGCGAACTGTGCGGGCGACAGGGGGGTCTGCAACTCGAGGGCGGCCTTCAGCGCGGGTACCAGTGCGCCCTCGACGTCGAGCACGTCGTGGGAGGGCCGCAGGAATTTGTCGAACCCGGGAGGGTCGGGAAACTCCTTGATGTACTCGCCGACGACGCCGCTGAGTTTGCGCAGGTCGATGGTGTGGAGATCGCCGATGCCGAAGTGGATGCCCTGCGGCGCTTCGGCGATGGTGAAGGTGTCGAGGGTGTCCGGGTACAGCAGCATGAGCACGTTGCTGCCGAACATCGCGCGGTGCAGTGGCTCCAGTTCCGTCTCACCGTGAAAGGCGGTGTAGCGGGTACGCGGCCAGTTCGGCACCAGCAGCGAACGGATCAGCACCCCGCAGGCGGGTGGATCCGGTACTGCGGCGGCCAGCTCGTTGAGGTCCTCGTCCAGCGCGTGACCGACCCCGACACTCAGCGCGCCGTCGACCGCGGCCCGCACCCATCCCGGATCGACGTAGAAGAACCGGATGCTCTCCGGCGGAAGCATTCTCGGGTCGGGGACGAGGTGATCGAAGGGCACCATCTGCAGTGCCGCGAGCCGGTTCAGCCACTCCTGCACCGGATCCAGTTGCTCGCGGACAGCCGACCGCAGCACCGCCCTGGTGTGGGTGTCGGACACCGTGACGCGCAGCGCGTCCGCCGACAGCGCCGACAGCGCGCCGTTGCCCCGTACCGCCGCGGCGGCGGGGCGGCGGGGCGCGGTGGCCAGCTCGGCCCCGCTGCGCGCCAGCGCCAGCGGCAGCCTCGACTCGAGTAGGTGATCGAAGGCGGTGCGCACCCGGCTCTCGTGCAACGCCGCTCCCGCCTCGCTCACCGCGCGTCCCGCGATCAGCTCCGGATGCGCGGCCGCCCGGCGCGCGGCCCGCCTGGCCGCTTTGCGGAATTCCAGCAGCCGATTCCGGAACGGGGCGTCGGCCAAGGCCACTGTGCGGCCGAGGCTGAAGGCGCTGGCGTAGCCGGAGTCGAAGACACCGGACTGCTTCAGGTAGATCAGCGCCTCACCGCCGGAATCGAGCCTGGGTTCACGCGGGGGAGGAAGTGGCTGCGCGGGCGTGGCGGTGAACGGTCCGCGATAGAAGGCGATGGTGCGTTCCCCCGATTCCAGGCGCTGCGGGAGCACCGTCGCGCCACCCTGAATCCGTTGCCGCGCATCGGCATCCAGTTCACCGGGCGGCACCGGCAGGCACAGCTGGAGATCGGGTTCCGCCGCCAGGTTCGCCACCAGGTCACCGAACCCGATGCCGTTGTCGTCGAGGGTTTCGAATGTCCACGTGTGCAGCGACACCATCCGCAGGCCCTCCGACGGCGCCGCCGTGTCCCGCAGGTATGGCTCGAATCCTTCCACCGTGACCAGATGCGCTACGTGCCGTGCGGCGGTCGCGGCGGGGAAGCGATTGGCGACGACGACCGCGTTGCACTCGTCGAGATTCGGTTCCGGGTCGGCGCCGCGCACGTGGTCGGCGTCCGGCCGCCCACCCTCCCTCAGGTGGGCGAGCAGCGCCGCCTCCGCGAAGGTCGGGCGGAGCTTCGTGAACAGATCCGCCGGGATGTGGATGCTGCGGCAGGCCATTTCGGCTTCGCCGTCGAGCAGGCTGTCGGTGTCGATGGCGGGCGGTTTACCCGGTCCGGCCTGCCCGCGGAGCAGTTGGGCGACAGTGGAGACGGTGACCTCACCGATCGCATGGGGGTCGTCCGGAAGTTCGCCTTCCCGGAACACCAGCAGGAACATCCACGGGCTGCCGTCGTCCTCCCCTGCGGGCAGCATCGCCCACGGCAGGCCGGGGGTGTCGAGCGTGATGTGTGGCAGGAGCTGGCTGTACTTCCCGACACCGCCCGGCACCGGGTAGCAGGCCTGCACCTCGGAGTCGCCGAGCGCGAAACGCTGGGTGCGCACGTCGAATCGCTGGTCGCGGGCCGGCAGCGGGGCGACGGTGTCGATCTTCTGCTCAACGGCGAGGGCATAGCGGCCCGCGTAGAGCGACGGGATCCGGTGGTCGAGGAATCGTGTGCGGTGCGTGGTGGTTGGCATGTCGATCCCCTCTTGTCTCAGCCGACGAGCATCGGTTCGGCCGTGAAGGCCGTCTGGCAGGCGCGGGCGTAGGCGGACAGGTCGCTGTCGACCTCACCCAGGTCGAAGCCGAGTGCGGCCAGCTGTCCGGCCAAGCGGCGGCGAGCATCGGCCTGCGCCGAGGCGGCGACCGTGCTCGCGATGGTGGCGATGACGTTCCCCGGCCGCTGCGGCACGGCCCCGACCGGGCCCGCCGCGGGGTCGAGTGGCTGACTGCCGTCGGGCGCGACGGTATCGAAGTCGAGCGCCTCCTCGTCGATGAATCCGGTGGACGTGCCGTATCGCGGTGCGGGCGAGGTGAATTGGACGCCGAGCAACTGGTTCTTCACCAGGTGGTCGTCTCCGGCGGGCAGGTCGCCAGTGCTGCCGGAACCCCACAGTTCGGCCGACACCGTCGCCATCCGGCGGCTGCGGGTCCACTGCCCGAGGTCGAGGTCCGTATCGCCCCGCGTCAACTTCACCCGCTGGGTACTGGTGACACCGCGCCATGTGGTCGGCCGCAGGTCGACGGGACTGCCGTCCTCGACAGCGGTACTCGACGTGCCGAGGTACACCTTGGTGAGCGGCACGGTGGTGTCGGTGTCGAAGGTGAATCCGTTGGCCGACACCTCCCACGAGCCGTCTCCGCCGGTCTCGCGGTTCTTGTCCATGAGCAGCCCGGCCTGCGGCAGGACGCGTACGTTGTTGCCCGCGGGCGGCAGCATGGCGGAGAACCCGGCCCAGTCCAGATCGTTGCTCGCCCCGGCGCGTCCGTTGCCGAAATTGATGGTGAACGAGATGAACCACAGCTTCACCTTGGCCCGGCCGCCGGTGGGCGGTCCCCAAACCGTCAGTCCGACACCGACTTCCACGGTGATGGTGATCCTGACGAAGATGATCTTCACCGAGGCGGACACACCCATCGACACCCGGATGCCGACGTCGAAGTAGAAGGGGTTCCATTGGACGAGGGCGTCCATCTTCGCGTCACACCAGGCGCGGACCGGACCCGCGTGGAAACGCACGGCGAGCTGCCCGCCCGCCATCGCGGCGCCCGGGGTGAACGCCAGGTACGCCTTGCCGGAGATAGTGACCGCGCCGGTCAGATCCCAGTCGAAACCGACCCGCGGCACCGACGGATACCGCTGCGGGGCACGGTAATTCTTGTGGTATCCACCCACGGTGTAGACGAAGTCGCCCGCGTGCGGACTCGGCCCGAACCAGGTGCGGAAGGCCACGCCGCCGTGCAACCGGCAGTTCGGGTCGAGGACGAACGAGTTCGGGGCGAGCGCCATCGCGAAGCCCATCTCGCCCTCGCCGGGTTTGAGCACCGCTTGCAGATTCGCCGCTACACGGGCCAGTTTCCGGCCGCCCCCCTTGGGGAATTCCGCGGCCGCGGTGCCGAGCAGGGCGACGGTGAACTCGTCACCGACCTGCACGATCGCCATCGCGCGGCCCGAGACGAATTCGGCGAGGGTGAAGCCGAGCCCGGCCGCCACCCAGAGCTCGTTCTCCCTGGGCGAGATCCACGGGTTGTCGCCGCCTATCAGGGTGCGCAGCACCGAGACGGGCTTACCGGACCCCGCGCCGATCGAACCCGGATCGGCCAGCGCCTTGACGAACGGGAAGTTCGCGACCTGCGCGACCTCGGGTACGCGGATGTGGCTGTTCCATCCGAACCCCACCGACACGCCGGTCAGTCGCAGCGCGGGGATGCCGATGCCGGGATTGCCGCCGATGCCGGCGTAGCCGAAGAAGGAGGGCTCGGCGGCACCGGACTCCGGGACCACGTACGCGCCCATACCGGTGCCGTAGATACCCGACTTGCCGCCCTTGAACGAGAACATCAGCACGCCGCCGATGACCGTCTTGTAGGGGGATTCCGCCTGCGTCACACCGAGTTCGCCGACGATGTGCAGGGGGTTGTAGTCCAGGGCGAGACTCGCGACGGCGCCGTCCTCGCTGAGCGTCAGCCCGAACCGGCCGTTGCCCCGCTCGGACGACGACCTGGTACCTGCCAGCAGAGCGAAGCCGTCGCTGGTCGCCACCGCGCGCACCGGGCGGTACGGCGAACCGGTGCGCCGGACGTGGGTCGAGGCCGAGGGCATCGGTCGGCCCAACCCGTCCAGCCGCGAGGGATCCGTCGGCGTCTCGGGACGCGGGGTGTCCAGGCGTACCAGGAAGCGGCATGGCTGGGGACCTGGCCTCGGGAGCAGCAACCAGGCCCCTGGCGGCAGCTCGTCGGCGAACGGGTCGGGTAGTAGGGCGCGCGAAAGACCTTCGTCTTCCAGAACTGCCAGCTCGGCCAGCCGGGCGGCAGGCAGCGATCTGTCGGTGCAGATCACCTGCCAGCCGTCGGCGCTCGCGGTGAACATGCGCTCACCGTTCTCCCGGAGCACGACCGCCACGCCCGTGCCGGTCGCCCGCACCGTCGTGCCCGCATGCTCGTCGAGACGCAGCGTGAGGGTGTCGGACGGGCCGCACGGCAGGTCGGGTAGCTCGAACCCGGCGCACCGGGCCAGCAGTTGCGCCGACGCTCCCACCCCGGGGAGCTGGACATCGAGCGCGATGTCCGCGCCGTCGTGCGCGCGGCTCAGCCGTGCAGAAGCGGGTTGGTCGGCGTAGGACACCCGCGCGATCCCGTCACCTGTCTCGATTCCCGCCGAGAATTGCAGAGCGCCGTCGGGAAACAGCGCGCGCAATCCGTCGCCGAAGCCGAACGAATCGATCGGAATTTCGACCGATTCCCCGTTCGATTCGTCGAGAAGTTTATGGAGCCACTGGATTCGGACCGTCACGAATACCCCTCCTCCTCCGACGCCCACCCGCGGCCCGAGTGGACTGCTCGCGTTCAGCGTAGGGCTGATCATCTGAGGTTGGTGACGATTCGCAATTGCCGCTGCGCACCAAGCGGTTTCGTGAGCTATTCCGTCTTTCGTGCAATGGTCACACGGAAGCCGAATATATGGGAAAAACCATCGCTGAATGGGCGCCGAAAAATAGCGAATTGCGCAGCGGGTGCGCAACGCGCCGATGACCGCTGATGACACGTCTACGGCTGCCGGATGCATTCTCGAAAATCGGCGTCGAAAGCGGGTCCTGCGGCCGAAGCAGGTGGAGAGTCGCCAGCCTAGGAGCGGGCACGTGATCCGCGCCGTGGCTGGGACAGGTCAACCTCGGACACACCCTACGGCCGGCCCGATTCGCCGGAACGCTGGCGCAGGTCGGCCGCCGCGCTGTCCAGCAGATCGCACACCTGAGCGTCGTCGACCGGGGTGAAGTCCCCGTACCACCTGGCGATCGACGTGACCACTTCCGCGCCCTCCAGGCAGACGACCTGGTCGACCCGCCCGCCGAGCGCACGGATCGCCGAGGCCGCGCCGACGGGCGCGGCGAGCGCGACGCGGGCCGCTCCCGCCGCGCGCACCACCTCGACGGCCGCGCGGGCCGTGACACCGGTCGCGATGCCGTCGTCGACGATTACCGCTGTCCGGCCGTGCAGCGCGAGTCCGGACGCGCCGCCCCGGTAGCGAATGGCGCTGCGGGCCAGGTCTGCTCGCTGTTCCGCCTCCAGCTCGGCCCGGCCCGTTTCGGAGACGAACGCGCGCGCCAGAATCTTGTCGTCGATCACCCCGACCCCGCCCTCGCCGACCGCGCCGAACGCCAGGTCCGGCCGATAGGGCACCCGCAGCCTGCGCACCATCGCCACCGTGAGCGGCGCGCGCAACGCGCCCGCCACCTCGTAAGCGACCGGAACGCCACCGCGGGGCACCCCGAGCACCACCGTGTCGGCGTCGCGAAAGTGGGCCAACCGCAGGGCGAGTCGCCGACCCGCCGCCCGGCGATCACGGAAGGGCATGCTGGGCCTCCGGACTCGGACTTCGGAAAGCACCGAAGTCTACGCCCGGCCGAAACCCCTGCGGCGGGTGGGAGACTCGAGCTTCCGTTCAGATTCCGGCGACGTCGGTCAGCTGCCCGATGCCGTAGGTGACCAGCATGGCCAGCGCGCCGCCGAGCACCACCCGCAGCATGGCGCGGACGGGATCGCTGCCGCCGAGCCTGGCGCTGATCGAACCGGTGAGCGCCAGCGCCAGCAGCACCGCGGCGACGGTCACCGGGATGCGTGCGGTGACCGGCGGCAGCAGGATCGCCACCAGCGGCAGCAGCGCGCCGAGGGTGAACGCGATCGCCGAGGAGAACGCGGCCTGCCACGGATTGGTGAGTGCGCGCGGGTTCAGGCCGAGTTCGGCCTCGGCGTGCGCGGTGAAGGCATCGTGCGCGGTGAGCTCCTCGGCGACCTTGCGCGCGGTGTCGGGGGAGAGTCCCTTGGCGCGATAGATGGCGGTGAGCTCCGTGAGCTCGTAGTCCGGCTCGTCGGCGAGCTCCCTGCGTTCCTTGGCGAGCAGCGCGCGCTCGGAATCCCGCTGGGTGCTGACCGACACGTACTCACCGACCGCCATCGACAGCGCACCGGCCGAGAGACCCGCGATGCCCGCGGTGAAGATCGCGCTCGTGGTGGTGGTCGCCGCGGCGACGCCGACCACGAGCCCGGCCGTCGACACGATGCCGTCGTTCGCGCCGAGCACGCCGGCGCGCAACCAGTTCAGCCTGGTCGCGAATCCGCCCCCGTGCGGCTCGTGCGGATGAGAACCGCTGATCGTCGAGTCCTCCATGCCCCGCACCCTAATGGACGCTGCCGGACGAAGTCCGTCGAAAACCTACGCATGGCCGGTGCGAAAGCGGAGGTACGCCTAAACGGCGGTGGTGACCTTCGTGCGGAGGCGATCGGCCAAGCGGACCGCGAGCGCGACGATCGTGAGCGTCGGATTGGCATGGCCCGTGGTGGGAAACACCGAGCTGCCCGCGACGAACAGGTTGTCCATTCCGTGCACCAGGCAGTCGGCGTCGACGACGCCGTCGCGCGGGGCGGCGGACATCCGGGTGGTGCCGGTCGGGTGCGCCCAGTCGGTGAGGGTCGGCGGCAGCGTGCTGTCCGGTGTGGCCCAGTCGAACAGGGTCGGTCCGGCGAATCCCAGCCTGGCGAATTCCTGGACCGCCAGCGCGGCGGCGCGGCGCACGGTGGCGTCCTCCTGGGCGTGCACCCGCCAGTCCACCCGCGCCGCCGGCATCCCGAGCCGGTCGGCGCGATCGGTCAGGGTGACACGGCTGTCTCGGTTCGGGGCCTGTTCGACCATGCAGCGCAACTCGATTCGGTCCAGCTTGTGCGGCAGCCCGGTGTGCTGGAGGAGTCGCCGTCGCGCGCCCGCGAGCAGCAGTCCGGAATTGGCCAGCGCGACTTTCGCGTCGTGCCGGTCGCCGCGCCCGCGCAGCAGTTGCTTCACCGAGTCCCACGGATCGTCCGCGGCGGGCACCTCCTGTAACCACAGTGCGCAGTTCAACAGACCCTCGTCGGCCTGGATCTCAGGGGCGAGGGCCACGCCGTGCACGAAAGTGTGGCGGCCGTGCGGCGTCTTCACCACGTACTTGCCGAAGCGGTGCGTGATCGCCTCGGCCGCAGCCGGTTCCAGCGCGCCGACCGCCCCGCAGCGGTGGTCCATCAGATAGCGCCCGACCTGGTCGTTCCGGTTGCCGAGCCCCTCGGGCCGCGCCCGGCGCGAGGCGAGCAGCAGGCGGGGATTGCCGATGCCGCCGGTCGCGAGCACCACCGCGCGGACACGGACGGTGCGCGGTCGTGGGTCGGCTCCCGCCACTTGCAGCGTCTGCACGTGCGTGCCGTCCGGATCGGTGTCGAGATGGGTGACGGTCGCGCCGACGATCACCAGAACATTGGGCGCGGTGAGGCTTTCGATGTGCGCGCCGAAGCGCTTGCAGTCGAACGGGTCGGCGGGGTCGCGGCTGATCTGCCAGAAGTAGGGGCGGAACCGCCGCGGGTCGAGCGCGTCGGCCGGGCGTGTTCGTCCGGCCAGTTCCCAGAAGCCGTCGTCGGTGAAGCCGCTGCCGTGTCCGATGCCGATGTGGCAGGCGGCGCGGGGCAGGTAGGGCTCCAGGTCGGCGGGGCCGATCGGCCATCCGGAGCCGGGAACCCAAGGGCGGTCACGGAAGTCGAGTTCGTCGAGCAGCGCGCAGCGCCCGCTCCACGAGTGCGAATTGCCGCCGAGGATCCGGTCGCCCGCGATCCGGTTCGGCTGCGCCCGGCGCGCGCCGACGTTGTCGTAGTCGTCGAGCGCGTTGGTCGTGTCCGAGGATTCGCGCCCGCCGCTCTCCAGGACCAGTACGCGCAGTGCGGAATTCGCCAACTCGGCCGCGATCGTCAGTCCGGCGGGGCCCGAGCCCACCACGCACACGTCGGCGGTCAGTTCCTCGTCCCGGACCGCTGCCAATTCTTCGATCCGCACGGTCGCCCTCCCGCAAGCCAGAAACCCCGCCCGGCGGGCCGTCGGCCGGTCCGCACGTCACGTTCACTGTACGAGGCGCGCGCCGATCACACGCCGAAAACCGTTGGCGTCAACGAAGTTCGGTGTGGTTTCCGGAACGGACGCGGCGGGCGCGCCGGATGGGCACGGGGTGCGGGATCAGCTTGCGGTGTGCGAACTGCATACCGCCGAGCAGCGCGAGCGCGAGAAGTGCCGTGACATAGTCGCCGAGAGCGAGTGAGAGCACCGCGAAGCCTCCGAGTAGCGGTAGTTCCAACAGGGCGCACCAGCCGAGAATCCGTAGTCGAGTGGCATTGGCGTCCAGCCAGCGCACGCCGTCGTCGATGATCTCGCCCGCCGTGACCGAACAGATCATGCCGTCGCCCACCTGAACGAAGCGATGCACTGCGTCGTCGCGGGTGAGTTCGCCCAGCCAGGCCAGGTCGATGAGCCGCTTGCCCTCTTCGGCGACTTCTCGGACTGTGTCCATGCGACCCCTTCCGAGTCGATATTCGGCCGAATTCTATGTCGACGGAACCCGGCTTCCTAGAGGTGATTCCCGCCGCCTGACCTTGTCCGCGCCGCGCCGGGCCGACCCGAGTACCCACCGGCGGATTCCGTCGAATGTCCTGCGGCGCGTACGCCCACGTGCTGCCCGCGGAGCCGGCGAGCTGCGGGTGATGAGCGCGTGGCCGAGGGCGTTTCGGCCTCTTCGCGCGCGTAGCACGGGGTGGACCGGTGCGGACGTACGGCACGGTTCCTGGCATGCTGACCGGCATGATCACACTGCGGTACTCAGGGGCACGCCTGCTGGCGGGGATTTCGGCGGGCGTCATGCTGCTCGCCGGTTGCGGCGGGAACGACGAGGCAGCGACGAGTTCGGCCGCGCCAACCACCCCGCGTGACCAGCTACTGCTGTCGGAGTCCGAATTCCCGGCCAATACCAAGAAAGTGGACCTGCCCAAGGACCGCCTGGAGACCGCCGCCGCCGATCTGGCAGGCACGCAACAGAATTCCACCATCACCCCGGCGGACTGCGCGGGCACCCAGGAGGATCTGGGAACCGCGACCAAGAACCTGCTCTCGGACGCGGCGGTCGCGGGCGCGACCGACGACAAGGCCGGGCTGATGTTCGTGGAGTTCGTCGCGGGCCGCACCGCCGATCTGGCGCAGATCACCGCGGGAAACAAGAAGTGCGGTGAGGTGAGCGCGACCTCGACCGTGGAGGGCAAGCAGATCACCTCGGTGGTCAAGGTGGAGAACCTCGACGCTCCCGCGGAGCTGAAGGGCGCCGAGGCCATCGTCTACCGCTCGGTCAGCACCTCGACCGTCGGCACCGGCAAGCCGCTCACCTCCACCGCCTACCAGGGCATGGCCGTGCTGCGCGGCACCACAGTCGTCGTGCGCGTCGCCGCGCTGAAGGACTCGCTGGACGAGGCCGCGTTCGAGAAGTTCTTCGTGGACGCGGTGGAGAAGGTGCGCAAGGCCTCGTAGTCAGCGTTCCGCGCGGCCCGCGTTCAGCGTTCCGAACGACGCAGTGCGGTGGGCGTGCGTCCCCACCAGCGACGGGAGGATCGGGTGAAGGTCGCCTGTTCGGCGAAGCCGAGGAGCGAGGCGACCTGGCTCAGCGGCATGTCGGTGGTGGTGAGGTAGCGGTGGGCCTCCTCGCGGCGCACGTCGTCGAGCAGCGCGGCGAAGGTGGCGCCCTCGGCGGCCAGCCTGCGCTGTAGCGTGCGCGGATGCGTTCTCAAAATTCTTGCTACCACGGCGATTTCGGGTGGGGTCGTGCCGAGCAGCTGGCGCAGCGCGGCACGCACCCGTGGCGCGATCGAGGTGCCGATCCCCGCGGTCTGCTCGGCGAGGAAGGCCATGGCCAGCCGGTGCAGATTCTGGTCGCCGCCGGAGAGCG
Source organism: Nocardia sp. bgisy118 (assembly GCF_057708605.1). Taxonomy (NCBI): domain Bacteria; kingdom Bacillati; phylum Actinomycetota; class Actinomycetes; order Mycobacteriales; family Nocardiaceae; genus Nocardia; species Nocardia sp. bgisy118. The sequence goes on along the minus strand of NZ_JBYISM010000022.1, from coordinate 38,697 downwards.
GGCGGTCGGCCAGACCGCACGGCATCCGCAGGATGGCCGCGGACCGGCCCACCCGCACCGGTGCGCCGAAGAATTCCTCATAGGCGCGCAGCGGGGCGGGCGGGTGGTACGGCAGTTCCACCGACCGCAGTCCGTAGCGTTCGCCGACCAGCCGTTGGATGGTGCGGTGCAGGAAGCCGAGGCCGAGATCGGTGCCTTGGACCGGGGCGGGCACGTCCGGCGGTCCGTCGTACCGCAGGGCGATCACGCCGGGGTCGCCGTACGGGTCGGCGGTCAGGCCGAGGCTGAGCGAGCGGGCGTGCACGAACAGGTAGCGCGAGGAGCAGGCGAGCGCGTCGGCCAGGGTGGGGGAGTTGCGGATCGCCAACGCCAGCGGGCCGAGCATGGCCAGGTCCTGGCGGTAGGCGATGCGCAGTCCGAGGTCGGGGCAGTCGAGGCGGTGGGCGGCCAGCTCCAGCGCCGCCCCCATGGCATGGTCGGGGACGAGCAGATCGTCGGCGTCCAGCGCGGCCGTGGGCAGGCCCACCGCGGTCACGTATTCCTCGGCGTCGCCGCCCAGCTCTGCCACCGTGGCGCGGAAGCCGCGCAAGCCTGCGGATCGGATGACGGACATGTCGTCCAGAGTCAAATACTTGTCGCCCGAAGTCAAGAATGCCGCCGGTCGGATCCGCACACTGGAACCCATGACCGCAGTAGCACCGGAGGCCAGTGATGTCCGGAACCGTGATGTCCGGGACCACCTCGACGTCGTGATCGTCGGGGCGGGCCTGTCCGGCATCGGCGCCGCGTACCGGCTCCAGACCGAATGCCCCGGCAAGAGCTACGCCGTGCTGGAGGCCCGCGACGCACTCGGCGGCACCTGGGACCTGTTCCGCTACCCGGGCATTCGCTCGGACTCGGACATGTTCACCCTCGGCTACCCCTTCCAGCCGTGGCGCGACGCGAAGGCGATCGCCGACGGATCCTCGATCCTGCGCTACCTCGAGGAGACGGCGGCCGAGCACGGCATCGACCGGCACATCCGCTTTCGCACCAAGGTGCTCTCGGCCGACTGGTCCAGCGCCGAGTGCCGGTGGACGCTGACCCTCGCCGAGCGCGACGCGGCGGGCCGCACCGTCGAGCGCACGCTCACCTGCGACTTCCTCTACACCTGCGCGGGCTACTACGACTACGACCGCGGCCACGCGCCGGAATTCGCCGGCGCGGACACCTTCTCCGGGCGGATCGTGCACCCCCAGTTCTGGCCGGAGGACCTCGACTACGCGGGCAAGCGAGTCGCGGTGATCGGCAGCGGCGCCACGGCGGTCACGCTGGTGCCGTCGATGGCCGATCAGGCCGAGCTGGTGACGATGGTGCAGCGCAGCCCGACCTGGATCAGCCCCGTCCCCGGCCGGGACAAGCAGGCCGACGCGATTCGCCGTCTGTTGCCGCCGCGCCTGGCGCACCGGGTGATCCGCGCCAAGAAGATCCTGTTCGGCATCGGGTTCTACCAGTACTGCCGCCGTTTTCCCGGCTCAGCGCGCAAGCTGCTCACCGGCCTGACCACGCGGATCATGAAGGACGAGCAGGCCGTCGCCGAGCACTTCACGCCCAGCTACGACCCGTGGGACCAGCGGTTGTGCGCGGTGCCGGACGCCGACTTCTTCAAGGCGATGAAGAAGGGCAAAGCGCAGATCGTCACCGATCACATCGACCGCTTCGTGCCCGAGGGCATCCGGCTGAAGTCAGGGCGGGTGGTGGAGGCCGACATCATCGTCACGGCCACCGGGTTGCGGCTGCTCGCGTTCGGCGGCATCACTCCGCATGTCGACGGCATCCCGGTCCAGCTGTCCGAGCAGTTCGTCTGGCAGGGCGCGATGCTCACCGGCGTGCCCAACTTCGCGGTCTGCGTCGGCTACACCAACGCCTCGTGGACGTTGCGCGCCGACCTCACCTCCCGGCTGGTCTGCAAGGTGCTGCGGCACATGGACGCCAACGGCTACGCGGCCGTCGTCCCGGAACCGGACGGCGAGCTCACCGAGCACCCGCTGCTCGATCTGGCCTCCGGATACGTCCAGCGCTCCATCGGCGACTTCCCCCGCCAAGGCGAGCGTCACCCGTGGAAGGTCCGCCAGAACTATTTGCTGGATTCGGCCACGACGCTGCGCACCAACCTGCACAAGACGCTGAAGCCGACGCCGCGCGCGGATCTCCGCGCTCCGGTCTCCGCTACCGCGCGCTGATCGCGAATCCTCACCCGAAACGGGTGAGGTATTCCGCGGGCGCACCGGCTGGGATGGACATTCAGGTTTCTCCTTCGCGGAAGGGAATGCAGATGACCACACCGACACCGGAAACCCAGCACCCGGTTCGCCAGGGCATCGCGGCGGGCACCTCCATCGGCGCCGCGATCCTGCTGCTGACCGTTGGTGTACTGCAGATCTTCGAAGGCATTTCGGCCATCATCGACGACGAACTGTTCGTCGTGGGGCCCGAGTACGTGTACCAGTTCGACATCTCCACCTGGGGCTGGATCCATCTCGTGCTCGGCATCCTCCTGGTGATCTGCTCGATCGGGCTCATGACGGGAAGCACCTGGGGCAGGGTCGCGGCCATCGCCATCGCGGCGCTCGCGATCATCGCCAATTTCCTCTCGCTGCCCTACTACCCGTACTGGTCGATCCTGATCATCGCCCTGAGCATCGTGGTGATCTGGGCGGTGTCGACTTGGAAGCCGACCGACGAATACTGAGGGCGGCTCGGTCGCTACGGTGGGCCGATGGCCGAGACGATCGCCGTCGCCCGCGCCCAGTGGCTCGGTCACCGCTGGCGCCGCCACGGCCTGAACGGGCGAACGAACGGCGGGGCGCTGGACGACCTGCTGCTGCTCGGACTCCAGGATGGGCGATTCGGCGGCGCCGCGTACTCGCTGCGTCAGCGCACCGAGCGGATCGGCTCCACACCGCTCGGCCGGGCGATCGATCCGGCCGGGCCGTTGGTGAGCTGGTGGTCGATGCGCGGCGCCCCGCACGCGCACCGGCTGGCCCAGCTGGACGTCGTGCGCGACGCGCTGGCGCCGCAGGTCTCGGACGAGGGCGGCGCGGCGCAGGCCGACGCCGTCGCCGAGGTCGCCGCGGCGCTGCGCGCTGTCGTCACCCGACCGATGCCGAAGGCCGAGGTCAGCGCGGCGGTGACCGCGCGGGTCTCACCCGCGCTGGTGCGCTGGTGCGAGCGCTGCGCAGCGGAGCATGTGCCGGACGGGCTGTTCCGCGCAGCCGGATGTCAGGCGCAGATCGTGCTCGGGCCGGAGGTGAACCGGGCGACGGTGCTGTATCCGACCCCGGATCATCCCGCCGTCGGCGTGCGACAGCCGCGCCTGGCGCTGTTGCGAGCCTTCTTTCGAGTGAACGGGCCGACCACCCGTCCGCTGTTCCGCGATTGGCTCGGCGCCGCCGCCGACGAGCCGTGGCGCGCGGTGGCGGGCACGCTGGTGCGAGTGCGGGTGGACGATCGACGATACGACCTGCCCGAATCGCTGCTGGACGAGGTGCGCGGCGCACCGCCGCCGGAGGGTGTGCTGCTGGTTCCGCCCGGCGATCCCTATCTGCGCCAAGCGGATCGGTCGCTGCTCGTCCCCGACCGCGCGAGGCGGGGACAGGTGTGGCGGGCGCTGTCCGCGCCGGGCGCGGTGCTCGTCGACGGTGAGGTGGCGGGTGTCTGGCGGTACCGCCGTGATCGGCACCGGATGGCGGTGAGCCTGTTCGCGGCGCTTCCGAGCGGACGCCGCGATGAGATGGAGCGGAATGCGCAGTGGCTGACCGGAGACGACCGGTTGCGCTTCGGCTTCGATGAAGTCGGCTAGCACGGGAGGTCGTCGGACGCGATGGTCAGCTGGGAGCGGGTGCTCGCGGTTCCGTACGTCCGTCCCGGATCGCTTGCGCCACCTCTTCCACGGCCGTGCGCACTGTCGCACCGTACTCGTCGTCACCGAGCGTGTGCAGGCAACCGCGGGCGGCTTCGATCTGACGCTCGGCGGCCTCGAACGAGGCGAGGCGGCGGTAGTTGTCGGCGAGGTTCAGGTGCAGCGAGGGGTAGAAGCCGCGCACGTTCAGTCCCGCGTGGTGGCGGCGCACGCGCTCGTCGGTGAGGCTGTCCGCGGCGTCGAGTGCGCGGATGTCCCAGGTGAGGGCCTGCGCGGCGTCGTCGTGCAGGTCGGCGAGGTAGTGCGCGAGGGTGCAGCGGTGCAGTGGATCGCCCTGCGGGCCGAGTTCGGTCCACAGCTCGGTCAGCATGGTGCGTGCGGTGTCGCGGTCGCCCGCGCGGCCGAGCCCGACCGCGCGGGTGATGGCGTCCATGGTGGTGTCGGTTGGATCGGTCATCGGTCGTCCTCCGTGGTCGGTACGAATGTGGGCATGACGAGGGTGGTGAGATCGCCGTCGGTCGCCGAACGGACGACGACCGGTTGGTCGGGGGCGGCGAGGTCGAACATCAGGTCCGGCCCGATCGCGCTCGCGACGGCGGGGCGCAGCACCGTGGAACGGAACGCGAGATCCATCGGGGGGCCGTTGATCACGGCGGGCAGCCGGGTGGCGGTGACGGCGCCGGAGACCGCGAGCCCGGCCCCGTCGACGGCGCAGACGACGCTCTCGTCCGCGGCCGTCTCCAGCAGGTCGAGCAGCGCGGCGCGGGCAACCAGCACCCGGGTGCGCACGGTGGGCAGTCCATCGAGCACCGCTCGGTAGTCGGGGAAGGGCTCTCCGATTCCGGCGCAGTCGTGCTCGGTGTCGCCGGAGGTGAGCGCGAGGCCGGATTCGCGCGGCGCGAGGACGACCTCCTCGATCGAGTCCAGCCACGGGCGCAGCGACGCCAGCGTCGCGGCCCCGATCACCGCTGTCCACTCGCGGCCGTTCCGCAGCGGAGCCACGGTGCGCGTCGACAGCCGGTACCGGTCGGTGGCAGTGAGCGTCAGCGCGGTCGAATCCGCCTCCACCAGGATGCCGGTGAGTACCGGGGCCGAGTCGTCGACCGCCGCGGCCGCGCCCACTTGCGCGATGGCGCGCGCCAATTCGGCCGCGGGCACCGCCGTGCCGTGCCCCGCGCCGAGAGTCCGCTTGACCTGCGCCGCGACCCGCGCGGCCGCCTTCGCCCGCCGTTCCAGCACCGCGACGTGCGCGTCGAGCAACCGTTCGGCGCGGTCCGGGTCGGCCGCGAGCACCTCGGTGATGGCCTCCAGCGACAGGTCGATGCCGCGCAGCCGCCGGATCAGCACCGCCCGCTCGCACTGCGAGCGCGTGTAATACCGGTATCCGGTCGCCGCGTCGACCTCGGTGGGCGTGAGCAGCCCGCAGTCGGCGTAGAACCGCAGCGCGCTCGCGGTCAGGCCGCTGGCCCGCGCCAGCGCCCCGATGGTGATCAACTCCTCGACCCTGGAACTCCACACCGGGCCATCATGGAGTCTCAACCAACGTGAAGGTCAACCGCGCCCAGCCAACCGCGTCGCCGTCCCGCTCGATCAGACCGGGTACGGCTCCCGACACGACCAGCACCGTTAGATGTGATCCTGCGGCAGCCAATTTCCGTGGAAGCCGGACGGAATCCGAACCGGCAGGTGCACTTCCGCGATAGGCGGGTTGGCCAGGTCGGCGGCATCGAGGATCGCCAGATAGCTGGTGCCGCGTGCGCGGTCGTGGACGAAGGTCATCAGATATCCGTCGTCACTGCCCGAAGAGCCGTGGTGCGGGACGAAAACCGCTTCACCGCAAGTGTGTCCGGTGGGCAGCCGATGTACTCGGCGCGAAACCTCCGCGCTGAAGTCGTATTTGTAGATTTCCGAGTGGTTCGGCTCGGCCTCCAGCGAAAAGCTCGTGACATACCCGAAGCGGTTGTGCCGCCCGATCTCGGCGTCCGCGATGCGCGGATATTCGATCGCCGCGTCGTCGAGTGCCTGCTCGGTGGCGGTGCCCGTGCTGAGATCGAGCCGCCAGCGGTGCAGGCGCGGCAGTCCTCCGCCGATGTCGTCGGGACCGGTTCGCCACAGCGTCGGCACCCGGCAGCCGGTGACCGTGATGGTGCCGTCGGCCTCGTACGCGTTCATGGTGTGCCATACGTAGCAAGGCTCGACGTCGAACCAGCGCACGCGTCCGCCTTGCCGGGGCATGACGCCGAAACGAGCGCTGTGCCGATCGTCCCAGCGCCAAGGCATGCCCGTGCCGGCCGGATCGAAGACCACGGGAAGGTCCATGAAGATCGCGTAGGTCTCGGTGATGGCGAAGTCGTGCATCATCGTCGCGCGCGGAACGGGTACCACCTGCGCATGGAGCAGCTCGCCGGTCGCCGCGGCCCGGTAGTACGTCAAGTACGGCGGGCGCAGCTGGACGCCGAAGAACAACAGCTCCCCGGTCCTCGGGCAGATCTTGGGATGGGCGGTCATCGGAGTACGCAGCGCGTCCGCGAAAGTGAACGGTCCGACGGTCTCCAATTCCGGGCTGATCTCATAGGGAAAGCCGCCTTCCTCGAGCGCCAGCAGCCGGCCCGCGTGCGCGACCACGTGGGTGTTGGCAGTGGTGACGCGGTAGTCCAGCTTCCCGGTGTCGGCGTCGACGGTCAGCGCGAGCCTGGACTGCGCGGGATGCGCGAACAAGGGGGTTCGCACGTACCGGTTGCGATACCAGCGAGCCTGTCCGTCCCGCAGCGCCACCGCGTGGATCATGCCGTCGCCCGAGAAGTAGTGCGGCGACCAGCCCGTGCGCGGATTGGGGCCGTTGCGCAGATACACCCCGTTCAAATCTTCGGGAACGGTCCCGATCACCGTGGCCGGTTGCACTGTCACCTCGTCGGTGATCGGCGCATTGTTTCCCGAAAGGTGCAAGGGCGGATCGGTGTTGGGCGGGGTCGTCATGAGCTGCTCTCCTGTTCTCAGTAGGCGGCCCAAGCTTGCGGCGACGATCTGCGAAGAAACAGTCTTGTTCTTGCCGCCGCCCTCAGCCGGTCGAAGAAGACGCAGCGCAACGGCGATGAAATTGACACCGCGCCCGTCTCATGCCCGGTGCACCGGCCCGTGCGGCTCGGCGCAGTGCAGATCCGCGCGCGGCGCGGTCGGATCGGACACGTGGTCCACCTGCAACGTCGTGTGCTCCAGGCCGAACTCCGCCAGCAGCACCCGCTCGATCCCCAGCCGCACGGCGTGGCAGTCGGACCGGTCGTCGACCAGGATGTGCGCCGACAGCGAGGGCTCGCCCGAGGTGATCACCCAGACGTGCAGGTCGTGTACCTCGCTGACCTGCGGGATGGTGACGATGCGCGCGCCGATGGCATCGGGATCGAGGTGTGCGGGCGCGGCCTCCAAGAAGATCCGCCCCGATTCGCGGACCAGCGCCCAGCCTGCCTTCAGCATCAGCGCGGCGACCACCAGCGCCGCGATGGCGTCGGCGCGGGGATAACCGGCAAGCCACACCACCGCGCCCGCGATGGCCGTGCCGATGAAGGCGTACATGTCGTTGAGGATGTGCTGGAAGGCGCCTTCGACATTGAGGCTGGTGCGGTTGGCGCGGCTGATGCACCACGCGGCGACGACGTTGACGACGATGCCGACCAGCGCGGTGACGAAGACCAGCGGGCCTGCCACGTCCGGCGGGTGGATCAGCCGGTCCACGCCTTCGTAGACGAACCACGCCGCCAGCAGCAGCAGGGTGATGCCGTTGGCTTGCGCCGACAGGATCTCCGCGCGCTTGTAGCCGTAGGTGTAGCGGCCGCGCGCGGGGCGCTTGGACAGCCGGATGGCGATGAGCGCGAGGACGATCGATGCGGCGTCGGTGAGCATGTGCGCGGCGTCGGTGATCAGCGCCAGCGACTGCGCCAGCAGGCCGACCACCACCTCGGCCGCCATGAACGCGAGGATCAGGGCGAGCGCGATGCTCAGCCAGCGCGGGTCCGAGTCCGCGGACACGCCGTGATCGTGGTGGTGCCCGCCGCCGTGGTCGTGGCTGTGATCATGGGAGTGCCGGAGCTCATCGGCGCACTCGCGTTCCCGCGTCGTGCTGTCCGCCGGTCGCGCCGGGTGCCGCGGCGACACGCAGTGATCTCCCATGAGCGAACGTCCCTTCCACGTCGGATGGCTGCCGCGCCACAGCCTAGCCTATCTTGCAGACATGCGCATGTCTGCATTTATTTGGAGGTGTAGGAGGATTGCCGGGCGGGTACCCGCATCCGGCGTACCGCCGCGGTGCGCAACTGTGATCATGTGCAGTGCACTGTCGTTCGGACCTGCGGTTACGATGCGGACGGCGCCTAGCGGGTGATCGGCGACACCACCCGTTCGGTGCGAGCCTTCCCGGTCGCGGAAGGCCGGCTCGTGGACACAAAGGGGTATGCGATGGACAGGCCGGCGTGGGCGCCCGAGGGCGTGGATATGCAGCAGGCGAGCCCGGCACGCATGTACGACGCGCTGCTCGGCGGCTCGCACAATTTCGAGGTCGACCGCAAGGCCGCCGACTTGGGCAAGCGGCTGGTGCCCGATCTGCCGCTGGTCGCGCTGAGCAACCGCGCGTTCCTGCGCAGGGCGGTGCGCTTCCTGGTGGACGCGGGCATACGCCAGTTCCTCGACATAGGCTCGGGCATCCCGACGGCGGGCAACGTGCACGAGGTGGCGCAGCGGCTCGACCCGGAGATCCGGGTGCTCTACGTCGACATCGATCCGGTCGCCGTCGCGCACTCGAAGGCGATCCTGCGCGACAACGACCGCGCCGCGGCGATCGAAGCGGATCTGCGCAAGCCGGAGGAACTGCTCGGCAAGGTCCGCGAGACCGGATTGATCGATTTCGACCAGCCCGTCGGGCTGCTGCTGGTCGCGGTGCTGCACCTGCTCTCCGACGAGGACGCGCCCGCCGCGAAGGTCGCCGCGATGCGCGCCGCCGTGCCGAGCGGTTCCTTCGTGGCGATCTCGCACCTGACCTCGGAGCTGCGGCCCGAGGACGCCGCGCAGCTCGGTGCGAACGCGGCACAGCAGAGCAAGGTCGGGATTCACTTCCGCTCCGCCCCTGCCATCGCGGCTATGTTCGACGGATGGGACCTGGTGGAGCCGGGTGTGGTGGAACTACCCGCCTGGCGCCCGGAATCCGAGCGCGATCTCCACGAGGCGCCCGGCCGATCACTCGGTCTGGCCGGACTCGGTCACAAGGTCTGAGGCCGGAACTGTCGAGGGCGCCGGTCGGACGGGCAGGAGGTCGCGGGTAGTGGGTCTGCGCGAGCTGGCGTTGCGATGGGCGGACGCGCTGGACGGCGTCGTCGCACCCACGCTCACGCGGACCGAGACCGAGGCGATGCTCGCCGACCTGTCCGAGCTCCTTGTCGCCGCCATCCGCGGCGACGGCGATCTGCGCGACGCCCACGACGCGGCCGTGGTGCTGGTGGCCGCGAACTACCGCGACCCGCTGATGGTCAGCCGTTCGATCGCGGTGATCTGCCACGACATGGTCGAGGAGATCTGCGCCCCCGGCGACGCGGACCACGACCGGGTGCGCGATCGCGCGGTGGCCGTGGCCGCCGAGTTCGCCTCCGGTTGCACCGGCGCCTTGCGTGCGGCCGCGCTGGTCGAGCAGGAGACGACCCTCGGCGCGGCGCTGGCCGCGGCACGGGACGCCGAAGCGCGGCGCCAGCTTTCGGAGGCGAGGTTCGAGGCCGTGTTCGCGGGCGCCTCGGTCGGCATCGGCACCGTCGACGTCACCGGGCGCGTGCTCGCGGTGAACGCCGCCTTCGCCGAGATGCTCGGCCTGCCGCAGGAGCACATGCCGGGGCGCGCGGTGGCCGAGCTGCTCGGGCCCGCCAACATCGGGCACGCCTACGGACGGTTCCGGAGCATGCTGGCGGGCGAGACCGATCGCTTCCGCCTGGAGACCACGCACGTGCGCCCGGACGGCGGACTTGCTCACATCGACCTGTCGATGTCGGCGGTGCGCGACGCGGACAGGCGCATCCAGTTCCTGATCGGCGTGGCGGTGGACGTCACCGAGCGCAAGCAGCTGTCCGACCGGCTCTGGCACGACGCTCACCACGACAACCTGACCGGGCTGCCCAATCGGCTGCTCTTCTTCGATCGGCTGGCGAGCGCGGTGCCGCCGATCGGTCTGTGCTACCTGGATCTGGACGGCTTCAAAACGGTCAACGACGAATGGGGACACACCGTCGGCGACCGGGTGCTGCACGAGGTGGCGCAACGCTTGCGTGCCGCCGCCGAATCGCTCGGCGGACTGACCGCCCGCATCGGCGGCGACGAGTTCATCGTGCTGGTCGAGCGCTGCGCGGGGGAGCCACAGCTGACCGCGGTCGCCGACGAACTGCGCGCCGCGCTGGCGACGCCGTTGTGGGTGGCGGGTCATCCGGTGCACGTCGGCGCCAGCGTCGGCACCGTGTTCGTGGTGGACCGGCCGAGCGCGATCGACGCGCTCATGCACGCGGTGGACACCGCCATGTATCGCGACAAGACGGGCCGTTCGCCGCGCGGACCGTAGACGGCCTGACGTCTCAGGCGATGCCCGCGACGGGTTCGGCCAGCGAGCTGTCCCCGGCCGCGGCGATCACCGCGCCGTGCTCGCTGATCAGCCAGCGCCCGCACACACAGCGCAGATAGCTGATCTCGCCGTGCGCGGACACGACCGTGGGGGAGGGCCAGGAGCAGGAAGGGCAGATGGCGGACACGCCCTCAGCCTGATGTAATGGCTTTGTGCATTTCAACCCTTACGGCGGCACGGCCGCCGAGCTGGCCGCACGCCTGGTGAACGCCGATCCGGACGCGGACCTGCTCGCGGTGCTGGACGCGGCGGGATACAAGCCGCTGGGGTCGCTCGACGCGCGGCAGACCGCCGAATTGCGCCGCTGGATCGCGCGGCTCGGCGAGGTCTTCGACGCGCCCTCGGTACCGCAGCTCAACGCGTTGCTGGCGGAAACGACCAGTCGCCCATACATTTCGACGCACGACGGCCGCGCGCCGCATCTGCACTACGCCCATGAGGACGCGCCGACCGACGAGCGGGTGAAGGCCTACACGGCCGCCGGGCTCGCGGCCCTGTTCTGCGAAGACCCCGACCGCATCGGCCGCTGCGCGCGGCCGGGCTGCGCGCAGGTGTTCGTGGACACCTCACGCAACGGGCGGCGTCGCTTCTGCTCGACTCGCTGCTCGAATCGAGTGCACGTGGCCGACCACCGTATGCGGCGCTCGGCGTGAGCAGGCCGATTCGCGCGACCGGATGCCGCGCGCGTCGTTGGGCTCAGTTGGTGACAACGGGTCCGTGCAGCCGGAAGTGCGGATGCTCCTCGGCGCGCATCCACCGCCCGTAGGTCGCCTGGCCCGTGTCGTCGTCGCGCTGGATCGGGCTGACCCAGGTGCGGCGCGGAATCTGGCCGCCGCTGCGCGGGCCGTGCGCGACCAGCGGGACCTGCCTGGCGACCAGGTAGTAGTCCTCGTCGGAGTGGGTCTCCGGGAGGTATTCGCACAGTTGCTCGGCGGCGTCGCCGAGATCGGCGCCCGCCACCACGCCGTGGCGCGGACTGGGGCCGTCGGCCTCGACGACGACGGCCGAGACCGTCCACATGCGATTGCCCGGCAAACGGGCAGCGGGCCCGTCCGGGTCGGTGGCGGTGCGATGACGCGGTTCGGTGGTGTCTGCCGCCTCGGCCGCGTACGCGCTCTCGATCATCCTGCACCTCCGGGTGTGGGCCGCGGGTCGGCCGGACCGAAAGGGCTGTAATCGATCATCTTGCCTCCCAACGTAATCAGAAGAGAACAGCCGGTCATAGGTCGGGACATCTTGTGTCCGGGGTCAATTCGGCAATTCGGAGGAGAACTGACCTACAAAACAGTGTATAGCCCCCGCGGGGACGCCGTGGCCGAACCGTCCGGTTGACGTGGTGAAACACGTTCCCCGGCATGATGATTCAACCGTCGAGCGGCTTTCCGGCGTTACAGGCGGCGGGGGTGCGCCGAATCGGCAAATCGCAGGCAATTGGCGTGTGTGATCGAACGTGTTCGGTTCTCCGCGCGTTCGTGCGCGATTACGCGGTGCCGTTGAGCCGCCCGGCCACCGCGGGCAGTCGATCGATCATCGCGATGGTGAAATCCGCGAGCAGATCGATCAGGCCGTCTCGGTCGACGTCCAGTCCGCCGTCCAGCCAGACGAGCACCAGTTCGGCGGCTCCGCCGGTGATGAGCTGGGAGGTCGCGGCGACCGCGGCGTCCTGACCCTCGGGCAGGTCGAGGACGATGCGGGTTTGCTCGATGATCGTCGCGGCGACGCTGCGCATGCCCGCGAAACGGGTGCGCATCAGCACCTCGTCGCCGTAGGCCTGCGCGAAGACGATCTTGGCCCGGCGCGGGTCGTCGGTGAGTTCGGTGATCAGCGCGGCCACCGCGGCGCGGATGCGCCGCGCGGGCGCGCCCTCGGTCTCGGCGATGGCCGTGCGGGCCCGGTCGAGCGCCGAACGCTGCACTGCGAGCAGCAGTTCGGAGGCCAGCGCGCCCAGGTCGGGGAACGCCTCGTAGAAGAACCGGGGGCCGACTTTGGCCTGTTCGCAGACCCCGCGCACGGTCAGCGCCGCGAGGCCCTGGGTGCCGACGATGGCGAGCGCGGCGTCGAGCAGGCGCCTGCGCCGATCCTCGCGGCGCTCGGCGCTGGACACCCCGCGATAGGTGCCGGTGAATGCTCGGGTCACCCGGCCAGCTTGGCACAGCACAAGTTGGGAAACAAACGTATACGGAAACGTCCGTTTCCTATATGGTCGATGCATCGCAGCGTCGCGAAGGGAATGGGACCATGAGTCTTCTCGTGCCACAACGAGTCAGTGCGGTGTCCGACGGGGCCAGGCAGCTGCGAACCCAGCTGTCGTGGCGGGTCCAGCGGGTCGGCGTCCGTTTCGTGCAGCACTATCCGACCAAGGTGCGGCCGCTGGCCGAACCGCCCGCGGGGAGCGGGCTGCGGCCGACCCTCGGCGACTTCGGACCGCCCGGCATCGGATACACGCTGCACACCCTCGCGGACCCGATCGAGTTCGCGCGCAAGCGTTTCGAACGGTTCGGCCCGGTGCAGTGGATGGGCGTCCTCGGCAGGCCGGTGGTGACCGTCGGAAGCCCGGAGGCGTTCGAGGTCGTCATGCTGGACCGGGACAAGGTCTTCTCCGCGCAACGCGGCTGGGAGTTCCTCATCGGCCCGTTCTTCCGCGGCGGGCTGCTGCTGCGCGATTTCGACGAGCACATGTTCCATCGCCGGATCATGCAGCAGGCCTTCACCCGGCCACGCCTGGTCGGCTACCTCGACCTGACCACGCCGCTGCTGCGCGCAGGCATCGAGAAGTGGCGTCCGGCCCCGGATTTCCCCGTCTACAGCGCCATCAAGAAGCTGCTGCTGCAACAGGCCACCGAGGTGTTCGCGGGCGCCGCGCTCGGTGCGGAGGGCGACCGGCTCGAGCGCGCCTTCGAGGACGCGGTGCACGGAGGGAAGGCGCTGGTGCGCGCCAACCTGCCCGGCGGTGTGTGGGCGCGCGGGCTGCGCGGGCGCCGGGTGCTCGAGGAGTACTTCCGCCGCGAGCTCCCGGTCAAGCGCGCGGGCGAGGGCAACGACCTGTTCAGCGTGCTGTGCCGGGCCAGCACCGTCGAGGGCCACGCCTTCACCGACGAGGAGGTCGTCCAGCACATGATCTTCGTGATGATGGCCGCCCACGACACCAGCACCATCGCCTCCGCCATGCTCGTCCACGAACTGGGCAGGCATCCCGAGTGGCAGGAGCGGCTGCGGGCGGAATCCCGTGCGCTGGGCAAGGTTTCGCTCGGCTACGACGATCTGGATCGGCTGCCCGCGCTGGACATGGCGTTCAAGGAGGCGCTGCGGATGTACGCGCCGGTCGCCCAGCAGGCCCGCGAGACCTTGCGCGACACCGAGATTCTCGGCCACTACGTGCCGCGCGGAACGCTGATCATGTGCGGCCTGTACGCGATGATGCGCACCGACGCATTCTGGCGCGACGCGCACGCGTTCGATCCCGAGCGGTTCGCGCCGGAGCGCCGCGAGGACAAGGCGCACCGCTTCGCCTGGTCGCCGTTCGGCGGCGGGGCGCACAAGTGCATCGGACTGTACTTCGGCGGGATGACGGTGAAAGCCGTGCTGCACCAGATGCTGCTCGAGTACCGCTGGACGGTGCCCGCCGGTTACCGGGTGCCGCTGGTGGCGGGGACCGGCCCGACGCCCGCCGACGGATTGCCCGTCCGGCTCGAACGGATCGGGCGGTGAGGCTCGCGGCCGATCGCGGCCGGTGCGAGGGGCACGGCATGTGCGAGGCGCTCGCGCCCGCGCTGTTCCGCGTCGGCGCGGACGGTGTCGTCGCGCCGCTGGTCGACTCGGTGTCCCCGGCGGACGCCGAGGTGGTGGCGCTGGCCGTCGACAGCTGTCCCGTCCAGGCGTTACGGTGGGCAGAGGATTGATTGTGATCGACGAACAAGTGGCTGAACTCGCGAAACCGTCCCTCGGAGGTCCGTACGAGGAGGCTCATGAGCGAGCCGGATGAAGCTGCGTCGTCGAGTGCTGGACGCGTGATCACGCGCCGCACGATGCTCGGCTGGGCGACCACGACCGCTTTCGTCCTTGCCGCGTGCGGCCGCGACGACGAGGGTGCCGCCGCCACGAGCGAAGCCGCCGTCATCGCGGAAGACGCCTACGCCTTCGGCTATCCGCTGGTGCTGATGCACGAGACGCGGGATGCGGCGCTGAAGAGCACACCGGTCAACCACTTCCAGCACTCCGACGCGCTGCCGACGCCGGAGCGGCGCGACATAGTGCGGTTGAACGTGGACACCCTGTACTCCAGCGCCTGGCTCGATCTCTCCCGCGGTCCCATGACGTTGCAGGTCCCGGCGGTGAACCCGGGCCGCTTCTGGCTGATGCAGGTCATGGACGCGTGGACCAACACCGTCCACAATCCGAGCAGCGTGCGCCCGCAGGTGCGGCCGGGGGCGCGCACGCCGCCGTTCAGCTACGTGATCACCGGCCCGAACTGGTCCGGCGCGCTGCCCGAGGAGTTGACCCCGCTGCCGATGCCGACGCCCACCGTGTGGGTACTCGGCCGCATCCAGGTCGACGGCGTCGACGACATCCCCGCCGTGCGCGCGATCCAGCGGGATTTGCGGCTGGCCTCGCTGGACGACTGGGTCGCGGGGCGGCCCGTGCCCGTCGAGCCGATCCGGCCCGCACCGTCGCGGCCGCCCGCCGAGCAAGTCACCGAGATGGACGCCAGGAAGTTCTACGACCGGCTCTGCACGCTGATGGACACCGATCCGCCCGCACTCGCCGACGCACCGGCGATGGCGCGGTTCGCCGAGATCGGGATCGAGCCGGGCGGCCGGGTGACGGGACTCTCGGACGCGGCCCTCACGACCGCGGCCACCGATGCGAAACGGACGATCGGCGTCTATGTCGACCCGCAGACCCGGTTGGACAACGGCTGGACCTTCGATCCGACAGCGGGCGAGTACGGCACCGACTACCTGCACCGTGCCGCGACGGCGGACAAGGGGCTGGGCTCCAACCTGGCCGAGGACGCGATCTATCCCACCTTCTTCGAAACCGCGGACACCGACGGCACGCCCAAGCGGTTCCGGCTGCGTTTCGCGCCGGGACAGACCCCGCCCGTCGACGCGTTCTGGTCGCTCACCGCGTACGGTGCGGACGGCTTCCTGGTGCCCAATCCGGCGGGCATCTATGCGGTCGGCCATCAGGAGCCGGTCGTGCCGGAACCGGACGGCGCGGTCGAGCTGGCGATTCAGCACCGGAATCCGGGACCCGCGGTGCGACAGGGCAATTGGCTGCCCATCCCGGCGGACGGCGAGTTCTCGCTCATCATGCGGCTGTACGCGCCGCGGCCCGAGGCGATCGACGGTCGCTGGCAGCTGCCCGCCGTCACGACTGCCACGTGAGCGGAGACCGCTTCGCGCTGCATACCGTCCGGGCTGCGTAGGCTGGTCGAGACCCGCCCGCCGATCCGCGACCGGAGCGCCTCGTGACCGATCCCAGTCCCTTCCCGTTGCGTGCGAGCGAGCGTGCGGCGCTCGACCGAGTCACCGAGCTGGCCGCCGAATTCGCCGCCGTCGCAGCCGATTACGACGAACGCGCGGAGATCGCGGTCGCGCATCTCACGGCGTTGCACGAGGCCGGGGTCGATCGCGCGGCGCTGCCGGAGTGGGTCGGCGGGACGGGACTGAGCTACCGGGCGTTCGGGCAGCTGGTGCGCACGCTGGCGAAGGCCGACCCCTCCACCGCGACCATCTGGACCATGCACGCGGGCGCGGGCGTGGCGCTGGCCGAGATCACCGCGGACACGCTGGGCTCGTTCTTCGCCGAGGAGTTCCTGGCGGGCAAGCGATTCGCGAACGCGCTCTCCGAACCCGCCAGCGGCAACCGGTTCCTCCAGCCGCAACAGGAGGCCGTGCCCGCGCCGGGCGGTTGGGAACTGACCGGCGCCAAGCGCTTCGTCTCCGGCGCGGAGATCGCCGACTATCTGCTGGTCAACGCCCTGGTCGACGGAGCGCCGACGTTCTTCGGCCTGGCTCCGGACGCCACGGTGTCGATCATCCCGATCTGGGACACCCTCGGGCTGCGCGCCACCCGCAGCCAGCTGCTGTCCTTCGAGCGGACCGTGCTGCGCGCCGAATACCGCGGCCGTCGGCCCGACGCCGGTGATTTCGCGGTGATCCCCGCCGGGCTGCCCGCCCTCTCGCTCGGCATCGCCGACGCGGCGCTGGACGCCTTGGTCGAGCACGCCAGGTCGCGGGTGATTCTCGGCGCGCCGCTGTCGCACCAGCAGTGGGTGCAGCACGAGGCCGCCGACGCGCAGACCAGGCTGGCCGCGGCGCACGCGCTGTACGAGCAGGCACTGTGGCAGGCGGACAACGGGATTCCGGCCTTCCTGCCGACGCTGGGGCGGGCCAAGTACCTCGCCAACAAGGTGGCTGTCGACGTCGCGCAGCTCGGCGTCCGGGTCGGCGGCGCGTCCGGATATCTCAAGCGCTCGCCCATTCAGCGGCATCTGCGCGACGCCGAGGCAGGTCAGCTCATGGCGTACTCGACCGAGGTGCTGGCCGGCGTCATCGGCAAGGAAGTACTCGGCGTCACCGACTGATCCGCCTGCGCCCCCACGGGATTCGCGTCACGGGGTGACGATGGCGAAGCCGGGATCCGGCTTGTCGAACAGTCCGGGCAGCTGCGCGAGCGCCGCCGCGTTGCCCTCGATACCGATCTCGCCGTCGCGCACCGCCGCCCGCAGATCGCCGCCCGCCACGAACGCCCGCAGCAGCGCGGGGCGGGTGAGCGTGATGGTGGCGTCCGGCGCGGGCAGCCCGTCGTCGGGGCGCCGGTCGTAGTGCACGAGCACCCCGTTGCGCAGTTCGGAGCGGTGCGTGCGATCGCCCTCGTCGCGGAAACGCCAGTCGATGACCAGCCGGGTGTCCCACGCCTTCGGCCCGTCCAGGCGCAGCGACATCGCGTCGAACGCCTGCTCCACGCTGAGCGCGCTCAGCAGGCCCGCGGAATTCGCTTGGGTGGGCGTGCCGAACGGGCCGTTGCGCAGTTCGTGCGCGCCGCTGAGGAAGAAATTGCGCCAGGTGGCGTTCTCGGATCCGTACGCGAGCTGTTCGAAAGCGCTGGCCTGCAAGTGTTTCGCGGTCGTGTCGGCCGGGTCGGCGAAGAGGGCGTAGTCGAGCAGTTGCACCGCCCAGCGATAGTCGCCCGCATCGTAGGCCCGCTGCGCCTTCTTCAGCACTTCCTTCGCGCCGCCCATCGCCTCGACGTGGCGCTCGGCGGACTCGACCGGCGGATGCTGCCACAGGTGCGCGGGATTGCCGTCGAACCAGCCCATGTACCGCTGGTAGATGGCTTTGACGTTGTGGCTGACCGAGCCGTAGTAGCCGTGCGTCGACCAGGATTTCGTCAGGCCGGGGGGCAGCTGCATCATCTCGGCGATCTCGGCCCCGACGTAGCCCTTGTTCAGCAGCCGCAGCGTCTGATCGTTGAGGTAGCCGTACAGATCGCGTTGCACCGAAAGGAATTCGACGATCCGGTCGGTGCCCCAGACCGGCCAGTGGTGGGAGGAGAACACCACATCGCTGGCGCGGCCGTAGCGATTGATCGATTCGGTGAGGTACTTCGACCATACGTGCGGATCCCGGACAAGGGCCCCGCGCAGCGTCACGATGTTGTGCATGGTGTGCGTGGCGTTCTCGGCCATGCACAGCGCCCTGCGGCCGGGGAAGTAGAAGTTCATCTCCGAGGGCGCCTCGGTGCCCGGCGTCAGCTGGAAGACCATGCGGACACCGTCGATCGTCTCCTCCTGATCGGTGCGGACGATGTCGACGGTGGGCGGGATCAGGGTGACGGTGCCGAGCGAGGTGGTCTGGCCGAGCCCGGCGCCGATCTGCCCCTTCGGGCCGCGCGGCAGGGCGGCGCCGTACATGTACGCCGCGCGGCGCGCCATCGCCGTTCCGGCGTAGATGTTCTCGGCGACAGCGTGTTCCAGGAAGCCGACGGGCGCGAGCACCGGGCAGCGGCCCGCGGCGACGTCCTGTTCGGTCGTCACGCCGAGCGCCCCGCCGAAGTGGTCGACGTGGGAGTGGCTGTAGATCAACCCGGTGACGGGGCGGTTCCCGCGGTGCGCGTGGTAGAGCGCCATCCCGGCGGCCGCGGTCTCGGCCGAGATCAACGGGTCGATCACGATGACGCCCGTGTCGCCCTCGACCAGCGTCATGTTCGACAGGTCGAGGCCGCGGATCTGGTAAAAGCCCGGCGCGAGCTCGTACAGCCCCTGCTTCACGGTGAGCTGGGCCTGCCGCCACAGGCTCGGATGTGCCGACTGCGGGCAGGGTTCGCGCAGGAAACCATAGGAGTCGTTGTCCCACACCACCTTTCCCTGAGCGTCGGTGACGACGCCCGGGTCGAGCGCCGCGCGGAAGCCGCGGTCGGCGTCGGCGAAGTCGGCGGTGTCGGAGAAGGGCATGGTCTCGGCGGCCTGCCGGTTCGCGGCCAGGATGTGGTCGCTGGGGTCGGTCGGTGTGGCCGAGGGGCGCACCGGGTCGTCGTCCGCGCAGCCGCCGAGGCCGACGCCGACCCCGGCGGCGGCGAGCGCCGCGGCGCCGACGCCGAATACGCCGCGCCGGGACACCCGCCGGGCCGCGGTCTCCTCGTTCTCCCGCTCGACCATGCACGCTCCTCGCTCGTCCCGTCGGCATGTGCCCGACAGCCGCCGTCCGTCGGCGTTCGGTCGACCATACGTACTATTACAGTGATACTGCAATAGTGATCTCGCCGCCGACTGCCGCCGACACCTTCCTGCCCGGTCGCCGCCGCAAGGGCGATCTGTGATCGGATGCGGTCATGGGTGAGGGCACAACCGGCGCGCGACGGCGCCGCAATCCGGAGCAGACCCGGGGCGCGATCATCGACGCCCTGCTGGCCGCAGTGAAAGAGGGCGTCTTCGCGCCGACGGCCAAGGACATCGCGCAGCGCGCGGGCGCCTCCGAGCGCAGCATCTTCGTCCACTTTCCCGGCATCGACGAGCTGCGCATCGCCGCCGTCGACCGGCAGTCCGAACAGGTCGAGGCCCTGATCCGGACCATCGACCCCGAACTACCGCTGGATACCCGCATCGATCTGGTCGTGGAGCAGAGCGCCGACATCTTCGCGCTCCAGCGCAACCCGCGGGTGCTCGGCCTGCTGGAATCGCACAGCCTGCCTGCGCTCGACGCGCGAATGCGACTGACCGACAGGCGTATTCGCGCCGCGCTCGCGCAGGCCTTCCGCGCCGAGCTGACCCGGTCCGGCAAACCCGACGAGCAGCTGCTCGACACGATCGACGCCACCGTCGGCTGGCCGTTCCGGCATCACCTGGTGGAACGGCGCGGACTCTCCCGCGCGGCCGCGTCCGCCGCCGTTCGGCGCGCCCTCGCGGCGCTGCTGCACGCGGACCATCCTGGGCGGTCCGATTTCGGGTAGTCCACTACTCAAGCGATCGCGGCTCGGGTGAGCAGAATCGGCGAGTGACAAGCTGTCCGAGATCAGGGGGTGCCGGATGTCCGACGATCACCAGGCGTTGTCGCCTGCTCCGCACAACGAGCCGCCGCTGCGCGGCTTCCACGCGCCGCCGCGACCCCGGTCGTGCCGGGTGCGCCCGCGCGGCGCGACGCCCGCGGTCGCCGGGGCGGGAGTGCAGCGTGCCGTCCGCGAGTCGCACGCGGCGGACCGGGACGAAATGGTCGTCTCGGCACGAAAGTTCGCCGAGCGCGCGTTGCGCATGACCCTGGAGGTGCTCGATCAGCGCAGGCCGATCGGCCAGCTGGCGTCCGTCGCGGACGGTGCGGTGGTGTCGGCGGTGCGCACCCTGATCGCCGGGGAGCTCGCGCCGGGACGCGGTTTGGGCGTCGCCGTCTTGGCGCGCGTCGCCGTGACGCCGGTCGACGCGCGCACCGCCGAAGTCTTCGCCGGGTACGACCGCGGGCAGCGGCGCTTCGCGCTGGCCGGGCGCATCGTCCACAGCCGCGCCTCGGGGTGGCGGGTGACCGCGCTGCGCGTCCGGTGAACCGGCGGGATGCTCAGCGGGGACCGTTGGTGTTCAGGAACAGCACCGGACCCGCGCCGAAACCGCCGTCGGCATTGCGGGCGAGCAGCGCGGCGAGCGCCTTCGCGGTGTACACCGGCTCGAGGTCGAGTCCCTCGTTGTCGTGGGCGATCGCGGCGGCTTCGGCGGCCGCGGGGATCGGATGGCCGTAGCCGGGGCCGAGCCAGTCCTTGGTGAGCTCGAGATCGTCCGCCGAGATCGCGGGCGCGTCGAATCGGGCGCCGCGCTCGCGCAGCAGGGCGATGGTGCGGTCGGCCAAGCCGAGCAGCGCGGGTGCGTCGAGGCGCAGCGTGTCGTTGACGACGACGCCGAACACGCGGGTGCGCAGCCCCGCCAGCCGCAGGCCGACAACCAGCCCGGCCGCCGTCCCGCCGGAGCCGATCGCGGTGACGACGTGCGAAGGTTCGGGCAGGATGCCCGCGCGGACCTGGGCGGCGATCTCCAATCCCGCCTCGACGTAACCGAGTACGCCGAGCGGCGCGGAGCCGCCTGCGGGCAGGTAGTACGGCGCAGCGCCCGGTCGCCAGTGCTTGGCGTACAGCAGCGGAGCGGTGAGGACGGTCCGCGATTTCGTGTGCGTGCGGTGGATTTCCGCGCCGGAGGCCGCGAGCCGGACCAGCTGTGCCCGCACGTGCTCGTCGACCGGTTGATCGATGAGTGCGAGCACCGTGTGCAGTCCGAGGTCACGCCCGTACAGCGCGGCGGCCAGACCCCAGTTGGTGCCGATGCCGCCCACTGTGAGCAAGGTGCGGCGACCGGTGCGAATCGCCTCGGGTAGCAGCCATTCCAGCTTGCGCACCTTGTTGCCGCCCCAGCCGCCGTCGCCGTAGCCGCTCTCGTCCTTCAGCCAGACCGGAGCGACGCCGGTCGTCAGCCCGGGCAGCGGCCGGACCGATGTCGGCGCGGCGCCGAGCCGGTGGAAAGGCAGGTTGTCCCCGACCTCGGGAAGGCGCGCGTGCAGCAGCGAGGATGTTGGTCGATTGTCCAGTTTCATGGCGTCTTCAGCCTACGACGCGGTGGCCGTCGGTGCGGGTCGAATCGCGCCGCTCGGTCCACTCAGTGACACGCATGTGCCGGTAATCAACCGTTTGCCCGTTGACTGAACTACCTTTGACCTGGTGCGACACTGCACGGGTGCGGTCGAGCTGATCACGGCGTTCGTCGCCGCCGTGGTGGGTGGACTTGCGCTCACCACACCGATCTCGCTGGCATTGGTGGCGCACGGGACAGCGACGGTGCAGATGCAGCTGCTGGCGCACAACATGCCGAGGGCGACCGCGATCGGCTTCATCGTCGCCGTGATGGCCGCGGTCTTCACCTACACCGCCGACTCGGCGGTGGTGGCGTGGCTGGTGGCGCTGTTCGGCACGTTCGTGCTACTGACGAATCACATGTTGGGCCGCAGCTTCTCCTCACTGGCCCCGCTGACCACGCTCAACGACATCGATTCGCTGGCGGGCGGAATGCTGCTCGGCGGGTTGATGACAGCGGCGCAGCGGCACATGGTGTACGCGGGCGCGGCCACCCTCGGCGCACTCACCAGCATCGTCATCGGCGATTTGAGCGTGCCAGGCATCGGTCACCCGGCCGAGCCGGAGGAGCCCGCAGGCTTGGTGACGGACTCGCCGCCGCTGTGGCTGCTCTGGCCGACCGTCGCCCTGGTGCTGATATGCACTCTGCTGAACCGGCACCGGCGCCGCGAATCGGTGATCGCGGTCGAGCTGCCACTGCGGCCGATCATCGCGGTGTTGCTGACCATGCTCATCACCCTCGGAAGCTCGGAGTGGCTGGTCCGCCGGGGCTCGACGCTGTTCGAGGTGCTGCTCGTCGCCGCCATCACGGTGGTCACGGTGCTGGTCGCGGCGCTGCTGCTGCCCGGCCGCGACGGAGTGATCGTCGCCCTCAGTGCGGCCATCGCGGCGGCCGGTGGCGCGATCCTGATGACCGGTCTGTCGGGGTGGACGGTGCCGTTGCTGATCGGGGCCACGGTCGGCGGCATGATGCTCGGTTTGTACCGCCCGATGCCGATGGCCGGGCTGGCGGCCACCGCGATCCTCAGCGCTTTCGCCACGGCCGCCGCGCGGCCCGAAGGCCTGACGCCCGCGGCGACCATCACCGGCTGTCTGGCGCTGGCGCTGATCACCGGATATTGCTTCGGTACAGCGCAGCCCATCCAGAGCCCGAGCAAGGTGCTCGCCCTCTCGCTGCTGTTCGTGCCCGGCGTGGTCGTCGCGCTCCGTGGCCGCATCTTCGGCGGTGAGCTGGACATCCCGCGCGGCTATGCCAATCCCGACCGGCTGCTCGCCACGGTGCCCGGCCTGACGGCGATCTTGATCACCGGTGGTTGCACGCTCGTGGTGATGCTGCTGTACCGGCTGCGCACCGAGGAGTCCGAGGCGGAGTCCGCCGACGCCGCCCGCCCCGCCGCGCGCTAACGTCGCTGCCATGCGGCTTCACGTGGGATGTGCGATGTGGACGCACGCGGCATGGCAGGAGCGGCAGCTGGGGCCCGCGCAGCGGTTGCGCTGGTACGCCGATCGCTGCACCGCGGTCGAGGGCAACACCACGTTCTACGCGACCCCGGCGCGCCACACCGTCGAATCCTGGGCCGAGCAGACCGCGCCCGACTTCCGTTTCGTGGTGAAGCTGCCCAAGCCGATCACCCATGAGCGCAGACTCGCAGGCGCCGACCGGGAACTGCGTGCCTTCCTCGCGGCGATGGAGCCGCTCGGGCCGCGCCTGCACACGCTCTGGGTGCAGCTGCCCGGCTCGTTCGGCCCGACCGATCTCGGCGCGCTCGCCGCCTTCCTGCGCGAGCTGGCTCCGGCGTACCGGTGCGGCGTCGAGGTCAGGCACCCGGCGTTCTTCGAGGACCATCGCGCGGGCCAGGCGCTGGAGCGCGTGCTCGGCCGCGTCGGCGCGGAGTGGATAACCTTCGACACCACAGTGCTTTTCGACGGCGTCGCGGCGGGCCCCGCGGAGCAGGAGGCACGGTCGAAGAAGCCCCGGGTGCCCCGGCGCACCGCCGCGCTCACCGAACATCCGATCGTGCGATACCACGGTCGCGACGACATCGATCGCACCGTGGCGGGGTGGCGTCCGTGGCTCGACATGGTGACCGCCTGGTTGCGCGAGGGCCGCTCGCCGACGGTATTTCTGCACACCCCGGACAACGCGGGGGCCTTGGACTTGGCCAGACGCTTCCACGACGAGGTTCGCGCCCGGCTCCCGGAACTCGACCCGCTGCCCGAACCGGTGGCGGACGAGCCGATGACGCTGTTCTGAATTCCGCTGCGTCAGCGACTACTTCGCCGCTTCAGGGGATACCGAGCACCGTGGACGCGAAATCCACGAACAGCGGCGCCAATTCGGGCACTCGCGCCGGTCCGTCCGAGACCATCCTGCGGCGGGTCCGCTCGCCGATCGCCTCCGGGATGAGCGCGATCAGCTCGTCCGCCAGCTCCGGCAGGGTGGGATCGGCCGCGCGCGCCTGGTTGTAGAAGACCCGGTAGAGCTCGGCGAAGCGGTCGACGGCGAGGTCGCGGTAGGCCACGGCGGCCTGGTCGACCTTGAACGATTCCACCAGCACGATGAACGCGAAATCCGGTTCGGCGGCGATCATTTCGCAGTAAGTGTTCACGATCGAGCGGATCTTGATGCGGGCGTCGGCATCCGGAGGGAGCTGGGCCAGTTCCTCCGCGATACGCGTCGCGACGATGTCGATGCCGGTGTGCACGGCCTCGACGAAACACTCCTCCTTGTTGGCGAAATGCTCGTAGAAGGTGCTGCGCGAGACCCTGGCCCGGCCGACGACGTCGGAGAGCGTCGTGGCCGAATAGCCTTTGGCCTGCACGCTTTCCACCATCGCAGCGATGAGCCTGCCCCGCTGCGAGGCGAGGACCGCTTGGCGGGTCGCACGGTGCCGCTCGGCGAATCCGCTTCTCGGCAGCGTCATCGGACGCATGGTCGCCTGCTCTCGGCGCATGTGTGCCTCTCTGTCGAAACGATCGAGATCGGACACGGCCCCGCCGATCGTGTCGCCTCAGCTCCCACCCGGGCGGCGACAGTTCGTGAACCACCTTGTCCGCGACCACCGCCCGTGACCGGCACGCCGTTGCGACGACGCCAACCCCACCGGTGCAGCGAGGGTACCGGAACCGGCACACGGCGTGTGCCGTGTGGTCTTCAGCCCGTCTGCGCCATTCGGCCGTCATTTTCGGCGCATCTGTGCAATCTTGTTATTGCGCAATGGCATTGATACGGAGGGTGCGGCGGAGTCATGGCGTCGAACGCGTTCGATCTCGGCGGCCGCACTGTCGCGCGTCGCGGTGCGCTGCGCCGCGGGCGGGACGCGCCGACGGTGCCGTTGTGGCCAGGCATGATTCCGCCGCAACAGGTCGGGCAGCCGCTACGAGCGCCGAAGCGCCGCAGGCCGCCGCCGCGGCGTGGACGACCGCGAAACCGGCGCCGCCCGTGGCTCTTCGGCGGCGCCACCATCTGCGCGTCGCTCGCGGCGGTGGCGGTGGTGCTGGTGTACGCGGCGGAGGTGACCGAGCCGCGCCAGTCGGCCACGGTCGCCGACCCGGTGCTCGGCGGTGGACCCGGCTGCGAGCCGACCAGATCCGATCAGCTGGTGCGCGGCAACGGCACCGGCTCGCTCGCCAGCGGACCCGACGCGATCCTGGCCTTCCAGCACGCCTACTACGTGACCAAGTCCGGCGCGAAGGCGCGGGCGGTCACCACGCCCGACGCCGCCGTGTCCCGCGTCGACCTCATCGACGCGGGCATCGCCTCGGTCCCCCCTGGCGCGCGGCACTGCGTGCTGGTGCTGCCGCTGCCGGACGGCCGCTTCGACGTCGTGATCACCGAGACCCGCCCGGACGCCGTCGTGCGCACCTACCGGCAGTTCGTGACGGTGACCCCGCGCGGCGACGACGTCCTGATCAGCAAGATCGCCCCGCCGGACCGGTAACTCTCCCTCGGGACTTTCCGCGTCGTTCCCTGTTCTCGCGCGCTCGAGCGCTGATACATTCTCGTATCGAATACACTCGTGTATCGAATACGCTCACGTATCGAACCGCGCATTCGGTATCGAACCGCGCGTCGCCGAGAGGAGTCACCATGGCGTCGTCCCCCGGGGAGACATCGGCGCGTCCGGCCACTCGAAGACGGGTGGCGACCAGGAAACGGCTGCTCACCGCCGCGTACGAGGTCTTCGCCGAGGACGGGTTCGGCCGCGCCACGGTGGAGCGGGTCTGCGAGCGCGCTGGTTTCACCCGTGGCGCGTTCTACTCGAACTTCACCTCGCTCGACGAGCTGTTCCTCGCCATGTGGGAGGAACGCTCGGCGGCGATGCTCGCCGATGTCGGCACTGCTCTCGACGACATCTCGGTCGATGGCGTCGCCGACCTCCGCGACGTGGTGGACCGCCTGCTGCGTGCCGTCCCGCTGGACGATGCGTGGTACCGCATCACGGCGGAGTTCACCAGCCACGCGCTGCGCACACCGGCGCTGCGCCGGGTGATGGCCGCCCGCGAGGACGCGATCGTCGCGGCGCTGATGCCCGCCGTGGTCGGCACGCTCGCCCGGTTCGGGCGCGCCGTGCCCGACCCGGGGGCGCTCGGCCAGGCGATGGTGGCCGTACACGACGGCACCGCGGTGCAGGTGCTGATGGAACCGCGCAGCCGCACCGCCCAGCGGCGGCGCACCGATCTCTTCTGCCACGTCGTGCTGGCCTACAGCACGCCAATCGAAGGATGAACATGACCAATTGCAGTCCCGAATTCGCGCGCGAGGCCGATGTGATCGTGGTCGGCGCGGGCCTGTCCGGCCTGGTCGCCGCCTACGAGCTGGTCAAGGCGGGCCGCAAGGTGCACCTGCTCGACCAGGAGAACCGCAACAACCTCGGCGGGCAGGCCTTCTGGTCGCTGGGCGGGCTGTTCTTCGTCGACAGCCCGGAGCAGCGCCGCCTCGGTATCAAGGACTCCTACGAACTGGCGCTGCAGGACTGGCTGGGGTCGGCCGGATTCGACCGCGACGACGAGGACCACTGGGCGCGGCAGTGGGCCGAGGCGTACGTGCGGTTCGCGGCCACCGAGAAGCGGGATTACCTGCACGCCTTGGGTTTGCGGGTGACGCCGCTGGTGGGCTGGGCCGAGCGCGGCGGCGCGCTGGCCGACGGCCACGGCAATTCGGTGCCGCGCTTCCACCTCACCTGGGGCACCGGTCCCGAGGTGGTGCGGGTCTTCCAGGAGCCGGTGCTCGAAGGGGAGCAGCGCGGGCTGGCCGGCTTCAGCTTCCGGCACCGGGTGGACGAGTTGATCGTCGAGGACGGCGCGGTGGTCGGCGTGCGCGGCGCGGTCCTGGAGGACACCGACCTGGAGCGGGGTAAGGCATCCTCGCGAACGGAGGTGGGGGAGTTCGAGTTCCGCGCGAAGGCCGTCGTGGTCACCTCCGGCGGTATCGGCCACAACCACGAGATGATCCGGCGCAACTGGCCCACCGAGCGGCTCGGTCCCTGCCCGGAGACGCTCATCTCCGGCGTCCCCGCGCACGTCGACGGTCGCATGCTCGCCATCTCGGAGACCGCGGGCGGCGCGATCGTCAACCGGGATCGCATGTGGCACTACACCGAAGGCATCAACAACTGGGATCCGATCTGGCCGGACCACGCCATCCGGATCATCCCCGGTCCGTCCTCGCTGTGGTTCGACGCCAACGGAAAGCGTTTGCCCGCACCGTGTTTCCCCGGATTCGACACCAACTCCACGATGAAGGAGATCCTGGCCACCGGTTACGACTACTCCTGGTTCGTGCTGACCCAGTCGATCATCGAGAAGGAGTTCGCGCTGTCGGGTTCCGAGCAGAACCCCGACATCACGGGCAAGGATCTCAAGCTCACCCTCAAGAGCCGGGTGGCCAAGGGCGCGCCGGGCCCGGTGGAGGCGTTCAAGCAGCACGGCGTCGATTTCGTCGTCGCCGACACGCTGCGCGAGCTGGTCGACGGCATGAACAAGATCGCGCGCGGACCCCAGCTGGACTACGACGACCTGGAGCGTCAGATCGTCGCGCGTGATCGCGAGATCGGCAACAAGTACGGCAAGGACGCCCAGCTGATGGCGATCACCAACGCCCGCCAGTACTTCGGGGACAAGGCGGGCCGCGTCGCCAAGCCGCACCGCATCCTCGATCCCAAGGCGGGCCCGCTGATCGCGGTGCGGTTGAACATCCTGACCCGCAAGACGCTCGGCGGCTTGCAGACCGACCTCGACTCCCAGGTGATTCGGCCGGACGGCGCCCCGCTGCCCGGCCTCTACGCCGCAGGCGAGGTCGCGGGCTTCGGCGGCGGCGGCGTGCACGGCTACAACGCGCTGGAAGGCACCTTCCTCGGCGGCTGCATCTTCTCCGGTCGCGCCGCTGGCCGGGCGTTGGCGAAGAAGCTCGCCTGACGCCCGGCGGCGACCCGGTCACCGGTGCGGCTCAGCGCACCGGTTCGATCGGGAGCCGCAACGCCGCCGGTGCGCTCGGCGGGACCACCGGGCGGCGCGGCGGGATCGGGTCCATGCGCCGGTAGGGTGCGCCGAGCGCGGGTCGCGGGTCGGCCTCACCCTTGTTGGGCCACAACGAGACCGCGCGCTCGGCCTGCGCGGTGATGGTCAGCGACGGATTGACCCCGAGGTTCGCCGAGATCGTCGAGCCGTCCACGACGTGCAGCCCGGGGTGCCCGTAGAGCCGGTGGTACGGATCGACGACGCCGGTTCGCGGCGAGTCGCCGATCACGCAGCCGCCGATGAAGTGCCCGGTCATCGGGATGTTCAGGACACCGGAGGTGGTGCCGAGGGGGAAGCCGTCGATCTTGTCGGCCACCCGCCGCGCCACCTCGTGCCCGGACGGCACCCAAGTCGGGTTGGGTTGGCCCGCACCCTGTTTCGTGGTCATCGTGCGGCGGCCGAACCAGTTTCGCTTGGTGTAGGTCGTGATGGAGTTGTCCACCGACTGCATCACCAGCAGGCCGATGGTCTGCTCCGACCAGTGCCGCGGGGTGTGCGCGCGCAGCACGTCGCGGCGGTTGCGCCACAGCGCGCGCACCCACAGCCCGATGCGCGGGGTGTCGCCGCTGACCATCACGGTCGCCATCAGCGAGAGGGCGTTGCTGCCTTTGCCATAGCGCACCGGTTCGACATGGGTGTCGTCGTCGGGGTGGATCGACGAGGTGATGGCGACGCCCTTGGTGAAATCGCTGTCCCCGCGGCGGCTGCGCGCCCCGAGCAGTTCCTCGGAGTTGGTGCGCGAGAGTTGTCCGAGCATCTCCGAGATCGCGGGCAGCGAGCCGGTGTCGCGCAAGCGATGCAGCAGGCGCTGGGTGCCGAGCGCGGCGGCGGAGAAGACCACCTGCTCGGCCGTGAACTCCCGGCGTCGTCTGCGCACCGTGCGCCCGGTGCGCTGCGTGGTGATCGTGAAGCCGCCGCCTTCGCGGGGACGCACGTCGGTCACCGTGGTGAGGGGATGCACCGTGGCGCCCGCCTTTTCCGCCAGATACAGGTAGTTCTTGACCAGGGTGTTCTTCGCGTTGTGGCGGCAGCCGGTCATGCACTCGCCGCAGTGCGTGCAGGCCCGCCGGTCCGGTCCGGCGCCGCCGAAGTACGGGTCGGGCACGTCCTGTCCCGGCCGGACGCCCGCACCGCCGAAGAAGACGCCGACCGGCGTGCTGCGGTAGGAGTCGGCGACGCCGAGATCCGCGGCGACCTCGCGCAACACCCGGTCGGACTGGGTCGTCGCCGGGTTGGTCGTCACGCCCAGCATGCGCTTGGCCTGGTCGTAGTGCGGCGTCAGTTCCGCGCGCCAATCGGTGATGTGGCCCCACTGGCGATCGGTGAAGAACCGCTCCGGCGGCTCGTAGAGGGTGTTCGCATAGACCAGCGAGCCGCCGCCCACGCCCGCGCCCGCCATCACGAAGGTGTCCTTCAGCAGCGCCAGGCGCTGGATGCCGAAGCAACCGAATCGTGGCGCCCAGAGATATTTCCTGATGCGCCAGGAGGTTTCGGCGAACTCTTCGTCGGTGAAGCGCCGGCCCGCCTCCAGCACGCCGACCCGGTAACCCTTCTCGGTCAGGCGCAGCGCGGTGACGCTGCCGCCGAACCCCGAACCGACGACCACCACGTCGTAGTCGAATGTCATGGACCCGCGCCTTCCTCGTTGCCGCTCACGTTCGTGCACCAACGCTAGGAGCGAGCGGCCCGGTGACAGGACAGACCTGCGGCCAAGAAATCGACATTTCCGGCCATCGGGTGTGCGCCCGCCCGATCGGGCCTAGGTCCGGCGCAGGGCCAGTTCGACGAGGTCGGTCCAGTCGGCGAGCGCCTGTTTACGACGAGCGCGGTCGCGGCCGACCATTTCGTCCAGGGTGGCGCCGCGGACGAGGTTGATGGTGAGCCAGAAGGCGGAGTCGAGGCGATCGCGGGAAATGTCGGGGCCGACCAGGGCGGCGCAGCGGTCGAGCAGTTCGACGGTGAGATCGTGTTGGACGCGCAGCATTTCGCGGCGCAGCTCGCGGTCGTTGGCGATCCCGACGTAGAGCTCGACGCAGGCGCGGCCGAGTTTGCCCGCGAAGGTGGCGGTCACCAGCTCGACGAGCACGGCGCCGGCCGCCGTCTCCGCGGGCACGGTGCGCAGGCGGCGGTGCAGCGCCTGGCGCTGGCGCTCGGTGAGATGCCCGATGGTCTGCGCGAACAGCTCTTGGCGGGTGTGGAAGTGGTGCAGCTGGGCGCCGCGGGTGACGCCGGCGCGGGCGGTGATGTCGGCGATGGAGGCGCCGCCGTAGCCCACCTCGGCGAGGCTGTCGATCGCCGCGTCCAGCAGCTGCGCGCGCGTCCGCAGACTCTTCTCCTGGTGCTTGTTCGGCGGCAGCTCGGAAACCATTCGAGCAGTATAACCGGCAAAAAGTACATGCTTCCTTGCATGCAATTGGATGTTGGCCATAATGTGTTGGCAAGCCGACCACCCTGCCGCGGAGATGATGAGATGCCTGTCGACCGACTGCTGCCCACCGAGGAAGCCCGCGATCTGATCGAGCTCACCAGGGAGATCGCCGACAAGGTGCTGGAGCCGCACGCGGCGGAGTTCGAGAAGCGGCAGCAGTACCCCGAGGAGGCGTTCCGCGCGCTGGGCGCGGCCGGGCTGCTGAGCCTGCCCTACCCGGAGGAGTTCGGCGGCGGCGCGCAGCCCTACGAGGTGTACCTGCAGGTGCTGGAGGAGCTGGCGGCCCGGTGGGCGGCGGTGGCCGTCGCGGTCAGCGTGCACAGCCTCTCGTGTCACCCGCTGTTCGTCTTCGGCACGCCGGAACAGCGGCAGCGCTGGCTGCCCGAGATGTTGTCCGGCAACGTGATCGGCGCCTACAGCCTCTCCGAGGCGCACGCGGGATCCGACGCGGCGGCGCTGCGCTGCAAGGCCACCGCCGTCGAGGGCGGATACCGCGTCGACGGCTCGAAAGCGTGGATCACCAACGGCGGCAGGGCGGACTACTACACCCTGTTCGCCCGCACCGGCGAGGGCTCTCGCGGCGTCTCCTGCTTCCTGGTTCCCGCGGGCACCCAGGGGCTGAGCTTCGGCAAGCCCGAGGAGAAGATGGGTCTGCGCGCGGTGCCCACCACCACCGCCGCCTACGACGGCGCCTTCCTGCCCGCCGAGCGGCTGATCGGCGACGAGGGGCAGGGCCTCTCGATCGCGTTCAGCGCCTTGGATTCCGGACGGCTCGGCATCGCCGCCGTGGCGACCGGCCTCGCTCAGCGCGCCCTGGACGACGCGGTGGCCTATGCCAAGGAACGCGAGGCGTTCGGCCACCGCATCATCGACCACCAGGGCCTCGGCTTCGTCCTGGCCGACATGGCCGCCGCCGTGGACTCCGCCCGCGCGACCTATCTGGACGCCGCCCGCCGCCGCGACGCGGGCCTACCCTATTCGCGGCAGGCCAGCGTCGCGAAACTGGTCGCCACCGACGCCGCCATGAAGGTCACCACCGACGCGGTGCAGGTCTTCGGCGGCTACGGCTACACCCAGGATTTCCCGGTCGAGCGCTACATGCGCGAGGCCAAGATCACCCAGATCTTCGAGGGCACCAACCAGATTCAGCGTTTGGTCATCGCCAGAGACCTGGCCCGCTGATCCTCAGAGGCCGCCGCCACCACCGATCAACCACGGGTTGAAGGCGCACGCCAGCTCCGACTGCGCCGCCGGGTCGAGCGCGCGCAGCGCGATCGAGGTGGAGCGGGGTGAGTACATCATGGTCAGGTGGTCGGAGATGTCCTGCTCGCAGCCCGCCTGGAGGGTGATGTTGTCCACGGTGGCGTCCGGGCCCGCCGTCAGGAAGGTCCAGTCGTAGGGGTTGGAGATCTCGTCCCAGCGCGAGCCGACGGAGGTGTAGGCCACCCCGGGGACGGTGTCGCCCACGGCGTTCAGCGTGGCGTAGAACGACGAGCCGACCGCCTGCTGAATATTCGACAGCCCGACGATGGGCTCGTAGAAGCCGAGGATGTTCACGCCGAGGTTGTTGATCGCCCTGCCCAGCGTGGCGATGCCCATCAGCGAGGTGCCGTGGTGGGTGGCGCCGAAGCTGATCAGCTTGCCGACCTTGCCCTCACCGCCGTCGAACTTCAGGTACCGATTGGCCACCGTGCCGCCCTGCGAGTGCCCGATGATGTCGACCTTGTCCGCGCCGGTCGCGCCGCGCACCTGTTCGACGAATTCGGCGAGCTGGCGCGAGGATTCCTCCATCGGCCCCACGCCGAACCGGCCCGGCAGCACCGCGCCGAGACCGCCGCCTTCCATCAGCCCGGAGCGGCCGAAGTTGAAGGCGAACACGCAATACCCGGCGCGCGCCAGCCGCGGCGACATGTAGGCGAAGGTGTCGTAGGCGTTGAGCCAGGTGCCGTGCAGCAGCACCACCGGGTTCGGGTGTGCGGCGCTCGGCTTGCAGTCCCACCGGTTCGCGCCCGCGGGCGCGGCGTCCGGGTGGGTGAGACCGTAGGCGAACGCGGCGAGCGCCGCGGTCATCTCCGGCCCCTCGCCGATGGCCGCCGAGGAGGTGCTCTTGGCCCAGCCGGAGCCGGAGCCGGTGTCGACGATCGCCTTCGGCTGCCTGCCGTCGGCCGCGGGCAGCAGCCCGGCGTCGATGGCGTCGGCGAGCGCCTGCGCTGTCGACTCGACGCTCCCCTCGACGGCCGGGTTCGCGATCGTCACCCCCGCGCCCGATCCCTGCGCCAGCGCGAGCCCCGCGATCATCGCGGCGCAGGCCATGGCACGCCTGCTTCGTTGCCTCGTTGCAAACATCTTTCGTACTTCCCATCAGCTCGACTGCCGCCCCCCGAGGGAATTACTATGGCGCAGCTCACAATTGGACGTCGTCTGTGACGCGCGCCATCTCGCGACGGCGGTGATGAAAATGTAAGACCGGATGGTCTATCGCGTCACTGCACGCCAGGACGAAGAAAGTCGACGGGCCCTTGTCGCCTGCGACAAAGTTCTTGGCCGTGGCGACGGACGCATTGTCGTCAACCCTGTCGTGGGTAACAATCGGGCCATGGCTGTCGCTTCACCCCCGGTCACCGGGGACCTCCCGCTGGTGTCCCGATTGCTGACCAGGTGGCCGCAGATCGCGGAGCGCATGCTCGCCGCGGGTCTCGGCGCCACGCCGCCCGCGTCGGAATTGCCCGCGGGCCATTTCACCGCCGAGGTGTTGCCGACCATCTACGCCTGCGGCCGCGCCGTGCTCCAGGCCATCGGCGAACGACGCGAGTTCACCAGGGCCGAGGTCGCCGGGTTCGTG
This sequence comes from Nocardia sp. bgisy118, assembly GCF_057708605.1. Classification (NCBI taxonomy): domain Bacteria; kingdom Bacillati; phylum Actinomycetota; class Actinomycetes; order Mycobacteriales; family Nocardiaceae; genus Nocardia; species Nocardia sp. bgisy118. The sequence continues at coordinate 5,258 of NZ_JBYISM010000022.1, read as the reverse complement.
GTCCCCGTCGCCGAGCGGCACGCCGAGGACCGCTTCCCGCTGGGTCTCCTGATCGAGGCGATGCACGGCTCGGCGCAGTCGGTGCTCGCCGAGGCCGCCGCGCAGGCCAGGCCCGACGAGAAGGACGAGCTGGTCGTCGTCGGCTCGCGACTGCTCGACCTGCTGATGCACATCAACATCGTCGTCGTCGAGACCTACACCGAGGTCGAGCAGTCCATCTACAACGCCGAGCGCGAGGCGCGCCGCGAACTGTGTACGGCCTTGCTGCGCGGGCTGCCCGCCGAGGAACTCGCGGCTCGCGCCGATACGCCGCTGACCGATCGCTACACCGTGCTCGCCATCCACCTGCGTCCGGACGAGCAACCGCATACGGTGGCCGACCTGGTCGCCCGCCGCCGCATCCGCGTCCTGCACCGCACGCTGGACACGCTCAGCAACGGCACCGCGCTGGTCACCTTCGACGGCTCGAGCGGAATCGCCTTGCTGCCCAACCACTCCGAATCCGCCAAAGCGGATGCCGCGCGCCATCGCGGCCTCGCCACCGAGCTCGCCGAGCAGTTCGGCACCCAGGTCTACCTCGCCGAGTGTCGCGGCGTGCCGCGCGCCGATCTCCCCGGCTCCGCGGAGCAGGCCGCCGAGGTGGCGACGCTGGCCAGGCTGCTCAACCGCCCGACCGGCCGCTACCAGCTCGACGATCTGCTCCTCGAGTACCAGCTCACCAGGCCGGGCCCGGCGCGCGACCGGCTGGCCCAGCGCATCGCCCCGCTGCTGCGCAATCCGCACCTGCTGGAGGCGCTGGAGGCCCATCTGGAGTACGGCTCGGACCGCAAGGCCGCCGCCGCGTGCCTGCACGTGCACCCCAACACGTTCAGCTACCGGCTGCGCCGCATCGCCGAGCTCACCGGCATCGACCCCGCCGAACCCACCAACTCGCGGATGCTCGCCGCGGCGCTCACCATCCACCGGCTCTATCCGGCGGTCGATCGCCCCTGAGCGCTCGCGGCGGCCTTCTCGCGGTACATCGCGGTGTCGGCGTCGTGCAGGATCTCGGTGGCGGTGCGCGGATCGCCCGGCGCGATCGTGGTGACCCCGATCGAGGCCCGCATCGCGAGCCGTTGTCCTTGGGCGACAATCGGTTCGGCGACCGAGGCGGCGAGCCGCCGGACGATCGGCCCCGGGCCGATCTCGTGTCCGCAGAGCAGGACGAGGAACTCGTCGCCGCCCAGCCTGCCGACCAGATCGCCGTGTCGCACGGCCCGCCGCAGGCGCTGCGCCACGACCTGCAGGACGACGTCGCCGACCACGTGTCCGTGCCCGTCGTTGATGGCCTTGAACCCGTCGAGATCGACGAACAGCACGGCCGACAGCGTGCCGCCCGCGGGATGGGCGAGGGCGGTGTCGAGGGCGGACAGGATGGTATTCCGGTTGAGCAGCCCGGTCAGCCCGTCGTGGGTGGCCTGATACTGCAGCTCGCGCTGGCTGGCGCGGGTGGCGGTGATGTCGGTGAACGAGCTCACCACCGGCGATGTCCGGTCGGCCGGATCGAGCAGCCTGCAGCTGCCCGTCAGCCAGCGGCGGTGATGATCGGTGCCGTCCACGCCGAAGACGAAGCGGGTGACCGGCTCGCCGGTCGCCATCGTCCGCGCGACCGGATGCCGGATGGCGGGTAGCGGGACGCCCTCGGTGTCGACCATGCGCAGCGGTAGCCTGTCGAACCGGGCGCCGACGAGTTGTCCACCGCGACAACCGAATATGCGCAGCGCGGCCGGGTTGATCGATTCGATCATGCCCTGCCTGCTGATCACGATGACGCCCTCCTCCAGCTGCGAGACGATCGCGCTGAAGTGCTGCTCGGCTCGGCGTTGGGCCTGCTCGGCCGCGTGCTGCGCGCTCAGATCGTGCAGCACCACCTGGTACGCGCGCCTGCCCTGCCAGACGGTGAGCACCGAGACGGTCTGCACCGGTACGCGGCCGCCGTCGGCGTGCAGCAGCGTGAGCACGGCTCGTTCGGACGCGTCGCCGTTGCCGCGCAACCCGTCGATCCTGGCCAGGGTCGAGGCGACGGAATCAGGTGCGATGAAATCGCTGACCGGGCGTCCGACGATCTCGTCCGCGGACCGGGCGCCCACCAGGCGCACGCCGGCCGGGTTGAGATACACGACGACGCCGCGTTCGTGCACGCAAATGGCATCGGGAGAGTGTTCGACCAGCGAACGGTACCGCTCGGCCGCCTGCTCCGGATCGCCCACCATGGTCTTCTTCTCGTCCATGCGAATCCCCGTTCGACGAACGACGCGCGGTCGGTGTCCACATCAATCCACAGTGCTTGGAACCCCGCCGGGTCCGGCGATCGCCCACCCTGCCGATCCGAACGAGGTAACGGTGCTGCCATCCACTAGCCGAGAGCGAGATTATGAGACTAGTTGGTATCGAAGGTCAAGGATACCGCCCGCGGTTAATGAACAGCAATCACCGAGCTCGCGTCGCGGGGCGCCCTGACCAGCGCGCTGCTTAGCCTCGTTAAAGAGGCCGTGCCGTCCACCGGTAAGCTCGCCGCGTCGCAGCATCCCCTTGATCTATCAGTACGACACAGCAGATCGCTTGTGGCGCATGGCTTGGTCGCGCGCGAGTGCGCGCGGCCGCCGGATGCGCTTTGTTCCGAACGCAAGATCGCAACCGTTGGACGATCAGAACCAGGGCATCTACATGACCAATACGACCATCCAGGCTCCGGCGCCGACGCCGGACCTGGCGGCCGAGGCAGGCACGCAGCTGTCGCATCGGCAGATTCTCACCATCCTCTCCGGCCTGCTGCTCGGCATCTTCCTGGCCGCGTTGGACCAGAACATCGTGAGCGTCGCGATCGTGCCGATCGCCAACAGCCTGCACGGATTCGACGAACAGGCCTGGGCGACAACGGCATACCTGATCACCGCGACCATCACCACGCCGCTCTACGGCAAACTCGCCGACATCTACGGCCGTAAACCGTGGTACCTCACCGCGATCGGGCTGTTCGTGGCAGGCTCGGTGGCCTGTACCTTCGCCACCTCGATGTACGAACTCGCCGCGTTCCGCGCGTTCCAGGGTCTCGGCGCGGGCGGCCTGATGTCGCTGGCCTTCACCATCGTCGGCGATATCGTCCCGGCCCGCGAAAGGGTCAGGTACCAAGGCTATTTCATGGTGGTGTTCGGCTCGTCCACCGTGCTGGGGCCGGTGCTCGGCGGACTGTTCTCCGGCTACGACGAGCTCGCGGGCCTGGAAGGCTGGCGCTGGGTGTTCCTGGTGAACGTGCCCATCGGCGTGGTCGCTTTCCTGGTGGTCGCCAAGGTGCTGAATGTGCCGCATCAGCGGCAGCCGCATCGCATCGACTGGTTCGGGGCGCTGACCCTCACGGTGTGCGTCGTCCCGCTGCTGATCGTCGCCGAACAGGGCAGGGAGTGGGGCTGGAGCTCGGATCGGGCGCTGCTCTGCTACGGCGTCGGCGCGGCCGGTCTCGTGCTGTTCGTGCTGGTGGAATTCCTGATGAAGGACGCGGCGCTGATTCCGCTGCGGTTGTTCCGCAACTCCACCTTCAGTGTGTCCATCGTGGGCGGCTTCATCGTCGGCGTCGCGATGTTCGGCGCGATCGTGCTCGTGCCGCTGTATTTCCAAGTGGTGCGCGGATATTCGCCGACCAAGGCGGGCTTGCTGATGCTGCCGCTGGTGGTCGGGATCATGGTCGGCTCGCAGATCGCCGGGATCATCACCAAGCTCACCGGCAAGTACAAGATCCTGCCGGTGGCGGGCTGCTTCCTGATCGCGCTCGGCGCGGTGCTGCACGGCGGGGTGCGCTACGACAGCCCGCTGTGGGAGCCGCTGCTGTACGGCGGTGTGATCGGCTGCGGGCTCGGCGCCTGCATGCAGACGTTGATCATCGCCGCGCAGAACGCGGGTCCGCGCACCGACATGGGCGTCTCGACCGCCGCGGCCACCTTCTTCCGGCAGATGGGCGGCACCCTCGGCGTCGCGATCTTCCTGACCATCCTGTTCAACCTGCTACCCGGCCGCATTGTCGACGCCTTCGGCGGGCGGCTGCCGGACGGTTTCGACGCCGCCAGGCTCGGCGAGTTGCAGAGCAACACCGGCGAGCTCGCCGCCATGCCCGCGGATCTGCGCGTGCCGATCCTGGTCGGTTTCACCGACTCCATGCAGGGCGTGTTCTACGTCGCCGCCGCGGTGGCCGTGCTCGCGGGCGTCGTGCTGATGTTCATGAAAGAGATTCCGCTGCAAGATGATCCGATCGTGCCGCCGGATGGCCCCGACGGCGCGAAGGGCTCGTCGAGCTGGGAGGAGGCGCAGGTGTGGGCTGGCGCCGCCGAGGTCTTCTCCGAACCGGAACCGGTGCTCGCCGCCGCGGCCGAGTCCCGCTCGTTGTTCGGCCGCATCCAGCACGAGGACGGGCACCCGGTGCCGGACGCGGCGCTGACGTTGATCGACAAGGGCGGGCGTCAGATCGCCAGGGCGGTGGGCGACACGAACGGCTCCTACGCCATCGACGTGCCGGACGCGAGCACCTACGTGCTGATCGCGGCCGCGGCCGGACATCAGCCGACCGCGGTCAGCATCGTGGCCGGTTCGTGGCCACAGGAACTCGACGTGAAGCTGAGTGGCTCCGGTGCGCTCTCCGGGACGGTCAGATCCGCGGGCAGCGGAAATTCGCTCGGCGGCGCGACCGTCACGCTGACCGATCGGCAGGGCGAGGTCGTCGGGGCCACCGTCACCGCGGACGACGGCGCCTACGTCTGCCACGGGGTGGTCTCGGGCACCTACACGATGGTCGCGCTCGCCGAGCACATGCGCCCGCACGCGACCACGCTCACCGTGCCGGACAGCGGCCTGCTGCGCCACGACATCGACATGGAGCCGAACGCGGTGCTGGCCGGGTCGGCGCTGGCCGACGGCAGGGCGGTGCCGGACGCGCAGATCATGCTGCTGGACTTGGCGGGCGATCTCACGGCGACGGTGCGCACCGACGCCAACGGCCGCTACGTCGTGCAGGACCTTGCCGAGGGCCAGTACACCGTGGTCGCGCGCGGATATCCGCCGGTGACGAGCCGGGTGACGGTGTCGGGCGGCGAGGCCGTGCACGACGTGCGGCTCGGCTACGGCCGCGACGGTGAGGACTGAGCGCGGCCGGTCAGTTCGCCGGTTCGGATCGCCGCGCCGGATCGCCGCCGCGGCTCACCTCGTAGCCGAGCAGGAGTTCGGCCTCTTCG
>NZ_JBYISM010000021.1:0-148251 GCF_057708605.1 Nocardia sp. bgisy118 | reverse complement strand
CGGGATTTCGCCCCCTCCCTCCCCCGGCACGACGCCCCCCTCGTATGCGGTGCGCGCTCGACAACCGAGCGCAGGCATCGGCGGGGGCGGGCCCGCCAGCCGATACCGGCCGAGTGTCAGGGGTTCGCGCGGCTGCGCAGGGAGTGGACGGCCGCGAGGATGCCCTTCTTGTCGTAGCTGCTGGTTGGCAGAGTGGCGCCATGCGCGTGGCGGATGATGCCGTCCGGGTCGACGAGGAGGGTGCCGGACTGCTGCATCGAACCGAAGACTTTGCGGGTCAGGCCGACCGCCTCGTGCGGAGTTCCCGCCGGGCCGACGAGGACGGGGAACGGGATGCCGTTGTCGGTCTGCCACGCCAGGCCCGCGTCGCGACCCTCGGGCACCATGACGAGGACACGGACGTCGGCGGCGTCGAACTCGTTCCGGTGCGCGATGAGATCGCGAACATGCCGGTTGCACATCGGGCACGACGTCGACCGCATGAAGTACAGCAGTGCGCTGTGCGCTCCGCGGTAGTCGGACAGACGCCAAGCCTGACCGGCGGTGTCTTCGAGTTCCAATTCCGGCGCGGGGGATCCGGAGGTGAGCATGGCGGGACTTCCCTTCGATTCGGGAGGGCGGTGGTCGTTCGATCGATGGCCGCGGAGTCGCTGTCGCGTCCGGCGGCAGCCGAGGTCACGGATGGTGGCGGAGGCTGTGCCGGATCGCGGCGCGGGCGCGGTGGAGCTGGGATTTCATCGCCGCGACGCTCAGGCCGAGCGCGTCGGCGGTCGTGCGCCCGGGGTAGCCGAGCACATCGCGCATGATCAGGACTCTGCGCTGGAGATCGGGTAGCACGGCGATCGCCTGAGCGAGCTCGTCGGCGTCGAGCCTGCGCAAGACTTCGTCCTCGGCGGAGGCGACGACGTCGGCGTCGGCAGCGGTCTGCGGTCCGGGGTCGAGCAGGTATCGGGCGCGCCGCAGGCATTCGTTGCGAACGATGCGGAACATCCACGACGCGAGGGCTGTCGTGGCGCGCAGCGTCCCGATCTTGCGATACAGGGTGATCAACGCTTCTTGGGCGGCCTCTTCGGCGTCGTCGGAGGACGCGCACAGGTGGTGCGCGAAGCGCCGCACGTGCGGATGGGCCCCGTACACGATCGCGGAGATCGCTTCCTGGTCACCGCGCTGGGCCGCTGCCACCAGCTGCTCACCGGCCCACCCGCGTTCCACTCCGCTCACCTCCTCGACCGTCCGACGCGGTGTCCGACGATTGCGGTGCGGAGAGGACCACGCGGACATCCACCCTGGTCCTTCGTCTCGGTTCGATTGTCACGACCATAAGAGCGTCCCCGCCCGAGAAAGGATTCGAACCGGTGCCAGCGCGCCGGACTATCGAGAGTTGCCGACCGCGCCGCCGCACGTCGAGCACGCGTTCACGACCGATACTCCTGCACGTAGGTCGTATCGACTCCCAACGCTCCGATCCCCGTCGCGCCGCCCGGCTGCCCGAGCGGCGTTGGCCGTCCGGGCAGCGGCTCGCTGAAGAACCGCGCGTTCTCGAGGACGAACTGCTCCTGCCCGGGCGGAATGTCATCCTCGAAGTAGATCGCCTCGACCGGGCAGACCGGTTCGCAGGCCCCGCAGTCGATGCACTCGTCGGGCTGGATGTACGCCATCCGATCGCCGACGAAGATGCAGTCGATCGGGCACTCCTCGACGCAGGCCCGATCCAGCACATCGACGCAGGCGGCACCGACAACGAACGTCACGATCTTCTCCTCTGCTGTTCCTGTGGCCCGCGACCTGGGGCGTTCATGATCTTTGCGCTCGCTCGCGTCGGCGGGTAGTGGTCCAATGCCGATCACCCCATAAGGCGGCCTTATGCGGTGGCGATCGCGCTCGGGACCGCCGCCGCGCAGCCATGCCACGGCGCGCCTCACAGCGGACAACAGCGCGTCGGGGCCGTGGCGGCGGCGACCGGGAAATCCGGCCGGGCCCGCGCTCGAGGGATACCGTCGGCGGTATGGACAAGGTGACGGCATTCCACGATCTGCACCATCGCGCAATCCCGCTGGTGCTGCCGAACGCGTGGGACTTCGCGTCGGCGGCCGTGCTGGCCGCCGAGGGGTTCCCGGCGATCGGCACCACCAGCCTGGGTGTCGCGGCCGCCGCGGGCGTGCCCGACGGCACCGGCGTCACCGGTGCGGAGACCCTGGCGCTGGCGCGGCGGCTCTCGCGGCTCGCCGTGCCGGTGACCGTCGACATCGAGGGCGGCTTCAGCGACGAACCGGGCGAGGTCGCGGAGTTCGTGGCGGCGCTCGACGCGCTCGGCATCGCGGGCGTCAACATCGAGGACGGGCGCGCGGACACCGAACTGGCCGACCCCGAACATCAGGCCGCGCTGATCGCCGCGATCAAGGAGCGCACGCCCACGGTGTTCGTCAACGCGCGGGTCGACACGCACTGGCTCGGCATCGACCCCGAGTCCACGCTGGAGCGGGCGGGCCGGTACGCGCGGGCGGGCGCCGACGGGCTCTTCGTTCCCGGACTCACCGAGCCGGACGCGATCCGGCGGATGGTCGCGTCCGTGCCGCTCCCGGTCAACATCCTGTACTCCGTCGGTGGCCCCACGGTCGCCGAGCTGGCAGAGCTCGGTGTGCGGCGGATCAGCACCGGCTCCCTGCTCTACCGGGCGGCGCTGGCGGCGGCCGTCGACGTGGCGGACGCGGTGCGCGCGGGACGACCGGTCGCCGCGGGCATCCCGAGCTATCGCGACATTCAGGCGAACTCGTTGCCGTGAGGTGGCGCGCCCACCGAAATCCACACTCCCCCAACGGCGCCCACCAACGCGAAGATCATTTCTGCCGAAATACCGCGCACGCCATGCAATTTCCCCGAATCAACCCCGCCACACACCGATCCGACGGAGGGGAACGCACACACCCACGAATCGGCGAGCGCGACAATCTGAAACAATCCCGAACACCATTTCTGATGCGCCTACATGTAAAACTGTGATGCCGGTCTCTTTCGGAAGCATCCGAGCCCTCCAAGGCGGGTCACAGCGGCGCAAATATGGATCTACCTGGTATTTCATCGCAATCACGCCACGCCTATCACGGCCCGATAGCGACCCGCGACAACCGCGAAACCTCGCAAATCGTTCCGGTGAACGAGACCGTTACCACAATTATTCAGTGATCCGGGACACATTTTCGTTTAGGAATCACATCGGCGCGATTACCCATTTCACGGGCCTCAACTGCGCGAATGCCGACATGTACGACCGAGCGTTCTGACAACTCGGACGTTATTGCCACGTGATCTGACGAGATTGATTCGTTATCGTCGGTGACGGCCCGATCGAACACGACGGGCTCGAGCTCGAACCGCCGAACACCGGCAACCCTGTCCCGCGGTTCGAGACCCCCGACATTCACTGGGGACAGGGACTCGACCGATCGCTGGTCGAGCCGGCGGGCGCAGTCAGGAATACCACATGTCTCAGACCCGTAAGTTCAGCACCCGTGCCGCCGGCTTCACCGTTGCCCTGGGCGCCCTCGTTGCCGTCCCGTTCGGTCTGGCAACGTCCACCGCTTCCGCCTCCAGCCACAACTGGGACGCCGTCGCCCAGTGCGAGAGCAGCGGCAACTGGTCGACCGACACCGGTAACGGCTTCTCCGGTGGCCTGCAGTTCACCGACAGCACCTGGGCCGCCAACGGTGGCTCCGGCGATGCGTCCAACGCGAGCCGCGAGGAGCAGATCCGCGTCGCCGAGAACGTGCTCGCCACGCAGGGCGCAGGCGCTTGGCCGGTCTGCGGCGCCTACCTCTGAGCGTAACGCCGACTTCGACGGCCCTGTCACCCGCCCGGGTGACAGGGCCGTCGCGTTATTTACGCACCACGCGCTCGCCCTGGCCCGGTTTCCAGATCGTGATGGCGAGCTGATCGTCGGCGATCTCCACGCACGACGCCCCGGTCAGGTCGGCGACATAGAAATGGTCGAACTCCTGGCCGCGGATATCGAAACCGCTCTCCTCGAACAGGTTCTGCGCGAACCGCGCGTGCAGGTCGCGGTCCGGCAGATCGGTGACGGCACCGAACAGCTTCGCGTCGCCGTCGCCGACCATCGTGTCCACCGTCGCGGTGTGCAGGCAGAACCGCGGGTCGCGGGCGAGGTCCTTGAACTTGGTGGTGCCCGGCATGCCGACGACGACCAGCATGCCCTCGAAGATCCTCGGCTCTACGGGACTGATCCGCGGCGAGCCATCGGCCCGGAGCGTGGCCAGCATGCACAGGTTGCCGGTCGCTTTGTGGCGGCGGCGGAAGACGGTCGAGATCTTCGGCGCTTCTTCGGTGAACTGGGTCCAAAAGGTCATGCCGGGCACGCTACGCCCGAAACCTGACAGATCGCGTCAAGGTTTCCGGCTAGTCTTCTGGGTATGCGAGCGAGTCGACTGGTGCAGCTGTTGTTGCTGCTCCAGACCAGGGGGCGGGTCTCCGCGCCCGAGCTGGCGGCCGAGCTCGAGGTGTCGGTCCGGACGGTGTACCGCGACGTCGAGGCGCTCTCCGCGGCGGGCGTCCCCGTGTACAGCGAGCCCGGCCGCGGCGGCGGTGTCCGGCTCGTCGACGGCTACCGGACCCGGCTGACCGGCCTGACCTCGGAGGAAGCCGACGCGGTGCTACTGGCCGGGCTGCCCGACGCCGCCGCCGACCTCGGTCTCGGCACCGTGCTGGCCACGGCGCAGCTCAAAGTCCTCGCGGCGCTGCCGCCCGAACTGCGCGGCCGGGCGACCAGGATCGCGGAACGGGTGCACATCGACGCGCCGGGCTGGTTCCACCGCCCCGAGGACACGCCGACCCTGGCCACCATCGCCGACGCGCTGTGGCACGACCGCAGGCTGGCCATCCGTTACGGACGCAAGGACGGCGAGGTGCGCAGGCTGCTCGACCCGCTCGGGCTGGTGTCCAAGGCGGGCACCTGGTACCTCGTGGCCCGTCAGGGCGCCGACATTCGCTCCTACCGGGTGAGCCGGATTCTCGAGGCCGCGCCGACCGGCGAATTCTTCGGCAGGCCGGACGATTTCGAGCTGGCCGCGCACTGGGCGGCGGCGCAGCACGAGTTCGCGCGGTCGATGCTGCGGGTGCGGGCGCGCTGCCGGATCGACGCGAAGCACGTGCGGCTGCTGCGACTCGGCTTCGAACCCGCCGCGGTCGCCGAGGCGCTGGCCTCGATGAGCGAGCCGGACGCCGAGGGCTGGGTGGCCGTGACGCTGGCCGCCGAGTCGTATCCGGTCCTGATGCACGGGATCCTGCCGCTCGGCGAGCACGCCGAGATCCTCGATCCACCCGAGCTGCGCGCCCAGCTCGCACGCACCGCGGCGGCGATGGCGGACCGGTACGGTGCGGCGTCGATCTGATTCGGCACCGATTCCACGCGGCGACGAACCGATACAGCACCGCGGCGGCGGCCGACCGCTACCGCGCGGCGCCGATCTGACGCGCCACCGAATCGACCCGGTGACAGACCGACACAGCACCGAATCGACGCAGTGCGGATCTGACGCCGCGCCACACCCGCCGCGTCCACCTACCGGAGGAGCTGCTCGCGCGGATCGTCACGGTGCGCGATTCCGCCGTTCACATGGGCTTCGTGGACCGCGCCGAGAGCGAGCGCGTCCTCGCCGATCTGGTCGTTCTCGTCGATCGGGTGCTGTCGATTCGCCGCGGGCTCGGCCAGGACGCCGACTGGGCCGCCTTCTGGTCGCCGAAGCATCTCGAGCGAGCCGACACCATCCGGTGCGAGCGCGCCGCACCGGTCGCGGAGCTGATCGAACTCAGCGAGGACAACCTCCCGCTCCTGCTCGCCGACGCCGACGCCGACCCGCTCGAGGTCAACCGACACGCGCGTTCCCGCCGACCGAGGCCCGCGGGAACGCGCGTCGGATCAGCGCACGTCGCGGAAGAAGGCGCGCACGTCGGCGGTCAGCAGGTCCGGCGCCTCCATGGCGGCGAAGTGGCCACCACGGTCGAACTCGGTCCAGCGCACGATGGTGTGCTGTTCCTCGGCGATCGGGCGGATCGACAGGTCGCCGGGGAAGATCGCCGCGGCGGTCGGGACGCCGGAGTTCTTCGCCGCGCCGCCCCACGCCTCGCCCTCGCCGTACAGCCGGATCGAGGAGGCGAAGGTCTTGGTGAACCAGTAGAGGCTGACGTTGGTGAGCAGCGCGTCGCGATCCACCGCGTCCTCGGGCAGCTCGATGGCCGGGTTGGTCCAGCGCTGGAACATGTCCACGATCCAGGACAGCAGGCCCGCTGGCGAATCGTGCATGCCGATGGCCAGGGTCTGCGGGCGGCCCGCCTGCACCATGGCGTAGCCGTAGCGCGTGAAGCTCTCCTCGCCGGTCAGCTTCGCCAGCTTCGCCTGGTCCTCGGGGCTGTATGCGGAGTGCCCGCCGCCCCAAGCCGCCCCATCGCCCGCGCCCCAGGATTGACCGCCGCCCTCGCTCTTCGCATCGTCCCAAGATCGGTCACCGCCCTCGGCCGCACCCCGGGACTGCGCGCCCCCGTCACCGTAGGCACCGCCGTGGCCGGCCTCGCTCTTCGCACCGCCCGACGACTGGTCGCCGCCCGCGCCCCGGAGGTGCACGCCCTCGTCACCGTCCGCACCACCGTCGCTGGTCTCGCGCTCCGCACCACGCGACGACTGATCGCCGCCCGCGCCCCAAGACTGCGCGCCGCCGCCCTTCGCACCCGAGGACTCCCCGGACCCGCTCCCGTCGGCTGCTTCGCCGCCCCAAGACGCACCGCCGTCGACCGCTTCGCCGTCCCAGGATTCGGCGTCCCAGGACGGCAGCGTGATCGGTCCGTTGACGTGGATGCCTACGACGTGATCGGTCGCGATGCGCCCCAGCTCGGTGGCGACGAAGAAGCCGGCGTCGCCACCTTGCGCGCCGTACCGGTCGTAGCCGAGTCGCGCCATCAGCTGCGCGACCACCTGCGCGTAGTGCTCCGTGGATCCCTGCCCCACCTTCGGTCCGACGCCGGAGAAGGCGAAGCCGGGCAGCGACGGGACGACCAGGTGGAACGCGTCGGCGGGGTCGCCGCCGTGCGCGCGCGGATCGCTGAGCGGGCCGAGGACGTCGAGGAATTCGATGAACGTGCCGGGCCATCCGTGGTTGAGCACCAGCGGCAGCGCGTCCGGCTCGGGCGAGCGTACGTGCAGGAAGTGCACCCGTTCGCCGTCGATCTCGGTGACGAACTGCGGCAGCTCGTTGAGCCTCGCCTCCACGGCGCGCCAGTCGTAGCCGGTGCGCCAGTACTCGGCCAGCGGCTTCAGGTAGGAGACCGGCATGCCCTTGTCCCAGCCGACGCCGGGCAGCTCCTCGGGCCACAGGGTGTCGGCCAAGCGGGTGTGCAGCTGGTCGAGCTGTGCCTGCGGAATCTCGATGCGGAAGGGGCGGATGTCCTGTTCGGTCGTCATGTGAGCCACGCTAGGAGCCGCTTAGGACAGTTCCATTCCTAAGTGGATGGCATTCTCTTCTCATGTTGGAGACCTCGGCGCGGCTGCTGAGACTGCTCGCGCTGTTGCAGACCCACCGGGACTGGACCGGGGCCGAACTCGCCGAGCGGCTCGGCGTCACAGGTCGCACGGTCCGCCGCGATGTGGACCGGCTGCGCGAACTCGGCTACCCCGTGCACGCCACGCGCGGGACGGCGGGCTACCGGCTTGGCGCGGGCGCGTCGCTGCCGCCGCTGCTGCTCGACGACGAGGAGGCCATCGCCGTGGCGGTCGGATTGCGCGGCGCCTCCGACGGGACGGTCGCGGGCATCGAGGAGGCGGCGCTGCGCGCGCTGTCCAAGCTGGAGCAGGTGCTGCCGCCGCGGCTGCGCCACCGCGTGCGCACCTTGCGCGCCGCCACCGTCCGGGTCGGCGCGCCCACGGTGACGGTCGAACCGGACACACTCATGGCCATCGCCGACGCCTGTCAGCGCAGGGAGCGGTTGCGCTTCGACTATCGCGCACACGACGGGTCGACGGGACCGCGGGAAGTGGAACCGTACAGTCTGGTGCATTTCAGCCGCCACTGGTATCTGGTCGCCTGGGACGTGGTTCGCGCCGACTGGCGCACGTTCCGGGTGGATCGGCTCACCCCGCGCACCCCCACCGGCCCGCGCTTCACACCGCGCGAACTGCCGGAAGGCGATGCGGCGACCTATCTTTCGATGCGGCTGTCCGACCGCGCCTGGCCCTGGCGTGCGATCGTGCTGCTGCACGCCTCGGCCGAGGACGCCGGTCCCCGAATCTGGCCGGGCACGGGCGTCGTCGAGGCCGTGGACGAACACCGCTGCCGCTTGCACGTCGGTGCGGACACACCGGAGGCGCTGACCTGGATGATCACTTCCGTCGATCTCGACTTCACCCTGGTGAGCGGACCACCGGAGCTCGTCGCGGCGCTACGCGCCCAAGCCACCCGCTGCACCGGCGCGGTGCGGGACTTTTCCGCCTGAGCGCGGTGCGGTCCGTCGGACCAGGCGCGGTGCCGTCCGCCAGGCCGAGCCCGGTGCCGTCCACCAGACCAAGCCCCGTGCCGTCCACCAGAGCGAGCGCAGCGGGGTCCATGAGACCGAGCGCCGTGCGGTCCGTCAGAAGAAGGTGTGCACCAGGTCGACCACGCGCGGGCGTGCGGCGTCCGCGTCGTCGACGACCGGGATGAGGCGCCACTTGTCGAAGGCCGTGCACGGATGAGAGAGACCGAGCCGCACCACCGAGCCGACCGGCAGATCGTCCACCGTGCCGCCGGGCAGGCGCACGAAAGCGTGCTGATCGTTGAGCGCGCTGATCGTCGCGCCGGATGGCAGCGACGAAGAATCCCGTCCCGCGACATAGTGCGGGACGGGAAGACCCAGATCGAACGGCATGTCGCGCTTGCCCGCATCGAGCAACGCGAGCTCCGCCTCCGGACGGGAGACGGTGCGGGCCCACACGTGCATGGCCGAGCGCAGCGGCCGGTCGGCGCGGTCGGCGGCGAGCGGGGAGATTCCCGCGTAGAAGCCGTCGTCGTGGATCAGGTAGGCGCCCGAACGCAGCACCACCGTGGTCGGAATGCCTTGTGCCCCTTGCTCGTCCGCGAGCTCCGCCAGATATTCGACCACCAGGTCCTGATAGGCGCTGCCGCCCGCGGTGACGATCGCGCGCCCTGCATAGCGTCCGGCGTCCGCGAACGCACGGTGCAGCCGGACGAGCTCGTCGAGGTAGCGGCGGACCGCGGCGAGGCCCTCCGCACCGCGATCGTGGGCCAGTGCGGCCTCGTAGCCTCCGACACCGGCGAGCGTCAACCGGCGCGACCGCTGGACCGCGTCGGCGACCGCGTGCGCGTCCGCACCGGTACGCGCTCCGGTGCGTCCGTGCGGGCCGCCGAGCTCGACCACGACCGGAACGCGGGCGGCGTCCGGCTCGCCCGCCAGGATCTCGTCCATCAATGCCACGGCGGCCACGCCGTCCACCCAGCAGCAGAACTCGAAATCCGGATCGCGCGCCAACTCCGCTGCCACCCAGCGCAATCCGACCGGATCCACCAAGGAGTTCGCGAGCACGATGCGCGACACCCCGAACGCGCGCGCCAGCTGCACCTGCCAGACGGTGGCCAGCGTGATGCCCCAGCACCCGCTGTCCAGCTGCTCGGACCACAGCTGCGGCGCCATGGTGGTCTTGCCGTGCGGGGCCAGTCGCACACCCGCCGCACGAGCCCAGTCGCCCATCACCGAGAGGTTGGTCGACAGCGCGTCCCGATCCAAGGTCAGCAGCGGGGTCTCGAACTCGTCGAGGAACGGCTCGGTCGCCAGGAACTCGCGGGCGGTCCGCCCCCACGCGCCGGGCGGCAGCCCTTTGTGCTCCGGACCGAGGACCCGATCGGACAGTGCGGCAACGGCTTTCTCGTCGATCGCCACGGTGTTCCTTCCTTCGGGCCCGCGCCGTCGCGAGTCCGCGTCGTCCGGACCTGTGCCGAGAGGGCGTCGCGGCGGCCACACGAAAAGACGGCCGGTCGTGGTCCGTGCCTCGACTCGTCGCGAAACAAACTTCGCGTCGCGACGTTTCGGCAACCCCGAGTTGTGCCTTTCCCGAGTTACCTACCCCGAGTTACGCAGCGCCGTGGCCAGGCCGTTCATCGTCAGCAGGATGCCACGTTTGACCAGCTCCGAGTCGTCACCGGCGCGCAGCCTGCGCAGCAACTCGACCTGCATCTGGTTCAACGGCTCCAGGTACGGGAAGCGGTTGTGGATGGATTCCGCGAGCGACGGGTTGTCCGCGAGCAGCTCGTCGTACCCGGTGATGGCGGCGTGCATGCGCAGGGTCCTGGCGTGCTCGTCGCGGATCATGCCGAAGATCTGTTCGCGCAGCGCGACGTCGTCGACCAATTCGGCGTAGCGCGCGGCGATGTCGAGATCGCTCTTGGCCATCACCTGCGCCAGGTTCGACAGCACCGTCCGGAAGAACGGCCAGCGCCGGTACAGGTCCGACAGCGTTGCCAGCCGGTCCGGGTCGCCGGCGACCCATTCCTCCAGTGCGCTCCCGGTGCCGTACCAGCCGGGCAGCATCACCCTGGCCTGGCTCCAGGACATCACCCAGGGGATGGCGCGCAGGTCGGCCACCGAATTGGTGGGTTTGCGGGAGGCGGGCCTGCTGCCGATGTTGAGGTCGCCGACCTCCGCGACGGGCGTCGACTGCCGGAAATACTCGACGAAGCCGGGAGTCTCGTGCACCAGCCGCGCATACGCGGCGCGCGCCCGCGCGGCGAGATCGTCCATGAGTTCGTAGGACGGTTCGGCGTCGGCACCGAGCCCCTCGACATCCAGCAGCGTCGACTCCAGGGTGCCCGCGATGAGCGATTCCAGATTGCGGTGCGCCGCACCGGATTCGGCGTACTTGGCGGCGATCACCTCGCCCTGCTCGGTGAGCCGCAGCGAACCGTGCACCGCGCCCGCGGGCTGGGCGAGGATGGCGTCGTAGCTGCGGCCGCCGCCGCGACCGACAGTGCCGCCGCGACCGTGGAAGAGCCGCAGGCGAATTCCCGCCTTGCGGGCCACGTCGACCAGATCCAGCTCCGCGCGATACAGCGCCCAGTTCGCGGCCAGATAGCCGCCGTCCTTGTTGGAATCCGAGTAACCGAGCATGACCTCCTGCCGCATGCCCTTGGCGGACACCAGTTCTCGATATACGGGCACCTCGAGCGCCGCCGCGAGCGTGTCCGCGCCCGCGCGCAGATCCTCGATGGTCTCGAACAGCGGGACGATGTTCGCCGAGCAGTGCGGCGGGCCGTCCGGCTCGCCGGGATCGAGCAGTCCGCCCTCCTTCAGCAGCAACGCCGCCTCCAGCATGTCGCTGACCGAGGTGCACATGCTGATGATGTAGTTCGGCACGGCCTCCGCGCCGAAGGTGCCGACCACCTCGGCGGCCGCCCGCACGATCGCCACTTCTCCGGCGGCCAGATCGCTGAGCCGGGCGTGCGGGCCGAGCAGCGGCCGCCGGGTGCGCAGTTCGGCGGCCAGCAGTTCCACCCGTTCGCTCTCCGGCAGGCTCGGGTAGTCGGCGTGTACGCCCGCCCAGGCCAGCAGCTCGGCGACGACCTGCTCGTGCACCTCCGAGTTCTGCCGCATGTCCAGGCCCTGGAGGTGGAAGCCGAAGGTCTCGACGGCGTGGCGCAGTGACGCGAGCCGGTCGTCGGCCAGCAGGCCGTCGCCGCTGGCCCGCAGCGAGGCGTCGACGGCGTCGAGATCGTCGAGCAGCGCCCGCGGCGTGGGATACGGCGACGCGTCGGCGTAGGGAATGCCGTCGGCGGGCAGCGCGCCGAGCGCGGCGGTCGCGGTGACCGACAGCCGGGCCCGAATGGCATGCAGCGCACGGCGATAGGGCTCGTCGGCGTGGGCGGCCGGATCGGCGTAGCCCGCCGCGGCCAGCGCGGCCACCTCCGGCGTCACCTGGACGAGGCGCGCGGACTGCGACAGCGTCTTCTCGAGCTCGACCAGGTCCCGCAGGTAGCGACCGAACGCCACCCCCGCGGCCTGCGCGGCCGCGTGCCGCACCACGTCGGCGGTGACATTGGGATTGCCGTCCCGGTCGCCGCCGATCCAGGAGCCGGGTCGCAGGATCGGGCGGTCGAGCAGCTCCACGCCCGGCCAGCGGGAGCGCAGCGCGGCGCGCACCTCGGCGTTGATCGCCGGGATCACGTCGAGCAGGGTCAGCTCGTAGTAGCGCAGGCCGACGGCGATCTCGTCCTGAATCCGCAAGCGCGCCAAACGGATCAGGGCCGTGCGCCACAGCGAGAGCACCTGGCGGCGGATGCCGAGCTCCAGGTCGGCGCGCTCGGGCTCGGTGTCCGCGTAGCGCTGGCGCCTTCGCATCAGCTCGGTGATCTTGGTCTGCCCGTCGAACACGGTGCGGCGGCGCGTCTCGGTGGGGTGCGCGGTGATCACGGGCGAGACCAGCGCGTCGGTGAGCAGATCGGCGACCTCGGCACCGGCCAGCGCGGCGGCGTCCAGTTTGCGGTAGGTGGCGGCCAGCGAGGACTCCTGCGGCGGCTCCCCCGCCGTCGTGTGCGCGGCGCGGCGGCGATCGCGCTGGATGTCCTCGGCCAGGTTGGCAAGCAGCACGAAATAGGTGAAGGCCCGGATCAGCGGCAGCGCCACCGCGATGTCCACCCCGCCCAGCATCTCCGCGACGGCGCTGCGCCCGACCTCCTCGCGCCGCACCCGGAACGCCTCGATGCGGACCCGCTCGATCAGGTCGAAAACCTCGGGACCCTCGTGGTCGCGGATGGTGTCGCCCAGCACGCCACCCAGGAAACGGATGTCATCGCGCAGCGGCCGGGTCGCGTCCTGTTCGGTCTCGATCCGCGGATCACTCATGCCTACACCTCGCTGACGCTCGGCTCCGGCATGCGCGAAGCACGCTGACACACGGTTCGCTCACTTCGTTCGCTCACGGCATCGACCCTACTGCCGCAACCGGACGAACAGCGGTACGAAGTGCCCGAATCACACTTGCCGCACAGCTCCTCTCGCGGCCGTCGAGGGGCGAGACACGACGAGTTCGCGCAGGTAGCGTGGGCGGCACGACGGTACCGAACCGGAGGATTCTCATGGCCGACCAGCCCCCGAGCACTCCCGCCCGGCTCAGCTTCACCGGCCGGTTCACCCACTTCGGCGCCACCAGGTTGAACGCGGTCACCAGGCTGCAGGGCCGCCTGCACAGTCGGCTCTACGCCCGATTCGGCGGCACCTGGTTCGGCAAGTGGCTGGGACGGCCGGTGTTCCAGCTGACCGTGCGGGGGCGCAAGACCGGCGCACCGCGGTCCGTCGTGCTGATGTACGTCCCGGACGGCGACGATCTGCTGGTCAGCGGCTCGTTCGGCGGACACCCCGAGCCGCCGAGCTGGTGGCGCAATCTGGTCGCGGCGGGCGGCGGCGAGGCGCGGGTCGGTCACGAGTCCTGGCCGGTGACCGCGCGGGTGGTAACCGATGCGGACGAGTACGCGGCGCGCTGGCGGGTGCTGGTGGACCGCGTTCCGGATTTCGCCACCTACCAGGCGCTCAGTTCGCGGCGGCTGCCGATCGCGGTGCTCACCCGCACCGCGGACTGACCTCTCCCGCGTCGCTAGAGCGAGCGGATCACCCGCGCCGGATTGCCCGCCGCGAACACGCCGTCGGGCAGGTCGCGGGTCACCACGCTGCCCGCTCCCACCACCGTGTTCGTGCCGACCGTGACGCCGGGGCAGACGATGACGCCGCCGCCGAACCACACGTTGTCGCCGATCGCGATCGGCGCCGCGGACTCCCAGCGCTGCCGCCGCGCCTCGTGATCGGTCATCGGATGCAGGGCGGTGAGCAGCTGGCAGCGCGGTCCGATGGAGACGTCGTCGCCGATGACGATAGGCGCGCAGTCGAGCAGGACGGCGTCGTAGTTGAGGAAGCTGTTGGCGCCGATCTCGATGAGATAGCCGTAATCGCACTGGAATCGGGGCATGATCCAGGACCCCTCCCCGAGCTTGCCGAGCAACTGCCGCAGCACCTGCTCGCGCCGCTCGGTCTCCTCCGGGCCGGTCCGGTTGAACTCGTCGCAGAGCGACTGCGCGCGCCGGCGCTCGGCGACGAGTTCCGGATCGCTGTCCTCGTACAACTCCCCGCTCAGCATCCGCTGCTTGTGCTCGCCCACCTCGACCACGCTAGCCGAGCGGGCGCGCCCGGCCGCCTCAGCCGACTTCGCGCGCCGCCAGATGCGGCGCCGCCAAGCGGTGCATCAGCACCTGCTCCAGCAGGCCGACGAGCACCTCCTTGACCGAATCACGCTGGCGCGCATCGCATTCCAGGATCGGAATCCAGTCGTCGAGACCGAGCGCCTCGCGCACCTCGTCGAGCTCGAAGCGTGGGCCGAGCTCGAAACGGTTCACCACCACGACGAACGGGGTGTTGTGCTCCTCGAAGTAGTCCAGCACCGGATAGCAGTCCTCGACGCGGTCGGTGTCCACCACGATCACCGCGCCGAGCGCGCCGTCCACCAGGTCGTCCCAGAGGAAGACGAAACGGTCCTGGCCCGGTGTGCCGAACAGGTACAGGATGAGCGAGCTGTCCAGTGTGATGCGGCCGAAGTCGAGCGCCACGGTGGTCTGCGATTTGTCCGCGCGGTGGCCGGGATCGTCGACGCCGACCGCCACCTCGGTCATGGCGGCCTCGGTGACCAAGGGCTCGATCTCGGAGATGGCCCCGATGAAGGTGGTCTTCCCGACGCCGAAACCGCCGCTGACGACGATCTTCACCGACGAAGGCATGGCCGGGTCTGCGGGAGGTACCCGCAAGTCAGAGTGCCCGTACAAGATCCCTGATCCTCTCGATGGCTGCGGTGGAGAGCTCCGGTGCGTCACGGACGGTGACGTGGCCCGCGGTCGCGAGATCGCTGACGATCACTGTCGCGACGCCCACCGGCACCCGCAGCGCGGTGCCGATCTCGGCGATGGAATGGGGCCGCTGGCACAGCACCACCACGGTGCGCTGTTCGAAGCGCAGCGGGGCCGAGAGCGCGGCGGGCGGCGACTGCACCAGGGTTTCGATGCGCAGGCCGTCCAGCAGCGGGGTGGTGCGCCCCGCTGTGACGACGAACGGACGCACGAAGTCGTCCGCGCCTGCGACAGGTTCGGCCGGACGGGTCGGTGCGAGACGGCTCGGGTCGAACCATCCGAACGACTCGGTCACCGGGATCATCCGCGGGTCCGGCAGCCGCGGCCGGTCCGGATCTCTCATCTGCGCAACGTCTCTCGCAGCTCGGAGATCAGGGCCGGATCGAGCAGGGCGCCCGCCCGTTCGGCGAGCACCGCCATCTCGTAGCCCACCAGTCCGACGTCGCAGCCGCCCTCGGCGATCACGCCGAGGCAGCTGCCGTCACCGAGCGCGGAGACGAGCAGGAAGCCGCGCTTCATCTCGATCATGATCAGTTTCAGGCCGTCGAACTCGTAGCTGCGCGAGGCGCTTCTCGCCAGGCTGGCCAGTCCCGACACCATGGCGGCCAGCCGATCGGCTCCGGTGCGGTCCAGGCCCTCCGACATAGCGATGAGCAGGCCGTCGGAGGAGACCGCGACGGTGTCGCGGACGCCGTCGGTGTTGCGGACGAAATTGGCCAGCAGCCAGTTGAAGGTGTGCGGGTCGGCGGTCTGTTGCAGGTGTGTGGTCACGGGCTCCCCTTCGCGGTGGTCATTGCTCTGCGGTGGTCTGGGCCAGATCGACGTCGTACGTGACGTTCTCGGCCGGGTCGGCGGGGCGGCGGGCGGGCGCGCCGCCGCGTTGGTGCCCGGTGCGGAACGACGACAGCATGCCGCGCACCTCCTCCGGCGATCGCTCGACGGCCGGGGCGACGGGCGGGCGCGGGGCCGACGGGCGCTGCGTCGCGAGGGCTTCGGCGGAGCGAGTTCTTTTGGTGCGCTTGACGAGTCCGTTGCGGGTGCGCTGCTGCACCGGCGGCTGCGCGTCGCCCGGTGCGGTGCGGAACCACGGGGATTCGCCGGCGGCGGCGTGGGCCGGGCCCGGTCCTCGGCCGTTCCCATTGGATGCGTGGCGGGCACGATGGTCGCGCTCGTTCGATCCGGACTCGTGTCCTGCGGTCGCCTCGCGGCGCGCGTGCGACCCGAGGGCGGGATCCGAGCGGAATTCCCCTGTCGTGTCGATCGTTTCGATCGGCGAACGCGAGACGTGCGTGGCGGCTCGTCGCCCGTGGTCGGGCGCGCCGACGCCGTTCGTGCGGAACTCCAGTGACGCACCGGGCAATTCGCGGGGTGAGCCGGACGGGGCCGACCACTGGGCGGACAGCGGTGGTCCATCGGTCGCCGCACCGTCGCGGGCCGGCCCGAATCCACTCGATGCTCCGACGAGTTCGAGAGACGAGCCCGCCACATCCGGTTCCGGGCGAAGAACACCGTTTCGCGCCGCCGCGCCGCCTGGCGTCGCGGGCGGATTCTGCTGCCCGCCGAGGAGTTCCGTCGGCAGCAGCAGCCGGGCCACGACGCCGCTCACCGGCGCGATCGTCAATTCGACGTCGATGCCGAGCCGGCCTGCGAGCCTGCCGACCACATAGTGCCCGAGGTAGCGGGTCGGAGCGACCAGGAAGTCGCGGTCGCCGCGCAGGCGGGCGTTGGCCTCGGCCAGTTGGTCGGGGGGCAGGCCGACGCCGTGGTCGACGACCGCGAGCAGGTAGCCTGCGGCCACTTTGCGGCCGTAGATCTCGACTTCCAGATCCGGTGGGGAGAAGGCGAGTCCGTTCTCGATCAGCTCGGCGAGCATGTGCGCCAGTTCGCTGACCACCGCGCCCGCGATCGAGACGTCGTCGATCCGGCGCAGCACGACCCTGCGGTAGTCGTCCACCTCGGACAGGCCGGCGCGGATCACGTCGGTGAGCGCGATCGGTTCGGCCCAGCGCCGCGGGCTGGCCTCGCCGACCAGCACCAGCAGGCTCTCCGCGTTGCGGCGCATGCGGGTGGCGAGGTGGTCGAGCTCGAACAGATTCGACAGCGCCTTGGGATCGAGCTCCTCGCGCTCGAATTCGCTGATCAGCCCCAGCTGACGGCGCACCAGGTTCTGGTTGCGCCTGGCCAGGTTCGCCATCGACTCGGTGCTGTTGCGGCGCAGCAGCGCCTGTTCCGAGGACAGGTCGTAGGCGGTGGCCTGCACCCGGTCCAAAGCGGTGGCGACGGCGGCGATCTCGACGGCGGCGCCGGGCGGCGTCCGCACCGGCTGCGGACGGGGCGGCTGCGTGTCGCCACCGGCGTGCCAGGCGGCGATCACCTCGGGCAGCCGCCGCCCCGCCACATCGTCGGCCTCGGCGGCGAGCGCGGCCAGCGGGCGCACGATGGCGCGCACGCCCGCCACCACCAGCACGATCTCGATCGCCATCGCGATCAGCGCGGCGATCAGGAACCCGGCGAGAGTCACCGCCGCCACCTGCCGCAGTTCGGCCGCGCGCTGGCGCACCGCGTCGCCGACCGTCTGCTGCACGGCGCGCTGCTCGTCGATGACGGCCGTCATCTGCGCCCACCAGAGGCTCGGATCCACCGACCGCACCAGCGGGCCCGCGCTGGAATCGATGGCGACGCGCTCGGATTCGGCCGCCCGCATCCCGTCGGCGCCGCGCATCGCGGCATCGAGCAGGTCGCGCTGCGCGGTGGTGGCGTCGCGCGCGAACGCGGCCAGCCCGGCCTGTTTGGCGGCGCGGATGTCGAGGAACTGGACGTATTCGCCGGGATCGAAGCCGTCGGCGGCGAAGACGCCGTTGAGGAAACCGCGCTCGCGCGCCGTCTGTTCCTTCGCCTCGCCGAGCGCGTACAGCGCGAGCAGACCGTGCCGCACCTCGGCGTCGCGCGCCTGGTCCAGGCCGAGCCGCGGACGGTTCAGGGCGTCGATCGCGTCGGTGTAGAACTGGAACGCGGCCGCCCGCCCGATCCGGCCCGCGTCCACCTGGGCGCGGACCGCGGGCAGGCCGGCGAGCTGACCGACCGCGGCGCGGATCTCACCGGAACCGTCCGCACCGCCGGACAATTCGGCATCGAGCGCGCGCAGCGCCCGGTCGGTCGCCCCGCGCTGATCCGCGACGGCCTGGTACAGCCGGACGTCGCCGCCGAGCAGGCCGTTGCTCAGACCGCGCTCGCGCTGCGTCTCGTGCAGCAGGTCCTGCACCACCAAGGCGAGCGAGACTGCGTCCACCGTGTCGCCACTGCGCTGGAACGCCTGGATCTCCCTGGCGAGGGTGATGCCGAGCAGCGTGAGCACCAGGGTCAGCGAAACGAACAGAATTCTGGCCAAACGGCCACGAATAGTGCGCGGCCGAACTATTCTGCCGACACCGGACGCATCCGGTGTGGCGGCCGAAACCGTTGCCGCGCCGCCTGCCTGCGGCCTCCAACGCACACGCACCACCCCGTTCCTCGCGAACAGCGACCGCGACGATTCGGGGACGAATGCGCGGAATCAGGAGCAAGCTGTCACAGCGCGCGGGCGGTGTCAACGCGAAAATCCGACAAATCGGACGCGAGCAGGCATTCTAAACATGCTGGTAATCCAGTATTTTCGCGGTTTCCATCCGCTCACACCGCGCCGCACCATACGGTGACCGCCGCCCCTGTGAATCACGCCATGCCGACGGCCCAGCAAACCGCGCGGAATGCTTGGAACCGCACCGCGACAATGCCTTCGCATACCGCACTGGATCCCGCTGATACCGCACCAGCACCGTCGAGCGTCGCGACGGCGCCTGCCGAGCCGTGCGGGTGCCGTGAAACACCGCACCCGCGCCTGCCGACATCCTCGATTACCCGCGTCGGCGCCGTCGTAAACGCGTCAGCGCCTTCGAAAATCACGTCGGCGCTCCCGAACACCGCGCCAGCTTACGAACAACCGCAGCAGCACCTACGAACACCGCGCCAGTGCTCACGAACAACCGCGCCAGCGCTCTCGAACACCACACCAGCGCTTACCAACAACCGCACCAGCACTTACGAACACCGCACCAGCGCTCACCAACCACGGCGCCAGCGCCTACGAACACCACACCAGCGCACGCGAACAACCACGCCAGCGCTCTCGAACACCGCGCCGAGGACTCAGCCGACCGCGTCGGCGAGGATGCCGAGCACGGCGTCCGAGGCGTAGAACGGTTCGAGGCGCTCCCGGATCAGCTTGGCCAGCACGCCGTTCCGCTTCGCGCCCTCGATCACGGCGGGACCGTAGCGCAGGATCTCGGTGGCGATGTCGTCACCGGAAAGCCCGAGCTCCGGAAGCATGGCCGCGAGCGTGTAGTCGCCGTACTTGGCGTAGAACACCTCGACGCACTCGTCGACGAGCAGGCCGAAGTACTCCTTCTCGCGGGTGGTCACCGCGATCTCGTAGCACAGCAGCACCAGCTCGTTGAGATCCTTCTGGGTCAGATATTCGCGCAGGCCGCTGACCGGCTCGTCGGCGTGCAGATCCCAGAACTCCATGGCGGCCGAGTGCACGGGGGCGTCGCGCAGCATCTCGCGGATCGCGTTGTTGGTGCGCTTGAGCGCGAACATGGCGCCCTTGCCCGCGAGATCGCCGACGAACGTGCCGTCGGCGGCCTTCCTGGCACGGTTGGCGGCCGACTGGCCCAGCGACATCAGCGAGGAGACGCCGGGGATCTTCTCGGCGCGCTCCCGGTTGGCCTGCACGAAATCGTTGATCAGCTTGTCCACGAACTTCGAGGCCACGGTGGCCACCAGCGGGCTCTCGGTGAGCCGGTCCAGGATGCGCTCCTGGGCCTGGTGCATGCCGAAGAGCTTCTCCAGCACCGCCTCCACCGGTTCGCGCTCCACCACCTCGCCCAGGGTGTAGTCGTGGTTGGCGGCGATGTGGTCGTAGATCGAATCGGCGAACACGCCGACCATGTCGGCCAGCACGGGGCTGCCGCCGACCAGGTCGACGACCGCCGCCACGGTCTGCTTCGCCTGGTCGAGCTCCACCACCTCGCGGAACAGCAGTGTGTCGGCCACGCCGAGCACCGCCTCGACATCGCGCGCGACGACCTCGGCGAGACGGTCACCGGTCACCTCGGCCAGCAGGAATTCCACCTGAGCATCCAGGAGCCGTTCGGCGATCTCACGCGGCTCGGTCATCGTTTCACCCATTCATCTCGGTCCGGCTCAGTGCTCGACGGCGGCACCCGGCGGACCAGCGCACGTCAGTCGGCGCCCTTGTCGCGCAACGATTTCCGAATCTGGTCCAGGCGTTCCCGCGCGGCCTTCTCGCGCGCGGCGAATCGCTCGTCGGCGCTGCGGCCCGCCGGGGTCTGCCGGTCGAGCTCACCCATCCCCTGCGCAGTGCCGAAGCGCTGCTCGACCTTATCGCGAACCGACTCGAAAGTAGGTACCCCGGACGGCGAATATCCGCCGGTCTCGGGCGTCGCCGGAATACCGGTCGCTTGAACCGGTACCGCCGGTACCGGGAAACCGCCTCCGACCTGCCCGGATGCCGCCGCGCCCTCGCCGATGTCATACGCCGAGGCATCGGACGTGGCGGGACTCACATCAAGATCGGTCGTCGCATGAGAGGCCCCGGCCAGCTCGTCCAGCGCGGCGCGCACGGCCCACAGTGCCGAGCGCCCCTCGACCGCGGCGCGCAACACGGTCACCAGCTCCGCGTCCGGCAAGGCGGCGAGCCGCGCCACGATTTCCCTCGTATCGCTCATGCCTGCGCCTCGCTGACGCTCGGCTCCGGCACGCGCGATGCGCGCTGGCACACGATTCGCTCACTACGTTCGCTCATAACGCCAGGCTACGCACCCGAACAGACCGCTCGCCCCGTTCGCGCTTCCCCGCTAGCCCGCGAGCACCTCGGTCGCCCAGGCCCGTAGCGTGGCGGGCCAGTCGGCGCCGAGCAGCGCGATGACGTCGTTGTGCCCGGCGCCCGGCACCACCACCAGCCGCTTGGGTCCGGACGCGGCCGCGTACAGCCGCTCGGCGTTGCGCACCGGCAGCAGCTCGTCGCAGTCGCCGTGCATGATCAGCACGGGCGCGGCGAGCCTGCCGATTCGCCGCAGGTTCGGGTAGGCGTCGGGGATCAGCGAACGCGGCAGGAACGGATAGATCGACCCGGCCGCGTCGCGGATGCCGGTGAAGGTCGACATCAGCACGAGTCCGGCGGGCGGATGCGCCTCGGCGAGTTCGAGCAGCACGCCGCCGCCCAGCGACTTGCCCAGGTACAGTACCCGATTCGGGTTCACTCCGGGCCGGGCGAGCAGCGCGTCACGCGCCGCCCGCGCGTCCAGGTAGGTGCCGTGCTCGCTGGGCCGCCCGGTGCTGCGGCCGTAGCCGCGGTAGTCGAAGGCGAGCACGTCGAAACCCGCGTCGACGAGCAGCGCGTAGATCGCCACCCGGTCGCCGAGGTTGCCCGCGTTGCCGTGCGCGAAGAGCACGTGCCCGATCGACCGCCGCGCGGGCAGCCACCAGGCGTGCAAGGTCTCGCCGTCCTCGGTGCGCAGGGACAGGTCGGTGTAGTCGAGGCCGACCGCGGCGGGCGTCTGCAGGATCTGCCGCTCCGGCAGGTAGGTCAGCGCGTTGAGAATCAGGGCCGCGGGGTGTCGCATGCAGACGTTCTTACTCCGCCGGGGCACGGTGGCTCGACGCCGCCCCGGCGATGACGCGGCCGTCCCCGGCTTCCGATCTTCGGCGACGGCGACGCGGTACCGGCTGGTCGGCCGGGGTCAGTCGACGACCACGTCGACGCCGCGCCAGAACGCGACGCGGTCGCGCACCATCTCGGCTTCCGGCTTGGGCGTCGGGTAGTACCAGGCGGCGTCGGGATTGCTCGCACCGTCGACGGTCACCGTGTAGTAGGAGGCGGTGCCTTTCCACGGACAGACCGTGTGCTGATCGCTGGGCTCGAGGTATCGACGGCGCACGGCGTCCGCCGGGAAGTAGTGATTGCCCTCCACCACCACGGTGTCGTCGCTCTCGGCGAGCACCGTCTCGTTCCATACCGCTCGTACGGTCATCGGACCTCCCAAGTCGTCGGACGAAAGCTGCCAACCGCCACGCTACTCCCGATTGCCGGGCGGCCCGGAACGCTGCGCCGCAAGCCGAGACGCGCACGGCCGCGAAGCGACGAGACCCGTACGGCGCTGCGGCCGTACGGGTCTCGATGTCGTCGCGAGCTCTGTCAGCCGCGCAGGACCGCCCCCACCGCGTCGGCGGCCGACGCCACCGCGGCATCGCGGGCGGCGCTCGCCTCGTCCTCGGTCAGCGTGCGGTCCGGCGCGCGGAAGCGCAGCGCGTAGGTGAGGGACTTGCGGCCCTCGCCCGCCTGGGCGCCCTCATACACGTCGAACAGGGCGATGTCCTCGAGCAGCTCACCGCCGCCGGTGCGCAGCGCGGCCTCGACCGAACCCGCGGACACCGACTTCTCGACGCTGACGGACACGTCCTGCAGCACCGCGGGGAACGGCGACACCACCGGCACCGGACGGGACTCGCGCAGCGGCAGCGCGTCGAGGTTCAGCTCGAGCGCGCAAGTCCGTGGCGGCAGGCCGGAGCGTTCCAGCACGGCCGGGTGCAGCTCGCCGGCGTAGCCGACGACCTCGCCGTCCACCACCAGCTCGGCGCAGCGGCCCGGATGCCACGGCAGGTGCGCGGCGGCGCGACGCTCGATGGACACGCCCGCGGCATCCGCGATGGCATCGGCCAGGGCGAACGCGTCGGCGGCCTCGGCCGGACGGCCGGGGCCCCACGGTCCGCGCGGCTCGCGGCGGCCGGTGAGCACGACGCCGACGTGCACCGGCTGCGCGGGCAGCGAGTCGACCAGCTCGGCGATCTCCTCGTCGGTCGGGCGGCGATCCACCGGAAGCGCCTCGACCGCCCTGGTGTTCGGGCCGGGCAGCACCACCTGGGCGATGCCGTAGACGGTCAGATCGCGCGCGCCGCGGGAGATGTTGCGCGCGGCCACCTCGAACAGGCCGGGCAGCAGCGTGGTGGCCAGTTCGGCGCGCTCCACGTCGAGCGGGTTCAGCACCCGGGTGGTGACGCGGCGCGGGTCGTCGGCGTCCAGGCCCCAGGTGTCGAAGACGCCCGAGGGCAGGAACATCGGCGGCGGCACCTCGATGCCGCCCGCGAAGGCCAGCGCCCTGCTGACCGCGCGGCGGCGGCGCTGCGCGGTGGTGAGCCCGCGCCCGGCGGGCGCGGTCGGCAGCACCGACGGGATCTGCTCCAGACCCTCGAGCCGGAGCACCTCCTCCACCAGGTCGGCGGGCTGGGTCAGGTCGGGCCGCCAGCTCGGCGGGGTGACCACCAGCTGGCCGTGCCCGGTCTCCTCGTTCACCGACACCTCGACGGTGCAGCCGATCTGGGCGAGGCGGCGGGCCGACGTGCCGGTCGGATAGGTGACGCCCGCGACTCGATCGGCCAGGTCGATGTCGATGCGGATCGGTTCCGCCTGCGGCGTCGGCACCCGCACGTCGGTGAGCGCGGGCTCGATGATGCCGCCCGCGATCTCGGCGAGCAGGGTGGCCGCCCGGTCCAGCGCGGCGACGTTGATCTCGGGATCGACGACGCGCTCGTAGCGCTTGCCCGCCTCGGACACCAGCTTGTGCCTGCGCGCGGTGCGGTAGACCAGCAGCGGATTCCAGGTGGCCGCTTCGAGCACCACATCGGTGGTCTCGGGGCCGACCTCGGTGCTCCCGCCGCCCATCACGCCCGCCAGCGAGACCACGCCGGACTCGTCGGCGATCACCACGTCCTCGGCGTCGAGCACGCGCTCCACCTCGTCGAGGGTGCGCAGCGTCTCGCCCTTGTTCGCGGAGCGGACCACCAGACCGCCGTTGAGCTTGTCGGCGTCGAACGCGTGCAGCGGCTGGCCCAGCTCGAGCATGACGTAGTTGGTGACGTCGACGGCGGGCGAGATCGGGCGCACGCCCGACAGCAGCAGCCGTCGCTGCAGCCACCACGGGCTGACCGCGTTCGGGTCGATGCCGGTGACCCGCCGCACCGCGAACCGGGTGCACTTCGACGACGGCTCGAGCTGCACCGGCCAGGCGTCGGTCTCGTCGTCGGGCAGGGTGCGCACCGCCGGGTCGGCGTACTCCAGATCGAAGCCGCAGGCCAGCTCGCGGGCCAGGCCGCGCACCGAGAAGCAGTAGCCGCGGTCGGGCGTGATGTTCAGCTCGATGACCGTGTCGTTCAGGCCGAGCAGCTCGTTGGCGTCCGCGCCGGGCTCGGCGGTGCCCGGCTCCAGCACCAGGATGCCGGAGTGGTCCTTGCCGATGCCCAGTTCGGCGACCGAGCAGATCATGCCGTGCGAGACGTGGCCGTAGGTCTTGCGCGAGGCGATCTTGAAACCGCCGGGCAGCTCACCGCCGGGCAGCACCACCACGACCAGGTCGCCGACGGCGAAATTCCGTGCGCCGCAGACGATCTCCTGCAACTCTGGGTTGCCGACGTCGACCTTGCAGAAGCGAATCGGCTTCTTGAACTCGGTCAGCTCGGTGATCTCGGCGACGCGCCCGACGACCAGCGGCGAGGCGGCGTCTGATCCCGCCCCGCTCGCACCCGCGTCGCCGTTCACCCGGTGGAGCTTGTCGACCTCCTCGACTTCCAGCCCCACACGGACGAATCCGGCGTCCAGTTCCTCCGGCGTCACCGACCACTCGGGTGTGGTGCGCTGGATGATCTCGGTCAGCCAGGACTGCGCTACTCGCACTTGAGGTTTCGCTCTCTCGATCGAAGGGAGTTCGGGAATCGGGCCGGTTCAGGACCGGATGCCGAAGGGCAGGGTGAACCGCACGTCGCCCTCGACGATGTCGCGCATGTCGGGGATGCCGTTGCGGAACTGCAGGGTGCGCTCCAGGCCCATGCCGAACGCGAACCCGCTGTACACGTCGGGGTCGATGCCGCTGGCGATCAGCACCTTGGGGTTCACCATGCCGCAGCCGCCCCACTCGACCCAGCCCGCGCCGCCCTTCTTGTCCGGGAACCAGACGTCCACCTCGGCGGAGGGTTCGGTGAACGGGAAGTAGTTCGGCCGCATCCTGGTGCGCGTCTCCGGCCCGAACAGGGCGCGCGCGAACGCGTCCAGGGTGCCGCGCAGGTGCGCCATGGTCAGGCCCTTGTCCACCGCGAGGCCCTCCACCTGGGAGAACACCGGCGTGTGGGTGGCGTCCAGCTCGTCGGTGCGGAAGGTGCGGCCCGGGCACACCACGTAGATCGGCAGGTCGCGCTCGAGCATGGAGCGCACCTGCACCGGCGAGGTGTGCGTGCGCAGCACCTGGCGCGAACCCTCCGGCGCGATGTGGAAGGTGTCCTGCATCGTGCGGGCCGGATGGTCGGGCAGGAAGTTGAGCGCGTCGAAGTTGAAGTGCTCGGTCTCCACCTCGGGGCCCTCGGCAACCTCCCAGCCCATCGCGACGAACACGTCGGCGATCTGCTCGGAGATGACGGTGATCGGGTGCCGGGCGCCGACCGGTTCCCGGCGGGCGGACAGCGTGACATCGATCGCCTCGGCCACCAGCACGGCCGCGTCGCGCTCGGCGAGCAGCACCGCGCGGCGGGACTCGAACGCGTCGGAGACCCGCGCCCGCGCCACGTTCACCCGCTTGCCCGCGTCGGCCTTCTCCGACTTGGGCAGCCCGCCCAGCGCGCGCTGCGCGAGGGCGAGCGGCGCCTTGCCGCCGAGATGCTCGGTCTTGGCCACCGCGAGAGCGTCCAGATCGGCTGCCGCGGCGAACGCCTTCTCGGCCTCGGCCGCCGCCGCGGCCAGCGCCTCCTCGGTCAGCGCGACGGCGTGCGTCTCGGCGTTCTGCTCGACTCCGGTGTTGTCGTCGGCCACGATCGTTCGTCTCTCCCCTGGGGATCGGTTCGCGGGTCCGGCTTATTGCCTACCCACATTGCTGCTGGTGGAATCCTATTGGATCGGCCATGACCGATTCACGCGGATTACCCGCTGGCGAGCCGCGCGCCCGTGCCCGGGCAGCGCGCGCACCGCCGCCCGGCACCCGGAAAACGGGCATCCGCGCAGGTATCGCGCCTCGCGCGGCCGGTCACCAGAGCGGTACGTACACCGCGTCGCCCTCCACATCGGGCGCGACCGGCAGGAAATCCGGGACGGTCCGCGCGGCGCTGGCCCGCATCTTGCGCACCGCCTCCGCCACGCCGGGCGCGCCGATGCCGAGCCGGTCGAGCAGTTCGGCGCGCACCTCGAGGAACTCCGGCCGGTCGACGGCGAACTGCTCCTCGAGCTCGGCCACCGGACGGCCCGTGCCCAGATCGCGCCAGTACGGATAGGTCGCGATCAAGGCGACCGCCTCGACCAGATCGGCGGCCAGCAGCACCGCGCCGCCTTCGGAGTCGGCGTACAGCACCGGGCGCTCCGTCCCCTCCGCGCCGCACAGGAAGAACGTGCCGCCCGCGCTGTCGCCCGCGATCGGCGTGAGCGGCGTACCGCTCGGCAGCCGCAGGTCCTCGACGGGCTCCCGGCGCGTGATGTCGAAATCGCCCGGCCAGGCGAGCAGCCCGGCCAGCTCGGGATCGCCCTCGATCCGGCGCAGCAGTTCGTCCCCGGCGCTCATGATCGAACCCTAGAACGCCCCCGCGTGTCGCACACGAGAACTGGCATAGAGACAGATGGCCGCCGCGGCGGCGAGGTTGAGGCTCTCGGCCCGGCCGTGGATGGGGATGCGGACGCGGTGGTGGGCGCGAGCCGCGACGGCGGGGTCGAGGCCGTGCGCCTCGTTGCCGAACAGCCAGGCGATCGGGCGCTGGAAGAGCTCGTCGGCCTGGTCGAGGTCGACCTCGCCCGCGGCGGTGGTGGCCAGCAGTGTGATGCCCGCGGCGGCAAGGGAATCCAGGGTCTCCGCGACATCGTGGTGGCGGGCGACGGGCACGTGGAACAGGCTGCCCGCGGTGGCGCGCACGCACTTGCCGTTGTGCGGGTCGACGGTGTCGCCTGCCAGCACCACGCCGTCGGCGCCCACCGCGTCGGCGACCCGGATGAGGGTGCCCGCATTGCCGGGCTCGGCGATCTCGACCGGGACGGCTAGCATCCGCGGCCGCTTGTCGAGAATGTCGGTCAGCGGCACGTCGATCAGCTCGCACACCGCGACCAGGCCCGGCGCGGTGACCGTCTCGCCGAGATGCTCGGCGGCCCGGTCGCTCACCAGCGTGGTGCGCACGCCCGCGGCGGAGGCGCCGGCGATCAGCTCGTGCTCACGCGTCGCCGCGGCGGCGGAGTAGAACAGTTCCCGCACCCGCCCGGTCTCCAGTGCGGCGGTGACCGAATTCGCCCCCTCGGCGAGGAAGAGTCCGGCCTTGCGGCGCTGCGGCGCGCGGTGCAGCTTGACAGCCGAAACGACCCGCGGATTGCGCTCGGAGAGCGCGTCCGCGGGTCGTTCCGAAAGGTGTCCCTTGGTCAACAGGGTCGGCCGGATCAGGCGGCCGGGGCGTTGACGTCCTGCGGGAGGGCGGCCTTGGCGACAGCGACCAGACCGGCGAAGGCCTCGGCGTCGGAGACGGCGAGCTCGGCCAGGATCTTGCGGTCCACCTCGACACCCGCGGCCTTCAGGCCCTGGATGAAGCGGTTGTAGGTGATGTCGTTGATGCGCGCCGCGGCGTTGATGCGGGCGATCCACAGCTTGCGGAAGTCACCCTTGCGCGCCCGGCGGTCCCGGTAGGCGTAGGTGAGCGAGTGCAGCTGCTGTTCCTTGGCCTTGCGGTACAGCCGCGAGCGCTGGCCCCGGTAGCCCTTGGAGGCCTCGAGGATGGAACGGCGCTTCTTCTGAGCGTTGACGGCCCTCTTGACGCGTGCCACTTGGTCAGTCCTTGATCGAATAGGGGGCGCGTGCGGCGCCCGGGAGGTTGGTCGGGGGTGGCGTCCGGAAACTCCGGTCGCGGTGCTGCCCTAGGGGATCAGATACCCAGCAGCTTCTTCACGCGACGGACGTCGGCAGCCGCGACGACCTCCGTGCCGTCCAGACGACGAGTCCGGCGGGTGGGCTTGTGCTCGAACAGGTGGCGACGGTTCGCCTGCTGGCGCAGCAGCTTGCCTTTACCGGACACCTTGAATCGCTTCGAGGCGCCGCTGTGGCTCTTCATCTTCGGCATGGATTCCTCTATCTGGTCGTCCCGGCGGCCGTTTCCGACCGCCGGTGTCTGTTCGTATAACTGCGGGCGTGGCCTACTCGGCCTGCTCCGCGGCCGGGGTCTCACCGGCGGGCGCGGCGCTCGCGGCAGGCCGTCCGGCCGATTCCTGCTGCGCCTTCACGCGGGTCTTCGCTCCCTTGTGGGGTGCGAGGACCATGGTCATGTTCCGGCCGTCCTGCTTGGCCGAGGTCTCCACGAAACCCAGGTCCGCGACGTCGGAGGCCAACCGCTGCAGCAGCCGGAACCCGAGCTCGGGCCGGGACTGCTCGCGACCCCGGAACATGATCGTCACCTTGACCTTCGACCCGGCTTCGAGGAAGCGAACGACGTTCCGCTTCTTGGTCTCGTAGTCGTGGTCGTCGATCTTGGGCCGGAGCTTCTGCTCCTTGATCACGGTCTGCTGCTGGTTCTTCCGAGACTCGCGCGCCTTCTGCGCCGTCTCGTACTTGAACTTGCCGTAGTCCATGATCTTGCAAACCGGCGGACGGGCATCCGGAGCCACCTCGACCAGGTCGAGATCGGCCTCGAGGGCGACGCGTAGCGCATCTTCAACACGCACGATCCCAACCTGCTCGCCGCCAGGTCCGATGAGTCGGACCTCGGGAACTCGGATGCGATCGTTGATGCGGGTCTCAGTGCTGATGGGGCCTCCTAGGTCAAGCGGTGTCGTCTGACGACCGCAGGCAATAACTGCAACCCCTTGTTCAACACAAAAGCCCCGGTGCGGTATTTCACCACAACGGGGCCCGAGTCGACCGATCGCCGATGCCAGGCATCGACTCTTGCGCGCGAGACGGCACTCACGCAAGAAACCCGCCACAAGGGCGGGCGACCGGACCGTTTGACCAGTACGATTGCTCGTCGGTAACGGTGGGAGTCGGGCTCCACTTATTCAGCCCCGGGTCGTGTCGCACCAGGCGACGCGGTTCGGGGCGGTCGTCAGCGGAAAGTCTAGCATTGCCGTCCGCTATCGCCGAATCGGTCCGAAAACGCGCTGCGCGGCCCGCCGCGGGGATCGGCCAGCTCCGACTGCTCCTGGCGGCCTCGCTAGCCTGTTGGGCATGACTGACGAGCTCGACTCCTCCGTGCGCGACCTGGCCGACATCCCCGCCGTCGAGGTGATCAGCCGCGCCGCCGTGATGCTGATGAGTTCGGCCGCGGAAAAGCTCGGCCTCGCCGACCCGGACCCGGACAGCAGCCCGCACCGCGACCTGGACGAGGCACGCCGCGTCATCACGGCGCTCGCGGGTCTGGTCACGGCCTCGGTCGAATACCTCGGGCCGCACGCAGGGCCCATCCGCGAGGGCTTGCAGTCCCTGCAGCGGGCGTTCCGCGAGGCTTCCGCCCACCCGGACGAGCCGGGCAAGGGTCCGGGCGAGAAGTACACCGGCCCCGTCTACTGAGCCGGTTCCCCGACCCGGTCCGGTACGGCTCGACGCTCGCCGGCCGGTCACCCGCCTGACCCGCCGATCACGCTGCGGCAGGCGCGAATCGGCCGCGGCCGCGGCTCGATGCGGCATGCTGGCAGTATGGCGACACCGATCTTGCTCGTTCCCGGATTCTGGCTCGGCGCGTGGGCGTGGGACGAGGTGGCCGAGGAACTGCGCGGCAGCGGCTTCGAGGTGCGCGCGCTGACCCTGCCCGGGTTGGATCCCGACGACGAGGATCGGTTCGCGGCCACCATCGAGGAACAGGCAGGCGCCATCCTCGCGGCCATCGACCCCGCGGAATCGGCTGTGCTGGTGGCCCATTCGGGCGGGGCGGCGCCGGGCTACCTGGCCACCGATGTCGCGCCGGGGCGCTTCCGGCACGCGGTGTACGTCGACTGCGCGCCGGTGCCGGACGGGTTCGTGCTCAACGATTCGCTCGGATCGGCGCGCGAGTTTCCGCTACCGAGCTGGGAGCAATTGGCGGAGGAGGGCGACAGCCTGGTCGGGCTGGACGCGGCGCAGCTGGCCCGATTCCGGGAGCGCGCGGTGTCGGAGCCTGCGAGCATCGCGGGTGCGCCACTGCGCCTGAGCGATTCGCCCGCCCGGCTCGCGGTGCCGACGACAGTGGTGTGCACCAGCATCACCGCGGAGCTGGTGCGGCAGTTGAGCCTGAGCGGTGAGGCGCCGGTGTTCAGCGAGATCGCCCGCTTCGACGCGACGCTGATCGACCTGCCGACCGGCCACTGGCCGATGTGGTCGAAACCCGCGGAGCTGGCCGAGATCATCGCGGGCGCCGCGGCGAACTGAGCGCCGCGCGGCCGAGACGGGGCGGGCCGACACTCGACCGGCCCCGCCCGGCGCGATCACTGCCCGGGGGTGACCGAGATCGACGAGCCGGTGGCGATCATGGTGGCGATGGCCTGCAAGAGGCTGGTCAGCCCGGCGCTTCCGCTGTCCATGGCGTTCCTTTCACTGTCTGGCGCGCTCAGGCGCCCGGGGTGTAGTTGATGGACGATCCACTGCCGAGAAACGTGAGGATCTGCGCGACCAGCGCGGCGATGTCCACGCCTTCCATGGGTGTGTTCCTTTCTCTCCCACCGGGTTTCGGGCGTGCTTGCGCCGCGGTCCGGTGCACTCACCGTTACTGTCCCGGCCACGCCCGGACACGGTGAGGCAGATCTTACACACGCCCATTTCACTTTTTCCCGCGTTTTCGGGACCCGAAAAACCCGCGCAGGCCGAAACGGCGAGTGGCCGCGCCTTGTGACGCGGCCACTCGCCGTTTCAGGTTCAATTGTCGAAGATCGACCCGCTGCTCCACATCGACCTTTTGCCCGGATCAACCGCTGCTTTTCGATCAACCTCTGCGCTCGATCAGCCTCTGCGCTCGATCAGCCTCTGCGTTCGATCGGCCTTGCCTTCGATCAACGCAGCGCGGCGGCCTTCCTGGCCAGACGCTTGGCCGCGGCCGTCTCCGCAGGGGCCTTCTTCGCCGCCTTGTCGGCAGGGGCCTTCTTCGCCGCCGCGGGCTCCGCCGGAGCCTGCTTGGCCGCCGCCTTGGACGCCGTCTTCTTGGCCGCCGCCTTCTTCGCCGGGGCCCGCTTCAGCGGAGCCGACGCGGCGGGCTGGGCGAGTACCTCGGCGAGGAACTGGCCCGTGTAGCTGTGCGGCACGGCAGCGACGTCTTCCGGCGCGCCCTCGGCCACCACGGTGCCGCCGCCGGAACCGCCCTCGGGGCCCATGTCGACGACCCAGTCGGAGGTCTTGATGACGTCCAGGTTGTGCTCGATGACGATGACGGTGTTGCCCTTGTCGACCAGACCGTTGATGACGCCGAGCAGCTTGCGGATGTCCTCGAAGTGCAGACCGGTGGTCGGCTCGTCGAGGA
Organism: Nocardia sp. bgisy118; assembly: GCF_057708605.1. Lineage (NCBI taxonomy): Bacteria > Bacillati > Actinomycetota > Actinomycetes > Mycobacteriales > Nocardiaceae > Nocardia > Nocardia sp. bgisy118. The sequence goes on along the minus strand of NZ_JBYISM010000021.1, from coordinate 116,779 downwards.
TGTAGACGGTGCGGCCGGTGGAGCGCTTCTGCAGTTCGGCCGCCAGCTTCACGCGCTGGGCCTCGCCGCCGGACAGCGTCGGCGCGCTCTGGCCGAGTCGCACGTAGCCGAGGCCGACGTCGACCAAGGTCTTGAGGTAGCGGTGGATCGAGGTGACCGGTTCGAAGAACTCCGCGGCCTCCTCGATGGACATGTCCAGCACCTCGGCGATGGTCTTGCCCTTGTAGTGCACCTCGAGGGTTTCCCGGTTGTAGCGCGCGCCGTGGCAGACCTCGCACGGCACGTACACGTCGGGCAGGAAGTTCATCTCGATCTTCAGCGTGCCGTCGCCGGAGCACGCCTCGCAGCGGCCGCCCTTGACGTTGAACGAGAACCGGCCGGGCTGGTAGCCGCGCACCTTCGCCTCGGTGGTCGCCGCGAACAGCGTCCTGATCTTGTCGAACACGCCGGTGTAGGTGGCCGGGTTGGAGCGCGGCGTCCGCCCGATCGGGGACTGGTCGACCTGTACCAGCTTGTCCAGGTGATCCAGGCCGTTGACCCTGGTGTGCCTGCCCGGCACCTGACGGGCGCCGTTGAGCTTGTTCGCCAGCACGGTGGCCAGGATGTCGTTGACCAGCGTCGACTTGCCCGAGCCCGAGACGCCGGTCACCGCGGTGAGCACGCCGAGCGGGAACGAGACGTCGATGCCCTGCAGGTTGTGCTCGGTCGCGCCGACGACGGTGAGCTTGCGCTTCTTGTCCATCGGGCGGCGCACCATCGGCACCTCGATCCGCTCGCGGCCCGAAAGGTACGCGCCGGTCAGCGAATCGGGGTCGGTGAGCAACTCCTGATACGGGCCGCTGTGCACCACCCGGCCGCCGTGCTCGCCCGCGAGCGGGCCGATGTCGACGACCCAGTCCGAGGCGCGGATGGTGTCCTCGTCGTGCTCGACGACGATCAGCGTGTTGCCGAGATTCTTCAGCCGCGTGAGGGTTTCGATGAGCCGCCGGTTGTCCCGCTGGTGCAGGCCGATGGACGGCTCGTCCAGCACGTACAGCACGCCGACCAGCCCGGAGCCGATCTGGGTGGCCAGCCGGATGCGCTGCGCCTCACCGCCGGACAGGGTCGCGGCGGCCCTGGACAGCGTCAGATACTCCAAGCCGACGTCGAGCAGGAACCCGAGCCGCGCCTGGACCTCCTTGAGCACCTGCCCGGCGATCGCGGCCTCGCGCTCCCCCAGCGTCAGCGAGTTCAGGAACTTCGAGCAGTCGCCGATGGACAGATCGCTGACGTCGGCGATGGACTTCTTGTCCTCGCCCGCCGAGATGGTGACGGCCAGGATCTCCGGGCGCAGCCGCGCGCCCGAGCAGACCGGGCACGGGATGTCGCGCATGTACCCGTCGTAGTGCTCCTTCATCTGCTCGGACTCGGTGTTCTCCATGCGCCGCTGCAGGAAGGGCATCACGCCCTCGAAGTCGGCGTAGTAGGAGCGCTTGCGTCCGTAGCGGTTGGTGTAGGAGACGTGCACCTGGTCGGGGCTGCCCTCCAGCACGGCCTTGCGCGCCTTGAGCGGCAGGTCCTGCCACGGGGTGTCCATGGAGAAGCCGATGGTCTCGGCCAGACCCGACAGCAGCCGGGTGAAGTACTCCGCGGTCTGCCCGCGCGACCAGGGCGCGATGGCACCCGCTGCGAGGCTGAGCTCGGGATCGGGGACCACCAGATCGGGGTCGACCTCCTTGCGGATGCCGAGGCCGGTGCAGTCGGGGCAGGCGCCGTAGGGCGAGTTGAACGAGAACGACCTCGGCTCGAGGTCCTCGATGTCGAGCGGGTGCCCGTTGGGGCAGGCCAGGCGCTCGGAGAAGCGGCGTTCCCGGTCGTGGGCGTGCTCGTCGCGATCGACGAAGTCGAGCACAACGATGCCGTCGGCCAGCCGCAGCGCGGTCTCGATCGAATCGGTGAGACGCTGCTTGGAGCTCGGCTTGACGGCGAGCCGGTCGACCACGACCTCGACGTCGTGCTTCTCCTGCTTCTTCAGTTTCGGCGGGTCGGTGAGCGGATACACCACACCGTCGACCCGCACCCGGGAGTAGCCCTGGGAGTTGAGCTGGTCGAAGAGGTCGACGAACTCGCCCTTGCGGGTACGCACCACCGGCGCGAGCACCTGGAACTTGGTGCCCTCCGCCATGGCGAGCACCTGGTCGACGATCTGCTGCGGTGTCTGCTTGGCGATCAGCTCGCCGCAGACCGGGCAGTGCGGCGTGCCCGCGCGCGCGTAGAGCAGACGCAGGTAGTCGTAGACCTCGGTGATGGTGCCCACGGTGGAGCGCGGGTTGCGGTTGGTGGACTTCTGGTCGATGGACACCGCGGGCGAGAGGCCCTCGATGAAATCGACGTCGGGCTTGTCCATCTGGCCGAGGAACTGCCTGGCGTAGGCCGACAGCGATTCCACGTACCTGCGCTGGCCCTCGGCGAAGATGGTGTCGAAGGCGAGGCTGGATTTGCCCGAGCCGGACAGTCCGGTGAACACGATCAAGCTGTCGCGGGGCAGATCGAGATCGATCCCCTTCAGGTTGTGCTCCCGAGCTCCGCGCACGGTGAGGCGTTCCGCCACCGATGTGTCCCTTCTCGATCGTGTTGACGTGCAGACAGACCCCCGCTCGCCATGCTAAGCGCGAGCACCGACAAGTTTCGTCCGAGCGGCTGTCCACCCGCGCGGACGAGGCCGCGCCGGAGCGTCAGCCGGCCCGGCGCGTGCCCTCCGACCGCCCGGTGACCTGCCATCCGTGCGCGTCCACCGTGACGGTCAACACCTCCGACCCGACCCGCAGTCCGCTGATCCGCAGCGGCAGGTAGCGCTCGGGCACGGCGGGCGCCACCTCCGCGACGGCCGCCCCCGGCTCCAGCCGGACCAGGCTGCGCAGGAACAGCAGCGGCGCGGCGGCGGCCCAGGCCTGCGGCGAGCACGAGGTCGGATACGGCACCGGCGCGTCGAACTCGGCGCGGTCGAAACCGCAGAACAGTTCGGGCAGCCGATGGCCGAACCGCACCGAGGCGTCGAGCACCGCGTCGATGACCCGGGTGGCGTGCTCGGTCAACCCGTAGCGCATCAGTCCGGCCGCGCAGATCGCGTTGTCGTGCGGCCACACCGAACCGTTGTGGTAGCTGACGGGGTTGTAGGCGCCCATGCCGCTGGCCAGGGTTCGAATGCCCCAGCCGGTGAACATGTCGGGAGCGAGCAACCGGTCCGCGACCAGCGCCGCCTTGTCCTCGTCCACGATACCGGTCCACAGACAGTGGCCGATGTTCGAGGTGAGCGCGTCGATCGGCCGCTTGTCCCGGTCCAGGCCGACCGCGTACCAGCCGCGCTCGGGCAGCCAGAACTTCGCGTTGAACTCGGCCTTCAGCCGGGCGGCCGCGGCGCGCAGCCGGTCCGCGGTGGCGCGGTCGCCGAGGTCGTCGGCCAGCTCGGCCCTGGCCAGGTAGGCCGCGTAGACGTAGCCCTGCACCTCGGCGAGCGCGATGGGCGGTGCGGGGAGGGTGCCGTCGGCGAAGTTCACCCCGTCCCAGGAGTCCTTCCAGCCCTGGTTGTCCAGCCCGTGCTCGGCGCGGCGGCAATACTCGACGAACCCGTCGCCGTCGGCGTCGCCGTAGCGCTGGATCCACTCGATGGCGCGGTCGGCGTGCGGCAGCAGTTCGTCGCGGGTGGCGTCGTCGAGTCCCCAGCGGTGCAGCTCGCCGAGCACCATGACGAACAGCGGGGTGGCGTCGGCGGTGCCGTAGTACACGGTGTCGCCGCCGAGCAGCCGCGTCGCGGCCCGGCCGAACCTGATCTCGTGCGGTATCCGGCCCGGTTGTTCCTCGGTGGCGATGTGCTCGCGGACGCCTTGCAGGTCGGCCAGGCTCTGCAGGGTGCCGATGGCCAGCCTGCGATCCACCGGCAGCACCATCCACGAGGTGAGCAGCGAGTCCCTGCCGAACAGCGCCATGAACCACGGCGCGCCCGCGGCGACCACCGCGCGGCCGGGACTGGCCGGGTCGAAGATGCGCAGCGCGCCGAGGTCGGCGACGGCGCGGCGCAGCGCCGCGGCCAGCGTCGGGTCGCCGGTGCGCACCCTCGGCGAGTTCTCGTACCAGGCGCGCAACCTGCTGGCGGGCGCGCTGTGCGCGACCGAGCTGCCGCACGTGTGCCGCGGCGTGACCTCGGCCGAGCCGAGCAGCGGGAGGTACTGCACGCACGTCGACCAGGAGCCGCGGGCGGGCAGCCGGACGTGCCAGCGCAGGCGGCGGCCGTCCGCGGTCGCTTCCGCGGCGCGCACCGCGACCGCGACACCGAGCGCGGGAGCGGCGATTTCGAGGCCGCCGTCGACCGCGCGGTGCTCGATGGCCTGCCCTTCACCGACCCGGCCGTCCTTGACCTCGAACAGGTCGGCGAAATCCGCGTCGACCTCGAGCGCGATCGCGAAGTCGACGGACTCCCCGGAGAGGTTGCGCACGGTCAGGTCCTCGCGCATGCCGTCGCCGACGTGTCGTCCGACGATCACCAGCGCGGTGCTGTCGGCGCGGTCGGGCGGCGGTGCGGTGCGCGCGAGCAGCGTGACACTGTAGGGGTCGGCGTACTGCACGCTGAGCGGTTGCGGCGCGTGGTCGTCGACGGTCAGCCGCCAGCGGGAGAGCACTCGGGTGTCGCGGACGAACAGTCCCTGCGCCCGGCCCGGCTCGATCGCGCCGCCGGAGTCGCTGAGGCAGAAGGTGGATCCCTCGACGAGCGTCACGGCGCTCGCCGTTCCGTGGTGCGCAGGTCCGCTGCCCCAGGGGTCCATTACGTCACGCGCCCTTGGTCGGCGGCTCGTCGTGCGGCGGGTCGTCCCGGTGTCGCTGAATCGGTCATCGTTCGACAACTTTCACGCGTTCGGTCCAGAAATCCAGCATACTCGGAACATCAATACGCCCAGCGTTTTTCGGTCAGTCCCGTTCGCTACGCATTCGCTGCGGCGAGATTCGGTGGCCGGATCCGCGGTGGGACCCGGTGCGCGAGGAGGGGCCGCGATGATCAAGGTGTTCCTGGTCGACGACCACGAGATCGTCCGGCGTGGCCTGACGGATCTGCTGGAGAGCGATCCCGAGCTCGCGGTGATCGGCGAGGCGGGCGATGTCGCAGAGGCGATGTCGGGCATTCGCGCGGCGCGGCCCGATGTCGCGGTGCTCGACGTGCGACTGCCCGACGGCAACGGCATCGAACTGTGCCGTGATCTGCTCGCCGAATTCGACAGGCTGCGTTGCCTGATCCTGACCTCCTACACCGACGAGCACGCCATGCTGGACGCGATCCTCGCGGGCGCTTCGGGATACGTGGTGAAGAACATCAAGGGCATGGAGCTGGCCGAGGCCATCAAGGCGGTCGGGGCTGGCCGCTCGCTGCTGGACAACCGGGCGGCGACCGCGTTGAAAGCGCGACTACGCAACAGCGTCGAGGCCGACGGTCCGCTGGCCGGTCTGACCGAACAGGAGCGCAAGCTGCTCGCACTGCTCGGCGAAGGCCTGACGAACCGCCAGATCGCGGCGCGGATGTTCCTCGCGGAGAAGACGGTCAAGAACTACGTATCGCGGCTGCTGGCCAAGCTGGGTATGGAGCGGCGCACTCAGGCCGCGGTGCTGGCCTCCCGCCTGCGCGAGCCGTGAAGCGGCTCGACGACCTCGGCTGCGCGGCGCCGAGCCGGGCGGCGTGCCAGGGGAGCCACGCTGCTCCCATCGGAACCGTACTGGGAATCAGGCGGTTTCGATCGGCGCGACGATGGTCAGGTCCCCGTCGTAGCGACGGTAGAGCAGCTGGCCGCGGCCCGACTCGCGATCGGTAAAGAACAGGTAGGGCAGGCCGCCGCGGCACAGCGCGGTCGCCGCCTCGGACTCGCCGAGCAGCGGGCTGGGCTCCGAATGCACGGTCAGAGGTAGGGAATTCACGCTGAGCGGCTGTTGTGTCCGCTCCGCCGGCGTCGTGGTGGTCCACTGGCGGACGAGTCGCACGCCGAGCGTGTCCGCCCAGTGCACGATGGCGTCCTCACCGGTCTCGGCATCGGTGAACAGGTACGCGTCGTAGTCCATCGCGTCCATCACGGCGGTCGCCTCGGCGGGCGTTCCGGTCAGCAGCTCACAGTGCTTGCGGCGGATGATCGGCCGCTGCTCGGTGACCTTCGCCAGCGGTGGCCGTGCCGGATCCGGCCACGCCCGTGACTGATTGGCGACCAACCTGCTGAGCTGGCGATCCAGCCGCTCGACGGCGAAGGTCACCGCGAACCCGCGCGGCCCGGTGACCTGCACCCGGGTCGGTGTGTCGTGCAGCCGTACATTGGCCTGCACCACCGTGGGTTCCTCCCTATCCCGCGGGGCCGTAACCCGCACCCGCGCAGGCACATCCAAGTGGTGGCGGCGCAGCACCCGGCCGATGGCGCGGACGGCCCGCGTCACGTCGGCCGGCGGGACGGCCCCGCGAGTGGTCACAGCGAGCTCCGGATCCGCGGCGCTGGACCAGTGTTCCGAGGAGTACAACGATTGCGACGAATTCATAGGACACCTCTACTCTCAATTCACCCAGTGTCGATATCCCACCGCCGCAACGGCACCGCGAACAGGGCCAAAAGTCCCCGATCCGCGAATTAGACTGGCTGAAGCGCTGTTCACGCGCCCACCTGAACAGGAACCGACATGACCGAAGACAGCGGTAACGGCCTGTACTCGGTGCGCGACACGCTCTCGCAACTGCGCCTGCGCGAACTGCTCAGCGAGGTCAAGGAGCGCGTCGAGCTGATCATCGACTCGCGCGACCGGATGGACGGCCTGGTCGAGGCGATGCTCACCGTCACCTCCGGCCTCGATCTGGACGACACGCTACGCGCCATAGTCCGCACCGCGACCAGCCTGGTCGACGCCCGATACGGCGCGCTCGCGGTGCGCGGGCACGACCGGCAGGTGGTCCAGTTCATCGACGAGGGCATGGACGAGGTGGTCCGGCAGCGCATCGGACAGCTGCCCTCCGGACACGGCGTGCTCGGCGTGGTGTTCAATCGCCCGAAGCCGCTGCGACTGGACGACCTCACCGAACATGCGGAGTCCGTGGGTTTTCCGCCGGGGCATCCGCCCATGCACACCTTCCTCGGCGTGCCGGTGCGCATTCGCGACGAGGTGTTCGGCAGCCTCTATCTCACCGAAAAGGCGGGCGGGCAACCGTTCACCGAGGACGACGACGTGCTGGTGCAGGCGCTGGCCGCGGCGGCGGGCATCGCGGTCGACAACGCGCGCCTCTACGAGTCGGCCCGCACCAGGCAGGCCTGGATCGAGGCCACCCGCGACATCGCCACCGAATTCCTCGCGGGCACCGAATCCGAGCACGTGCTCGCGCACGTGGTCGACCACGCGCGCACCCTGACCGGCTCGCACCGCTGCTTCCTCGCCCGGCTCGACGAGTGCGTATCGCCCGGCGAGATCGGCGAACTCGTGCTCACCCAGTGGTCGGGTCCCGGCGCCGGACACGAGGGCTGGCTGGCCTCGACCGAGGGCACCGCGCTCGGCGAGGCGTTCACCCGGCGCACCCCGCTGCGCTTCGACGACGCGGCGCGCATCGATCTCGGTGTGCCGCTGGCCGATGTCGGCCCCGCCCTGATCCTGCCGTTGTGCACCCCTGACGCCACGCTCGGCGTGCTCGTCGCGGTGCGGCCGATCGGATCGGCGCCCTATCCCGACGAACTCGTCGAACTCACCGCCGCGTTCACCGATCAGGCCGCGCTGGCCATGCAGCTGGCCGACGCCCAGCGGCGGATGCGCGAACTCGACATCCTCGCCGACCGCGACCGCATCGCCCGCGATCTGCACGATCATGTCATCCAGCGGCTGTTCGCCATCGGCCTCACGCTGCAAGGGTCGCTGCCGAAGGCGGTGGTTCCCGAAGTGCGCCAACGGTTGTCGACCTCGATCAACGAGCTGCAGGAAGTGGTCCAGGAGATCCGCACCTCCATCTTCGACCTGCACGGCGGCGACGGGCACAGTGCGGGCTTGCAGCAGCGCATCGAGCGCGCGGTGCGCCAGCAGACCGCCGAGACCCCGCTGAAGGCCACCGTCCAGGTGAGCGGGCCGCTCTCCGTGCTGGAGGCCGAGCTCGCCGATCACGCCGAGGCCGTGGTGCGCGAGGCGGTGAGCAACGCGGTACGACATTCGGGCGCCGACACGATCGCGGTGGACATCAGCGTGGCCGACGACCTGACGATCGTGGTCACCGACAACGGCTGGGGCGTACCGCACCACGTCATCCGCAGCGGGCTGCGGAATCTGGAGCAGCGGGCCGAGAAAGCCGACGGCAGCTTCGTGGTCGGCCCCGCGGGCACGCCGGCCGACAGCGCTGGACTGCCGGGGACGCGGCTGCGCTGGTCGGTGCCGCTACCCGCGGACTGACGCGGACCGGACCGTCATCCGGCCCGTCCCCCGCGGCCTGACCTGCCGGCCGCGGGCCCCAGCACCAGCATCGAGTTGTGCCCGCCCATACCCAGCGAGGACTTCAGGGTCAGGCCGCCCTCGAACGGCGTCGGACCGTCCAGCAGCCGCGGATGCGCCGGGGCCACGATCGGCGGTGCGGGCAGCACGCCGCGCTGGTAGGCCATCGCCGCGACGGCCACCTCCACGCCCGCCGCGGCGCCCTGGCTGTGTCCGGTGAGCGGCTTGAGCCCGTACACGTGCGGACGATCGCCCAACACCTGGGCGACCAGATCGCGCTCGGCCAGCTCGCACTGCCGCGTTCCGGTGCCGTGCGCGTTGAAGTACGCGATCTCGTCCGGGCTCACCCCGGCCTGGGCCAGGGCGCGGCGCGCGCAGTCGATGATCTGCGCGTGCTCCGGTTCCACCGAGACCACGTGGTAGCCGTCGTTGGTCATGCCGCCGCCGAGCACCGCCGCGTACGGCCGATCAACAGCGCGGGTCAGCACGAACGCCACCGAGGCCTCCGCGAAGCCGAAGCCGCGGCTGCCCTCCTGGAAGGGGCGGCACGCGTCGAGCGGTTCGGCGTCGGTGATCGCGGCGCCGAGCTGGACGAAGTGCTCGACCATGTCCGGCGTCGCCGACATGTCGGTGGCCACGCAGATCACGTCGTCGGCGATGCCGCTGTCCAGCCACAGTTCGGCGGTGACGATCGCGACGTTGGCCGAACTGCACGCCGCCGACACGTTCATCGACGGACCGTGGAAGCCGAACTCCTGCATCAGCACCGAGATCGGCGTGGACGGCAGCAGCCGCAGGTAGTCGCGGGAGCGGCGGTGGCCCTCGTCGATCTGGTAGAAATCGCGCCAGTTCACCACGTCGCCGAGCACGATCGCGTGCAGCAGGCCCACCGTGCGGCCGGGCCGCCAGCCACGCGCGCAGGCGTCGGCGATCGCCTCGCGCGCCGATTCGTGCATGGCGCGGCCGTAGCGACTGGGGCTGACGGCTTCGTCGCCGCCGTTCGGCACCAGCGTCACCCACGCGTGCTCGTCGCGGCCCGGCCCGTACCCGGGTTGCAGCTGCGCGGCGGACTTGCCGCTGAGCAGGCCCTGCCACAGCGACTCGCGCCCCCACCCGTAGCCGGTCACCGCACCGACCCCGGCGATGGACATATGATCTCGAGACCGATCTCTGTGCTCCGGAATGGCGCCCGGCATGGCATCGCTCCTTCACCGGATCCCCGGGCCGAACACCCTCGGTCGGGCCTGTTCCGGGAGGAACCGGAGTCTGTCATGATCACCGGATAGAGCCCGATGGAGTGCCCGAACCGTGATCGAAGCAAGTGCGTCGACGCTGAGAGCTCGCGCGCGTCGACACCAGAATAATCCTGGCCATAGGTCGGTCGACGATCGGGGGTTTGCGAGTGGGTGAGGAGACGACGGGCGTCACCGTCGACGCCGAGCAGCTGGCGCAGCGCTACCGGTCACTGGTCGAGCACACGCCGGACGGGATCTGCGTGCACGAGAACGGCGTCATCGTCTACGTCAACCAGGCCACCGTCCGGCTGCTCGACGCGCACAGCGCCGACGAGGTCGTCGGCCAGCCGCTCACCCGCTTCGTGCATCCCGACTCGATCCCGGCGATGCGCGAACGCATCGAACTGCTGACCAGCAAGGGCACCGCCTCCGTGCCGACCGAGATGCTGCTGATGCGCGCCAACGGCGAGACAGTACCGGTCGAGACGGTCTCGGTGCTCACCCCGTGGCACGACCACTTCGCCTACCAGGTGGTCATCCACGATCTGACCGCGCAGCGGGCCGCCGAGGACGCCCAGCGCCGCGCCGAACAGCACTTCACCACGGTGGTCTCCCAGCTGGAGGAGGGCGTGGTCGTCATCGACCGCGGCGGGCGCATCGAGTCGGCGAATCCGGCCGCCCGGCGCATCTTCGGCACCGACGAGCGGCACGACGACATCGTCGGCCGCACCATCGGCGAGCTGCCGATGGTGCTGCTCGACGCCAACGCCCAGCCGCTGCCGCCGAGCAGGCATCCGATGGCGCGCACGCTGGCCACCGGGGAGACGGTCACCGGCTACATCTTCGGCGTCGACCGCAGGGACGGTCAGCGCCGCTGGCTCTCCGGCAGCAGCAGGCTGCTCAACCCCGGCGACCCGGACTCCCCCGCGGTGTCCTCCTTCGCCGACATCACCGAATTCCGCGCCAGCCGACGCCAATTGGAGTACCAGGCGACGCACGACTCGCTGACCGGCCTGGCCAACCGCTCGCTCATCCTGTCCCAGCTGGCGGGCGCGCTGGCCACCAGCGCGGACCTGCCCTACTCGACGGTGCTGTTCATCGATCTCGACGGCTTCAAGTCCATCAACGACACGCTCGGCCACGCCATCGGCGACACCGTGCTGCAGATCGTGGCGCAGCGCCTGCAGCGCGCGCTGCGCGCCGACGACCTGGTCGGGCGGCTCGGCGGCGACGAGTTCCTGGTCCTGCTCTCCGGCCGCGGCCGCCACGTCGACGTGGACGGGCTGGTCCATCGGCTGCGCTCCACCATGTCCGAGCCGATCATCGCGCGCGGGCACCGGATCGCGGTGGACGCCTCCATCGGCGTCACCGAACTCGATCCCGGCGACCGCCGCACACCCGAAGCCGTACTGCACGACGCCGATGTCGCCATGTACCGCGCCAAGCCGCCCCATCGCGACACCGGTGTCGGCAAGGGCCGCACCAACAACACGCACGCGTCCTGAATGAAAGTCACCGCATGATCGTCGAACACGCCCTGCTGCCCGTCCGCCCGGAACTCGCCGCCGCCTTCGAGGCCGCCTTCGCCGAGGCGAGGCCGCTCATCGCGGGGATGCCCGGCTTCCGCTCGCTGTCACTCTCGCGCTGCGTCGAGTCGCCGGGCGTCTACCTGCTGCTGGTGGAATGGGAGCGGCTGAGCGACCACGTCGACGGGTTCCGCGGGTCACCGGAGTACCAGCAGTGGAAGGCGCTGCTGCACCACTTCTACGAACCGTTCCCGGTGGTCGAGCACTTCGAACCGATGCTCACCGACCCCACTTATGGGGCCCCACCTGCGGTTACGGCGGGCGTGCCGAACTCGCAGTAGACTCGACAACTCTGTTTTCCGACGCGCGCACGGGATCGGCGCGCGTTCGCCCCATCGCGGTGACAAGGAGTCCAGTTTGCCCGACCGCCTCGCCCACGACCGTGCCGTCACCGACGGCGCGGTCGCGCGGACCCGCGAAATCGAGAAGGAGCAGGCCTACCTGTCGGTGCTCTACGACCGGCTCGACGGAATGCGCGCATACGCCAAGAACCGGCTGCGCACCGTGTTGCTGGAGACCGGGGGCACCCCGCAGGCGCGCAGCGAGCGCGAGTCGTTCAGCCAGCTGTACTCCGAGGATCTGGCCAAATACGATGCCGCCGAACACGGTCTGTGTTTCGGCCGCATCGATCTCGACGGCGACGAACCGCGCTACATCGGCCGTCTCGGCATTCTGGACGAGAAGGACGACTACGCGACCCTGCTCCTGGACTGGCGCGCGCCCTTGGCCCGCCCGTTCTACCTGGCCACCACCGCCACGCCGGACGGTGTGAGCCGGCGCCGCCACATCCGCACCCGCAACCGCCGGGTCACCGCGGTCAACGACGAATACCTGAACCTGACGGCGGCCGAACAGGCGGGCAGGGTCGAGTCCGACGGCGGCGTCGGCAGCGAGAGCGCCCTGCTCGCGGCGCTCAACGCGGCCCGCACCGGTCACATGAACGACATCGTCGAGACCATCCAGAGCGAGCAGGACGCGATCATCCGCTCCGAGCACAAGAGCGTGCTGGTGGTGCAGGGCGGGCCTGGCACCGGCAAAACCGCCGTGGCACTGCACCGAGCCGCCTACCTGCTCTACACCTACCGCCAGCAGCTGGCCAAGAGCGGCGTGCTGATCATCGGCCCGAACGCGACCTTCCTCGACTACATCGGCCAGGTGCTGCCCTCGCTCGGCGAGACCGGCGTGCTGCTGTCCACCATCGGCAACCTGTACCCAGGAGTGAAGGCGACCCGCGAGGATTCGCTGCGCGCGGGTGAGATCAAGGGCGCGTTGAGCATTCTCGACGTGCTCAAGCAGGCCGTGCGCGACCGGCAGGAGGTGCCCGCCGAACCGGTCCGCCTGAGTTTCGACGGCTATCCGGTGACGCTGGACAAGAAGATCGCGACCAAGGCCCGCGGCCGGGCTCGCTCGTCGCGCCGCCCGCACAACCTGGCCAGGCCGATCTTCGCCAGTTCGGTGATCGACGCGCTCACCGACCAGCTGGCCCAGACCATGGGCGCCGATCTCTCCGGCGGTCCGAGCCTGCTCAGCCGCACCGATCTCGCCGAGATCCGCGACGAGATGAAGTCCGATCCCGGGGTGCAGGCGGCCATCGGGCGGCTCTGGCCGATCCTGACCCCGCAGGAGGTACTGGCCGATCTGCTGGCCGACCCACAGCGGCTGGACCGCGTGGCGGCGAGCCTGTCTCCCGAGGACCGTGCTGAGCTGGTCCGCCCCGACGACGGCGAGTTCAGCGCCGCCGACGCGCCCCTGCTCGACGAGCTGGCCGAGTTGCTCGGCGTCGACGACGCCGAGGAGCGGGAGCGTGCCCGCCGCCGCTGGCGCGCTCAGCTGGCCGAGGCGCAGGACGCGCTGGACATCCTCACCGGCTCGGCGCCGCAGGATCTCGAGGACGAGCTCGACCCCGAGATCCTGATGGCCTACGACCTGATCGACGCGAGCCAGCTGGCCGAGCGCCAGGACGTGCGCGCCAGGCAGACCACCGCCGAACGCGCCGCGGGCGACCGCACCTGGACCTACGGGCACGTCATCGTGGACGAGGCGCAGGAGCTCTCGGAGATGGCGTGGCGCATGGTGATGCGGCGCATTCCGAACCGGTGGATCACCGTGGTCGGCGACGTGGCCCAGACCGGTGACCCGGCGGGCGCGTCGTCCTGGCAGCGGATGCTGGAACCCTATGTGGCGCAACGGTGGAAGCGCACCGAGCTGACGGTGAACTACCGCACCCCGGCCGAGATCATGGCGGTGGCCGCCGAGGTGCTCGCCGTTATCGACCCGGAGGCCAAGGTGCCGCGCTCGGTGCGCGAGTCCGGGAATCCGCCGCGAGCCAAGCGAGTCGGCGCGGCCGAATTGCCCGGCGTGGTGGAGAGTTTGGTGGCCGCGGAGCAGGGACCGGGCACCACCGCGGTGATCGCGCCGCACCCACGGGTTGCCGAGCTGGCCGAACTGGCCGCGGAATCGGTGCGGGTGCTGACGGTGCACGACGTGAAGGGGCTGGAGTTCGACGCGGTGATCCTGGTGGAACCCGCACGGATTCTCGCGGAATCACCGCGCGGGATGAACGACCTGTACGTGGCGCTGACGCGGGCCACCCAGCGGCTCACGGTGGTGCACAGCGAGGACCTGCCCGAGGTGCTGGCGACGCTGGAGCGGTCGGTCCAAGGCTGATCGGCGCGGGCGGGTTTCGCGGGTCGTCGCCGGATCGGGAAGGGCGGCGACCGGCGGACCGCAACGCTTACGGCCTCGGCCGAATGCGCGAAAGCTCCGCATCGCGCCGGAGGGGCGATACGGAGCTCTCGCGAGAATTCCTATCGGACGGTGTGCACGATCAGTACATCCGAGCGGGACTTGCGCGCCACGTCGGAAGGCACCGAGCCGAGCAGGCGACCGGCGAGGGTGTTCAGGCCGCGGTTACCGACGACCAGCAGGTCCGCCTGCGTCTCCTTGATCAGGCCCAGCAGCGACTCCACCGGCTCGCCGACAATGGCGCGCTCGACGATCTCCTTGGCGCCCGCGGCGGCCGCCTTGTCCCTGGCGGTGCGCAGGATCTCGTTGGTGGGGGCGGAGCCGCGCACCTGGTAGGCCTCGTCCTTGAGCACATCGGCCGCGGCCGCGACGTCGCGATCGTCGGTCGGATAGTAGGCGCAGGCCACGATCAGGGTGGCGCCGGCATCGGCGGCCAACGACGCTGCCTTCTCGACGGCTACGTACGACGACTCCGATCCATCGGTACCGACGACAATGGTCCGGTAGGCGGTCATGCCTCCACCTCGCTAGCGCTCGGCGCCGGCCTGGCCGCCTGTGGCGCTGTGTCTTTGGTTCGCTCGCTTCGCTCGCTCACGGTCTTTCCTCCAACTATGCGGGTCGGGTGCCTGCGTCCGGCGTCCCGGCATGTCGGGCACCGGCGCGGCGACTGCGCTCGACCATAGCCGCAATCACGGCGGAAACAGCAGAAATCGCAACACATCACACTCGCCGATGTCGGGCTTTCCGCCCAGCGTTCGCACATCGAATGTCGCAGGGCCTTACCGACCAGCGCGGATTCTATTTCGCGCCGGTAAACCTGTGATACGTCACAACAGCGGTGAACGTTCTTCTGTGCCTGGGATATTCATCACAAGATACCGTTCTCGGCGCGCCGCCGCGCCGCAACGCGGCGCCGCACGGGCGCGGCTACGGCTCTGATGAGCCCTTGACCAGTTGCGTTGCAGCCAGCCACGGTGGGCTCCCCGCCGTGGAGCCGATATCCGTCCGCGGCCCGGCACCTTCCGAATAACGACCGTTTATCGGCCGGATTCACCCGGCGGGCGGGGACGCCGCGACCAAATCGGACGCCGCACGCGAATGCCGCGCGTACTCCAGCGGCGCCATTCCGATCTCCGCGGTGAACTCGTGGGAGAAATGCGCCTGATCGAAATAGCCGAGTTCGACGGCCAGCGCGGCCAAATCCGCGTGCCGCCCGTTGGCGAGCAGTTCCGCGCCGTCCTGCAACCGGTAGCGGCGCAGCACCCACTTCGGCCCCGCGCCGACATAGCGCCGGAACATCCGCTGCAGGGTGCGGACAGGGACGCCGAATCGCTCGGTGACCTGATCCACCCGGGTGAGCGACCGGTCGTGCTCCATGTCGTGCACGATCTGCGTCACCAGCAGGAACGTGGGGTCGTGACCGCCGGCGCACGGCGCGAGGAACTTCTCGACCAGAGCGCGGCGGTCCTCGTCGGACGCGGCGGCGAGCACCCGTTCGGCGAGGTCGGCGGCGTCCGGAAACACCTCGGCGAGCGGCAACGACCGGTCGCGCAGGGACGCGACGTCCAATCCGGTGAAGGCGCCGAACCCGCCCGTCCGAAACCGGGCGCCGAAGGTCATCCCGAGCCCCGCCAGCTCACGGGTGAATTTCGTGGTGCACACGCCGGTGACGAAGCCGCCGGTGCGCTGCTCGGACTGTTCGAAAGTGACGTTCACGCACGGAAAAGGCAGCACCTCCGCGACATACGGAGGGCAGCCGCGCAGATCCCAGCGCACCACCCAGTACCAATCCACGAACTCGCCGACCCCCGGCCCCGCCGCGAGCCGGGCCAGGCTCCGGTGCCGGGACTGCTCCCTCGGGTGCAGAATTCCCTTCTCGCTGTCGGGCGGTGTCCGTCCCTCAGTGGCCATCACGCCTTCTCCTCGACGGGTGTCGCTTTCTTACAAGATCGGGCGCGCCCGCCCTGACAGGGTGGAAGCCATGACGACATCGGTGAATCCCATCCCCTCCGGCTACCACTCGATCACCTGTTTCCTCGCGGTCGCCGACGCGAACAAGGCCATCGAGTTCTACTCCGCGGTCTTCGGCGCGAAGGTGGTCAGCCGCAGCGACCTGCCCGACGGCCAGCCCGCGCACGCCGAACTCGAGATCGGCGATTCGACACTGCAACTCGGTATGCCCATGCCCGCCAACGGGGTCCAGGCCCCGAACGGCGAGTGGGTGCACACCTCGATCGTGCATTACTGCCCCGACGTCGACGCCGTCATCCAGCGCGCGGTCGAGCACGGCGCCCGCAGCGCCGAGGAACCGCAGACCTTCGTCACCGGCGACCGCTTCGGCGTCGTGATCGACCCGTTCGGCCACCGCTGGGCGGTGATGACGCGGGTCGAGGACGTCTCGCGCGAGGAGGCCCAGCGCCGGGTCGACGAGTGGATGGCGACGCAGAGCTGAGGCCACGGCGGACGCCACCGCGACTCAGCTCAGTCCGGCGGCATCCATGCCGCGCAGTTCCTTCTTCAGGTCGGCGATCTCGTCGCGCAGCCTGCCCGCCAGCTCGAATTGGAGTTCGCGGGCCGCGTTCATCATCTGCGCGGTGAGTTCCTTGACCATATCGGCGAGTTCGGCGCGCGGCATCGCCTTGATGTCGCGGCCCTCGTAGACGCCCGCGCTCACCGCGCGGCCCGGCTCGCCCTGGGCGCGGCGGCCGCGGCTGACGTTGCGGCCGGAGCCGCCGACCTCGACCTCGTCGGCCTCGCGGTACACCTGGTCCAGGATGTCGGCGATCTTCTTGCGCAACGGCTTCGGGTCGATGCCCATCTGCTCGTTGTAGGCGACTTGCTTGGCCCGGCGTCGCTCGGTCTCTTCGATCGCGTGGCGCATGGAGTCGGTGACTTTGTCGGCGTACATGTGCACTTCACCGGAGACGTTGCGCGCCGCGCGACCGATGGTCTGGATGAGGCTGGTGCTGCTGCGCAGGAAGCCTTCCTTGTCGGCGTCCAGGATGGCGACGAGGGAGACCTCGGGCAGGTCGAGGCCCTCGCGCAGCAGGTTGATGCCCACCAGCACGTCGTACTCGCCGAGGCGCAGCTGGCGCAGCAGCTCGACGCGGCGCAGCGTGTCGATCTCCGAGTGCAGGTACCGCACCCGCACGCCGAGCCCGAGCAGGTAATCGGTGAGATCCTCGGCCATCTTCTTGGTGAGCGTGGTGACCAGCACCCGCTCGTCGCGGTCGGTGCGCTGCCGGATCTCGTGCACCAAGTCATCGATCTGGCCCTTGGTCGGCTTCACCACCACCTGCGGGTCGACCAGGCCGGTCGGGCGGATGACCTGCTCGACCACCTCGCCGCCCGCCTGCCCCAGTTCGTACGGGCCGGGGGTCGCGGACAGGTAGACCGTCTGCCCGATGCGATCGGCGAATTCCTCCCAGGTCAGCGGGCGGTTGTCGACGGCGGACGGCAGCCGGAAGCCGTATTCCACGAGGTTCCGCTTGCGCGACATGTCGCCCTCGTACATGCCGCCGATCTGCGGCACGGTGACGTGCGACTCGTCGATGACGAGCAGGAAGTCCTCGGGGAAGTAGTCGAGCAGCGTCGCGGGGGCCGATCCGGCCGGGCGGCCGTCGATGTGGCGCGAGTAGTTCTCGATGCCGGAGCAGAATCCGACCTGCCTGATCATCTCCAGGTCGTACTGGGTGCGCATGCGCAGTCGCTGCGCCTCCAGCAGCTTGCCCTGACGCTCCAGCTCGGCGAGGCGCTCCTCGAGCTCCTGTTCGATGTCGCGGGTGGCGCGCTCCATGCGTTCCTGGCCCGCCACATAGTGGGTCGCCGGGAAGATGCGCACCGTGTCCACCTGGCGCACCACGTCACCGGTCAGCGGGTGCAGATAGTAGAGCGCCTCGATCTCGTCGCCGAAGAACTCGATGCGCACCGCGAGCTCCTCGTAGGAGGGGATGATCTCGACGGTGTCGCCGCGTACCCGGAACGAGCCGCGGGTGAAGGCCATGTCGTTGCGGGTGTACTGCACGTCGACCAGAAGCCGAAGCAGCGCGTCGCGGTCGATCTCGGTGCCGACCTCGAGCTGCACCGAGCGGTCCAGGTAGGACTGCGGCGTGCCGAGGCCGTAGATGCACGACACCGAGGCGACCACCACCACGTCGCGCCGGGACAGCAGGCTCGAGGTCGCCGAGTGACGCAGCCGCTCCACGTCGTCGTTGATCGAGCTGTCCTTCTCGATGTAGGTGTCGGTCTGGGCGATGTACGCCTCGGGTTGGTAGTAGTCGTAGTACGAGACGAAGTACTCGACCGCGTTGTGCGGCAACATCTCACGCAGTTCGTTGGCCAGCTGCGCGGCGAGCGTCTTGTTCGGCGCCATCACCAGCGTCGGGCGCTGCAACTTCTCGATGAGCCAGGCCGTGGTGGCCGACTTGCCGGTGCCGGTGGCACCCAGCAGTACGACGTCGCGCTCGCCCACCTTGATCCGGTGCTCCAGTTCCGCGATGGCCGCGGGCTGGTCGCCCGCGGGCCGATGCTCGCTGACCACCTGGAAGCGCCCGTCGGCGCGCTCGATGGCGCCGACGGGACGGAACTCCGAATGCGCGAGGGGCGTCTCTCCCTCGGCGGGAATCTCGGTAGCGAAAGCCATGACAACCAGCGTAGGCGCAGGCACCGACAGATTTCGCGGCTCGGTGACGCGGCAGGCGGGACGGCCCTGCAAGTGGGGCCGAACTCCCCTCCTGCTCGGCCCCACTCCCGGCGGAGCGGAAACCGAACGGAACACTCGTGCCTGGGCCGCCGTCCAGAATATCGACAGCAGCTATCCATTGGCAAATCTTGTAATTTCAATTTTCAATTACCCGCCGACGGCCGACACGGCCGCTGGCGTGCCCCGCTCCACGGAGGCCGCGGACCGCGCCGCCGCCGGACCTGTCACCGATGTCCGAATTGCCCATTCCCGCAGGGTAATTGGGCATCGAACCGCAACTTTTCATGCCGAGCCGAGCCCGCGACCCGGGTGTAACCTGATCTGGCGCTGCACTAGGTAAGGACGTCGCCATGAGCACTTTGCTGCCGCTGTTCGTCGCCGCTCCCGCCGTCACGGGTATCGCCGGATACCTCGCTCGCGATCTGCGAGCGGCCGTGCCGGCCGCCACACCCGCCACGTCCACAGGAACCGCCGCGCCGCCGCCGCACCGGCCGCTGGTGGAGTACTTCAACCTCGCGGAGCTCACCGTCACCGACGCGAAAGGCTTCGTCCGGCCGGTCGAGCGCTTCCAAGTCGAGCCGTGGGGCCTGTACATGGCGCGCATGGTCGACGGGTCTCGTTATCTGCAGTCCTGGCTGCTGCCCGACCTGTCGGTACGGGCGACCGTGATCCACACGCGGGCCGGACAGCACCGCAGCCGCGATTACCTGCTCGATGTCGGCGAGTTCACCAAGATCGCGCCGCGGCGCTGGAAAGCCGTCGATCAGTACCTGGATGTCGTTGTCCGCCATCGTCGTTCGACGCGCCTGCGCGGCGTCGGCGACCTGCTCGCCGCGCACGCGGCGGGCCTGGTGGACACCGCGCAAGCGCACCGCGCTGTCGAGCGGGCCACCGCCGCGCTGGACGGACTCGCGGCGCACGACCACGACGTCGAGCTCTGGCTCGCCGCCCACGACATCACGTTGACCTGGATGTGACCACCGCACTTCTCGCCAGCGCTCGACGGAACGGCCGCGACGGTAGATTCTGACTGCATGACACAGGCACCAGCAGTGAACGTGCACCGACCCAAGGTCGAGTACTTCGACGTCGCGAGCCTGACCAACACGGATCCCAAGGGATACGTGCGGCCGGTCGAGCGCTATCGCGTCGAGCCGTGGGGCCTGTACATGGCGCGTACCGCCGACCACCCGCAGTTCCACTACGTGGAGTCCTGGCTGCTACCCGAACTCGGGCTGCGCACCACCGTTTTCCACTACAACCCGGCCCACCGCCGCGACCAGGACTACTATCTCGACCTCGGCGAATTCACCAGGGTCGAACCGAAGAAGTGGCGGTCGGTCGACCACTATCTCGACATCGTCGTGCGCTCCGAGCGCGAGACCGAGCTCCTCGACGTGGACGAACTGCTCGCCGCGCACGCCGCGGGCCTGATCGGCACGGCCGAGGCGCAGGCCGCCATCCACCACGCAACCGCCGCGATCGACGGGATCGCGGCGCACGGCCACTCCCTCGATCGCTGGCTCGCCACCCACGACATCGAGCTGACCTGGCTCTGACCGCGCAGACCCCGAAACGCCGATCGCCCGGCGGGAGTATTCCCGCCGGGCGATCGCCCTCGACTGTGCGTAATGCCGGTACGCAGCCCGGCAGCGGCGACGCTCAGCCCGCAAGACCGGGGAGCAGCCCGCCGAGTCCGCCGCCGCATCCGCCCGCGCTTCCGGTGCCGCCGCCGCGTTCGGCGACGTTCACCGTCACCGAGCCGCTGATCAGCAGCTGACTGGCCTCCCGTTTGTGCCTGCCCTCCGGCTGTGCCGCGCCGTTTGCGGCGCGCTTGCCCGCCCGTCGCCGGGGACGCGATGCCGAGGTGGCGCGCTCACTTCGAGGAGAAATGCCGGAAATTCTGGGACGGCCGTTCGGTCGGCTGAGACGTGCACCGATCAAGATCGAAAGAATGGCGTCCGCCCATCGGAATCCGATACCGCACCGCGGCATCGATACCAACCAGCCACCCGATATGACGGCCGCCACTCTCCGATCCCGAAGCACGCCTCTCGGTATTCCGAAATATTTCCGGCGAAATCGTCCGAAATGGGTGGTTCGCGCCCAATCGGGCGGGTCAGTCGAGCACCCTCAGGTAGACCCCGTCGAACCACGACTCCTTCACCGCGTAGTACGCCTCCGACGCGGCCTCTCCGGTGAGCCCGCTCGCCTTGGCCTCGGCCTCGCGCTTCACCGCGAGGTACTCCGCACGCGCCGCCGCGTCGCCGCGCAGCCAGTCGCGGAAGGCCAGCGCAAACCGCTGGCCGGGCGACCCGTCCACGCGGATGTGCACGTTGGCGAGACGGCCAGGGTCGGCGTTGCCGTGCAGCCGCTTGGCCCAGCGGGCCAGGTCGGTCCCGTCCGGGTCGCCCTCGGTCGGCTTCGGATTGTCGTGTGCGACAACGGCTTTCACTGGGAACCCGGCCGCGCCCAGCGCGTCGCGCAGCCCGTCGGCCGCCGCGAGATCGGCCACGGTGATCTGCAGATCCAGCACGTCCTTGGCGGGCAGGCCAGGCACCGCCGTGGAACCGATGTGGTCGATGCGGGAGGCCGCGGCGCCACAGGCCACCCACAGTCGCGCGATGAGCCGCTGCGCCTGCGCGGCCCATTCCGGATCGTGCGGCGCCAGCCGCAGCTCCCGCGGACCCGCGGGCGTCCCGGTGCGCAGGTTGCGCTCGAACGGCCTCAGCCGCTCTTCCCACAGCCGGTGCACCGCGGCGTCGATCACGCCGGCGGGGCCGCTGTTGTCCAGCAGGACGTCGGCCACCGCGCGCCGCTGTTCATCCGTCGCCTGCGCCGAAATTCGGGCCCGCGCATCGGATTCCGAAACGCCGCGAAATTCCGCGAGACGGCGAATTCGAGTTTCCGCGTCGACGTCGACGATCACCACCAGATTCATCAACGGCGCCAAGCCGTTTTCCACCAGCAGCGGAATATCCTGCACCACAATGGCGTCCGCCGGGGCCGCCGAAATCAATTCCGCGGTGCGCTTTCCGACGAGCGGGTGGGTAATGGAATTCAGGGTTGCGCGGGCTGCGTCGTCGGCGAACGCGACGGCGGCGAGCGCGGGCCGATCCAGGCTGCCGTCCGCGGCGAGTATGCCGGGGCCGAACGCCTCGACCAAGGCCGCGAACCCCTCGGTGCCCGGTGCGACCACCTCCCTGGCGATCAGGTCGGAATCGATGATCACCCCGCCGCATTCGGCGAGGATCCGCGCCACCGTCGACTTGCCAGCTCCCATGCCTCCGGTGAGGCCGATCCGCAACATCCGTTCAGTTTCGCATCCGCCGCCCCCGGCCGGCCGCCCGCCCGGCCTCGGCTCCCGGGGTGGCGCGCCAATGCCATCGATTACCCACTCGCCCCTCGCATTCCACGCGCGACGGCCCCAATTGCCCGTTCCGTGACGCGGTCGAGACCAATTCGCAACATTTACAGTCGGACCGCACAGCGGCCCGACAAGTTTCCGACACGCCGAGGCAATTACTTCCGCAAAATACTGTGTTCGGCAGTTTCGTTCCGCTAATCTTCGCCGTGGCGATCCAGGCCAATACCAGCAAGCAAAGGAAGACCATTGGGCACCAGAATCAACCAAACGGGTCGCCACCGTTTGGGTATGGCGGGCGGCGTGCACTGCACCCAGATCCCCGCCGTCGCGGCCGCGCTCGCCGAGCACCGCCGTACATGGTTCACCGCACTGATCAGTCCCGCCCGGCACAGTTTCGCGGCCATGCGAAAACGCTCCACCATGGCCACGGCCTACTGGGTACCGGCGACCGCCGGCTGAGCTTGCCAGACGACAGTGGCCCAGCCTCCCGGCTGGGCCATTATCGTGCGCCGGGCACGGCTCAGAGCTGGGCGCTCTCCACGACCGCGGTGAATTCCCGCACCTCGGCACGGAATCGGGCGAGGCCGTCCCGGTCGAGGCCGGTGGCGTCGGCCACTCGCCGCGGGACGTCCCGCGCGCGCTCGAGCAGCGCCGCACCCGCTTCGGTCGGTCGCACCAGCACCGACCGCTCGTCCTCCGCGGAGCGCACCCGGGTGATCAAACCCGTCGTCTCCAACCGTTTCAGCAACGGCGACAACGTCCCCGAGTCGAGGTCGAGCGCCTCGCCCAGCTCTTTCACCGTCACGGTTTCGCGCTCCCACAGCACCAGCATCACCAAGTACTGCGGATAGGTCAGCCCGAGGTCGTCCAACATCGGCCGATAGAGCCGCGTGAGCGCCCGCGAGGCGGCGTACAGCGCGAAGCACACCTGGTTGTCGAGCTGGAGCTCGGTCGTCTGTGTCATGGTCACCACCTCTTTTTCGAAGGTAGTAGCCGATTCAGTGGCCTGCAATTCACCCGGCGCGATCGGGTGCGGGCGCCAAGGCGATCTTGGCGTTGCGCCCGGGGCGTTCGCTGGCGGCCGCCGCCTCGGCCGCACGGTCGAGCGGGTGGACCGCCGCGACCGCCAGTCGCAGTTCGCCGCTCGCGGCCAGCTCCACCAGTTCGCGCAGCACCCGGATGCGCTCGGCGGCGCCGATCTCCTCGGCCCGCTTCGCTCCCCAAAAGCCCTTCACGACGGCTTGTTTGAAGATGAGCGTGCCCGGCGAGAGAGTCCACGGCTGACCGGAGAGCGCACCGAACGAGACCAGCTCGCCGTTCGGCGCGAGCAGCTCGAGCAGGTCCGCGCCCGCGCGTCCGCCGACCTGATCCACGGCGCGCACGATGGGCGCACCCGAGGTGGCCGCGGCTGCCTGTGCGAGCCAGTCGTCGGCCTCGGTGTCGACGACCGGTTCGTAGCCGAGATCACGCAGCGCCCGCACCGACGCCTGGCCGCGCACCAGATTCAGCACCCGCACGCCGCGCCGCCGGGCCAGCAGGTTCATCAGCCGTCCCACCGCGCCGTTCGCGGCGTTGATCACCAGCCAGTCCCCTGCCGCAACGCGCAGATCGTCCAGCAGCACCGCGGCGCTGAACGGCATCGCGAGCAACTGGGCCGCGGTCTCGTCGTCGACCGAGTCGGGCACCGGCAGCGCCTGCGCCGCCTTCGCCACGAAGTACTCGGCCCACACCGCAGTCGCGCCGGAGACCGCCACCCGCTGGCCCACCGCCCGGTCGGTCACGCCCGCGCCGACCGCGTCGATCCGCCCGACGCCTTCGGTGCCCGGGATGGCGGGCAGCGACGGCCGGTAGCCGTAGACGCCGCGGATGATCGCGAGATCGTGGTTGTGAATCGGGGACAGATCCAGGGCGATCCGCACCTCACCGGGTCCCGGTTCGGGCACCGGCCGATCCGCCGTGGTCAGCACGTCCTTCGGCTCTCCGAATTCCTCGATGACGACCGCTCGCATCATGCCTCCTCTGCTCGTTCGACGGCGATACCGCATCCAGAGTAGAACGCAACTGAATTGTGTCCAATCAAATTGGGCGTGCGTTATGTCACGCGCTCGTGACAGGTCCGCAGGCCGTGTCACCCGGGCGCCCGGCGCGGGTGACGCGACCGAAGACCGATCAGTCCGCGGCCGAATCCCCGGCGGCGCGGCGCGCGGTCCACGCGTCGACCACGCCGTTCAGCTGGGCCACCACGGACGCCAGTCCCGACAGATCGCCGCCGATCTGGTAAGACCGCAGTTCGGCGGGCGCGGGCAGTTTCTCGACGATCTGGGGCAGGCTGGCCACCAGGTTCGCCTGGATGCTCGCGTCGTTCTGCGCGTTGGCGGTGGCGACCCGTTCCCGCTCCAACTGCACGATCAGCAGCTCGCCCTCGTGCTCGGCCCGCTGCCGCGCCGTGGTCAGCGCCAGTTCGCCGTCCACCTCCTTGCTCCGCAGCTCTTGGCGCCTGCGCAGGTTCTCGAGCTGTTCGGCGTGCTGTTCGCGTTCCAAGCGCACGGCGTGCAGCGCGGTCTGCTGCGCCAGCTCGGCGACCGCGCGCTCGTCGTCGTGCTCGCGGGTGGTGCGCCGCATCCTCTCCGCCGTCTCGCGATCGAAGCGCTCCGCGTCGTTCCGGTCGCGCAGCTGCGCGAGTTCGCGCTCGTTCTCGATGCGGCGTTCCTCGCTCGACCGCTGCGCGGCGGCCTCCCTGGCCGAAATCGCTTCCTGCGCGGTGAGTTCCGCCAGCCGGGCGACCTGGTTCTGTTCGGTGCGGTAAGGCTTCTGCAGGTTCTCCCACAGCGTCGACGAGCTCACCACCGCCTCCTTGATCTGCACGGTGACGATGCGCAGCCCGAGACCGCGATCGGCGTCGCCGGTCCGCGCGTCGCCGCTACCCTCCGCGACCGCGCGCAACCGGGCGGTGAGTTCCTCGATGATCGGCTGTTTGTCGCTGAGCACATCGCGCACGCCCATCGTGGACACCTTGTCCTTGATGGCCGCCTCGGCCTGTTCGCGCAGCTGAATGTTGACCAGCCGCATGGGATCCTCATCGTCGGAGAAGTCGAGTTTGCGGTACGCGGTGCCGAAATCCTCGATGATCCACTGCACGTAGCCCTGCACCAGCACACCCTGCAATTCCCGGCAGATGCAGTACGCGTTGATCAGGATGGTCTGCATCGCGCCGGGCACCACGAGGTAGGAGTCGGTGGCCGGGTTGTACCGGAACGACACACCGAGCCCGATGTGCAGCGGTTGCGCGCGCCCGCGCCTGGTGTGCACCACGAAAGCGTTGGGCGGCACCAGAACCGTGCGCCACCGCCAGAAGCCGGTGACCCGGACTTCCACCGGTCCCGGCCCCTGCCCCTGCGCGCTCTGGCCGACTCGCTCGGCCCGTTTCGCCAGCGCGCCTCGAGGCAGCGGCGGAGCGCCCGGAGCCTGCGGCGCCGGGGCGGCCGCGGCGAGCGGCTTTCGCGTGCGCAGATCGTCCTCCAGCGCCGCCTGCTGGGCGACGACCTGATCGAGATAAGTGTTCTTGCCCGGATTGCTCCCCATGGCCGGGCACACTACCGGCGAATGCCGCCGCCCCCAACAGCTTTCGCCCGCGCGGAGCCGGGCTCGGCTCGCCGCGGACAGCGCCCTCCGGCGTGCGCTCGCCCACCGCACCGACGCACCGCCGGAAGCTGCGCTGGACCAGCGCCGGGTGCACGTGACCACCCCCACACCTGACAGTCACTTGCAGAAGCCGGTTGTAGGAACTTACAGTTGCAGACAGATCTGATAGTGACTTTCAGGTACTCGACGCCCCCGGAGGGGACATGACGCTACCGACCCTGACCAAGGAGCCGAGCCGCCCCGCCGCCCCGCCGCCGCCGCTGCGCACGCTCGGGCGCTGGGGCGCGACGATGGCGCGGCACCGCAGAATCGTGCTCGGCGTCTGGCTGCTGCTCGCGATACTCGGCGCCGCCGCCTATCCCCTGCTGCACGACCGGCTCGGCGCGCCTGACTACACCGTGCCGGGCTCGGCGTCCAGCGAGGTCGATCGCCTTGCGGCGCAACACTTCGCGCAGTTCGGCGCGGAACAGGAGTTGCTGGTCTTCCACTCCCAGCGCTTCACCGCCGACGCCCCCGAATTCCGCGGCGCCATCGATCGGGCGCTCGTCGCCACGCGCGAGACGTCGGGCGTCACCGGCGCGCTCGGACCGTTCCAAGGCAACGCCGCGGCGCAGATCTCCGCCGACCGGCACACCGCGTTCGGCATCGTCGGCCTCGAGGGCGACATGTCGGAACGGGTCGCCATCGCCACCCGGTTGCAGTCGGCCGTCACGGCGATCTCCGACGCCGACATCCGCGTCGCGGTCACCGGATACGGTGCGGCGCAAGCCGATCTCATGGACATCGAAACCGCCGACATGCAGCGAGCGGAAGCAATCGGCCTGCCGGTCGCCGCCGCCGTACTGGTCTTCGCCCTCGGCGCGGTGGCCGCGGCGACCCTGCCGATCACGATCACCGCCGCGGGCATCGCCCTCGCCGTCGGCGGCCTGTTCGGCCTGACCACCTTCCTGACCTTCGACTCGCTGGTGCTCTCGGTCGCCACCATGATCGCCACCGGCACCGCGATCGACTACGCCATGTTCATCGTCAGCCGGTTCAACGAGGAACTGACCCGGCGCGGGGTGCGAGACCGTTCGGCGCGCGCGGAGATCGATGCCGCGGTCGCCGTCGCGCTGGACACCACCGGGCGGACCGTGCTCGCCTCCGGCCTCATCGTGCTGATCTCGCTGTGTTCGCTGGCCGCCGTGGGTATTCCGATGCTCGACGGCGTCGCGATCGGCGTGGTGACGGCGGTGCTCGCCACACTCGGCGCGGCCGTCACGCTGCTGCCCGCCTTGCTGGCGACTCTCGGGCCCGCCGTGAACCGCGGAGCCTTGCCCGCGCGGTGGCGTCCCGCGGAGACCCGCTCGACCGCGGCGTCGAGCGCGTGGGCGCGCTGGGCGCACCTCGTCATGCGCAGGCCGGTCGTGTTCGGCTTGGTCGGCGTCGCCGTCCTCGCCGTCGCCGCGGCGCCGATCACCGGCATCCGGTACGGCATCGACATGGGTCTCGGTTCGCTCGGCGATCGGCCGAGCGGTGCGGCGACCCGCCTGGTGGAGGACAACTTCGGCCCCGGATTGCTCGCCCCGCTGTCGGTGCTCGCCACCGGGCCCGACGACGGGCCCCTGCTGAGCGCGGCGCAGTCGGAGGTGCGCGCGTTCGCGGACGAGATCTCCCACGACCCGCGCGTCGCGACGGTGCTGCCCCAGCAGTCCGAGGGGCGCATCATGATCGCCGTCGTGCCGCGGGAATCCTTCGACTCCACCGCCGTCTCCGAGCTCACCGACGAGATCCAGTCTCGCGCAGCGGAAGTCGAGGGCGCCGAGGTGCGCGTCGGCGGTACGCCCGCGACCTTCGCCGAGGTCTCCGAACGGATCACCGGCCGCTTTCCCTGGGTGGTCGCCCTGGTGCTCACCATCTCGCTGGCCTTCCTGATCATGGCGTTCCGCAGCATCGTGCTCGCGGTCAAGGCGATCCTGCTGAACCTGCTGGCCACCGGTGCGGCAATGGGCATCACCGTGGCCGTATTCCAGGACGGCATCGGCGAATCCGTGCTCGGTTTCCAGAGCACCGGCTTTCTCCAGGTGTATCTGCCGATGCTGGTGTTCGCGGTGCTCTTCGGCCTCTCGATGGACTACGAGGTGTTCCTCATCCGGCGCATGAAGGAGGCGTGGGACCGTCACCCGGACAACGCCGCCGCGGTCGCCGAGGGATTGCAGCGCACCGCCCGCCCGATCACCGCCGCCGCGGCCATCATGGTCGCCGTGTTCGCGAGCTTCGTGACCGCGGAGGTGTTGGAGCTCAAGCAGATCGGGTTCGCGCTGGCGGTCGCGATCACCATCGACGCCCTTGTGGTGCGGCTGATCCTGGTGCCCGCCTTCATGCGGCTGTTCGGCCGGTGGAACTGGTGGCTGCCGCGGTGGCCTCGCGGCCCGCGTCAGCGGATGATCGCCTCCAGCGCGTCGATGATCGATTCCACCGCCGGGGCGTAGATCTCGCTCAGCCGTCCGGCGAAACCTTCTCCCGCCCAATGGTCGAGGACGGCCACCCCGCCCCAGATCGCGGTGGACGCGGCCATCCGCATCCGCAGATCGTTGGGCTCGCGCCCGCAGCGCTCGGCGAACAGCAGCCGGAACTGTTCCTCCAGCTCGCGCATCTGCCGGGTCTGGCCGTCTCGCACCTCGGGGAACGCGCGCACGTACCGGAGCCGTCGCGCGATGCGGCGTTCGGAGTCCGGGGTGACCAGGGCGGCGATCATCACCGGCACCAAGGGGCGTGCCACCGCGAGAAGCGCTGCGGGACCGAGGGTTTCGCGGTCACCGGCAGTGCGCAGCACCTCCAAGAGCTGCGGGTCGGCCTCGTCGTAGAGGACGAGCATCTCCTTCGTACCGAAATAGCGGTAGACCGAACTCGGCGACACCCCGGCCGCGGCGGCCACCCGCTCGACGGTCACCTCGCGATATCCGTGCTCGTCGAACAGATCCAGCGCCACCCGCTGGATCCGGCTCATGGCCTCGACTCTCCTTCGCTCCCAGACGGTGGCGGGAAGCCGGCCGTGCGTAGCTGTCACAAGCCCACCGCCCGCACCAGATCGAGCATCTCGATGCGGAAAAGCTTTGCCGGGTCCTGCGATTGAGGGCGCAGGTGGCCGTAGACCTCCAGCGCGATCGGGCCGTGCATGCGGCCCCACATGCGCAAGGCCAGGGCAAGCGCGGCGGGCGGCAAGTCGGGGAAGTCGGCGCGCACGTGCTCGACCAGTGCCGGGTCGAAGTCCGACCACGTCGAATCCCCGAGGGTCTGCGCCGCGGCGGCGCGGGGCCACGCGGCCGCGGCGAGTCCGACGAGTCCGTCGCAGGCGCGCAATTCCGCCTCGCGCGCCGGGCCTTCCGGCGGTGGCTGGTAACCAGGCACCGGGTCGCCGTAGATCAACCGGAACCCTTCGGGATTCGCGACGGCCCATTCCCGGACGGCCTCTCCCCAGGCGACGATGCGTCCGCCGGGGTCGTCTTCGGGCACCGTGTCCCGCGCGGCCTCCACCCGGTCGACCAGTCCGGTGTAGACGTCGGAGATGAGGGTGGTGATCAGCTCGTCGCGAGTGGCGAAATAGCCGTACAGCGCGCCCGCGGTCATGCCCATCTCGCGCGCGATGGCGCGCAGCGAGATCGCGTCCGGACCGCCCTCGGCGAGCAGGCGCAACGCGATGGCTTTGATCTCTTCCGTCGCCTCCTGGCGCAATCGTTCCCGACGGCTCTTCACCTCGACCACGGTTGACACTCTACAGCGTTTGACTACTATCGGCCGTGTCGTTACTGAACGGCGTGTAGTAAACGAACAGCGTTTAGAAGGTGGCATCGTGAAGATCGGAATTTTCGGCGCGAGCGGCGTCATCGGCGGCCGGGTGGTTCAGGAAGCACGGCGGCGCGGGCACGACGTGACCGCGTTCGCGCGCGACTCCGCCCGCTTCCCCGCCGACCGGGGCGAGGTGCGCTGGGTGGTGGCGGACTGGCTCGACACCGACAGCATCGCCACGGCCATCGCGGGCCTGGACGTGGTGATCAGCGCGGTGAACGCCGGGCACGGCATCGCCGACACCATCGCCAACGCGAGTGACTTCGTCACTGGCGCGCACGCCATGGTGGGCGCGCTGCAACGGCACCCGGACATCCGGCTGCTCACGGTCGGCGGCGCGGGCAGCCTGGAGGTCGCGCCGGGTCGCCAACTCGTCGACACCGGAACGGAATTCACGCGCATCCTCACCGAGGACCTCGGCGTACCTGCCGAATACCGCGACGTGGTGCTGGCGCTCGGGGACGCGTTGAACGTCTATCGCGTCTCCAACCGCAACTGGACCTACCTCAGCCCGTCGTCGGGCTTGATCCAGCGCGGCGCGCGCACCGGCCGGTACCGCGTGGGCGGAGATCAACTCCTGATCGCCGACACCGACATCTCCGCCGAGGACCTGGCCGTCGCCCTCCTCGACGAAACGGAGAATCCGCGCTTCCCGCAGCGCCGCTTCACCGTCGCCGCCGCCTGAGTCGCGACCGGCGTCGGTCCCCGCGCGGTGGGAAACCACTCCCGCAGCAGATCGGCTGCGGTCTTGCCGCCGCGGCCGAATCCCTCGCACTCGTGCGCCCCCTTTGTTCGTCCGACGAACTTACCCCCAAAAGGGCGAAGGCCCCGGTCCGTGGGGACCGGGGCCTTCGCGCGTGCTCTACCCGAATCAGGCGTTGCCGGAGAGCTTCTCCCGCAGAGCCGCCAGCTGGGCGTCGCTGGCCAGCGAACCGCCAGCGGGCTCGGCCTGGCTGGAGGAGGTCTGCGCACCGCTCTCGGAGGAGTAGTTCGACGCGCCGCCGCCGTTCGCGGCCTCGGCCGCGGCGTCGGCCGCCATCTTCTCCATCTGCGCGGTGTGCATCTTGTGGCGACGCTCCGCCTCGGCGTAGCGGCCTTCCCACTCCTCGCGCTGCTTGTCGAAGCCCTCGAGCCATTCGTTGGTCTCGGGGTCGAAGCCCTCGGGGAAGATGTAGTTGCCCTGCTCGTCGTAGCTGTCGGCCATGCCGTACTTCGACGGGTCGAACTCGGCGTGGTAGTCCTCGTTCGCCTGCTTCAGCGAGAGCGAGAT
Source organism: Nocardia sp. bgisy118 (assembly GCF_057708605.1). Lineage (NCBI taxonomy): Bacteria > Bacillati > Actinomycetota > Actinomycetes > Mycobacteriales > Nocardiaceae > Nocardia > Nocardia sp. bgisy118. The sequence continues at coordinate 85,947 of NZ_JBYISM010000021.1, read as the reverse complement.
CCGGCGACGCTCCAGGTCGATGTCGATGACCTTGACCATCGCGTCGTCGCCGACCGCGACAACCTGGTCCGGGACCTCGACGTGGCGCTCGGCCAGCTCGGAGATGTGCACCAGGCCCTCGATGCCCTCTTCGACGCGCACGAACGCACCGAACGGAACGAGCTTGGTGACCTTGCCCGGCACGATCTGGCCGATCGCGTGGGTGCGGGCGAACTGACGCCACGGGTCTTCCTGGGTCGCCTTGAGCGACAGCGAGACGCGCTCGCGGTCCAGGTCGACGTCGAGAACCTCGACGGTGACCTCGTTGCCGACCTCGACGACCTCGGACGGGTGGTCGATGTGCTTCCAGGACAGCTCGGAGACGTGCACCAGACCGTCCACGCCGCCCAGGTCGACGAAGGCGCCGAAGTTGACGATCGAGGAGACCACACCCTTGCGGACCTGGCCCTTCTGCAGCTGGTGCAGGAACTCGGAGCGCACCTCGGACTGGGTCTGCTCCAGCCACGCGCGGCGGGACAGAACCACGTTGTTGCGGTTCTTGTCCAGCTCGATGATCTTGGCCTCGATCTCCTTGCCGACGTACGGCTGGAGGTCGCGGACGCGACGCATCTCGACGAGCGAGGCGGGCAGGAAGCCGCGCAGGCCGATGTCGAGGATCAGGCCGCCCTTGACGACCTCGATGACGGTGCCCTTGACGGCCTCGTCCTTCTCCTTGAGCTCCTCGATGGTGCCCCACGCACGCTCGTACTGCGCCCGCTTCTTCGACAGGATCAGGCGGCCTTCCTTGTCCTCCTTGGTGAGAACGAGGGCCTCGACCTCATCGCCCACGGAAACGACCTCGTTCGGGTCGACATCGTGCTTGATGGAGAGTTCACGGGAGGGGATGACGCCTTCGGTCTTGTAACCGATGTCGAGCAGGACCTCGTCGCGGTCGACCTTGACGATGGTTCCTTCGACGATGTCGCCGTCGTTGAAGTACTTGATCGTGGCGTCGATGGCGGCGAGGAAGTCCTCGGCGGAGCCGATGTCGTTGACGGCTACCTGCGGCGAGGTGACGGTGGTGGGCATGTGTCGGTTTGCTCCGGACGGATTGTGGTCGGTTGCGGACATTGGAACTTTCGGTACGCTGCGAAATCACCGCGACGATGCGACGACGGACACAGAGGAACGTACCGCACTCATCCACTTGTGAAACTCAGCACGGGCGCTCTGTTATTTCAGTACGCTGATACGTCGGTAGATCGTTACTTCGGTACACCGGTACGTCAGTACAGCAGACACTCGCGCGTTCAGCGTACGCGACCTTGGTCCGCACGGGCAAACCGGTCTGCACGCCACGCCGGAGCGTTTCCGGTGCGCCGCAATCGTTAAGCTCACGCGCGTGTCGGAAGATCGCCATGCCCAAGCGAACGCCCTGCTCGGAACCGCCGGAACCACTCGAAGCCGGCTGAGTTCGGCCGACAGTCAACGCGCCAGCAGGCGCTGGTGGGACGCCGACGCCGATCAGTATCACCAGACCCACGCCGATTTCCTCGGCGTCGACTCCCCCGGCGGCGAGTTCGTGTGGTGCCCGGAGGGACTGCACGAGGGCGATATGCACTTTCTCGGCGAGGACCTGGCGGGCAAGCGCGTCTTAGAGATCGGCTGCGGTTCGGCCCCGTGCGCGCGCTGGCTGGCCGGGCAGGGCGCGCTGCCGGTCGGGCTCGATCTCTCGATGGGCATGCTGGAGCGCGGGCTGGCCGCGATGGCGCGCGGCGGGCCGCGGGTCCCGCTGGTGCAGGCGGGCGCCGAAGCGCTGCCGTTCGCGGACGCGTCCTTCGACCTGGCCTGCTCGGCGTTCGGCGCGGTGCCCTTCGTCGCCGACTCCGCGCTGCTGATGCGCGAGGTGGCCAGGGTGCTGAGGCCCGGCGGACGCTGGGTCTTCTCGGTGAATCATCCGATGCGCTGGATCTTCCCCGACGACCCCGGCCCGGCGGGCCTCACCGCGTCCATCCCCTATTTCGATCGCACCCCTTATGTAGAGGTGGACGCCGACGGCGCGGCGACCTACGTCGAGCACCACCGCACCATCGGCGACCGGGTCCGCGAGATCGTCGCCGCGGGATTGGTGCTGCGCGACATCGTCGAACCCGACTGGCCGGAGTGGCTGGACCGGGAATGGGGTCAGTGGAGCCCGCTGCGCGGCGAGCTGTTCCCCGGCACGGCCATCTTCGTCACCGAAAAGCCGGGGCCCTGACCTGCGCTTATCGTCGTGTCGGACCATGTCGGCGAGCGATTTCACTTCTATTCTCGCTGCCATGGCCAAGAGTCTTCGCGATCACAGTTATGACGCCGCCATGCGGCTGCTGTCCCCGCTCGAGCGGATCGTCGCTCATACGTCCCTCGTCAGTACGGAGCCGTTCCTCGATCCCGGCCAGTTCGCGTGGTCGCGTCTCCTGGAGGAGAACTGGCGGACCATCAGAGCGGAGATGGACGCCGTGCTGGTGCACTGCGACGACCTGCCCGCCTTTCACGAGATCTCCAGCGACGTCGCCGCGATCTCCGACGAACGCTGGCGCACCTTCTTCTTCTGCGGCTACGGCGTCCGGTCGGAGGCCAACCGGGCCCGCTGCCCCGAGACGGCGGCGCTGCTCGACCAGGTGCCCGGGCTCGTCACGGCGATGTTCTCCATCCTGACGCCGGGCAAGCGCATCCCGCCGCACCGCGGGCTGTGGAACGGGGTGCTCCGCTACCACCTCGGGCTGCGCGTCGGCGATCCGAAGCGGTGCGGTATCCGGGTCGGCGGGTTGACGCGGCATTGGCGCGAGGGCGAGAGCCTGCTGTTCGACGACTCCTACGAGCACAGCGCATGGAACGATTCCGACAGCACCCGCGTCGTGCTCTTCCTCGATGTGCTCCGGCCCTGCCGCTTCCCGGGGTCGTGGGTCAACAACGCTTTCGTCGGGGCGGCGTCGATCTCGCCGTTCGTCCTGGACGCCGGGCGCAAGCACCGCGCCTGGGAACGCGGCTTCACCGCCGAGGTCGGCACCCCGAACTGAGGCTCCTACGCGCCGACACGTCCCGGAGCCAGGGGTTCTCGCCCTAGACTTGGCCGGTGCCCAGTGCGCGAGAGCTCCTCGATCGCGTCGAGCGCCACTGCCTTGCCGAACAGACGGCCAAGCGGCTGCGCGAAATGGTGCTCGCCGATCTCCGCGCGGCCGTCTCCTTCGACGGGCACGTCTTCATGCTCACCGACCCGGTCACCAGGATCGGGACATCGCCGGTGGCCGACCTGCCAGGTCTGCCCTGGTCACGGCTGCCCGAGCTGGTCCGGTTGCGGTATCTGACGGAGTTCACCCGCTGGAGCGATCTGCTCGAGCGGGGCACCGCGGCGACCTCCTTACGCATCGCCACCGGCGGCGATCCCGCGCGCTCGCGGGTGTGGCGCGAGGTGCAGCGCGAGCTCGGCGTCTTCGACACCGCCACCGTGGTATTCGGCGACCGCTACGGCTGCTGGGGCTTCCTGGAGCTCTTGCGCAGGATCCCTCGTGCCTTCGATCCCAGCCAGCTCACCACCCTGGCCGCGCTGGCGGCGCCGATCGCGCGGGGGCTGCGGGCCGCGCTCGGCCGCACCTTCGTCGCGGAGGCGGGCGGGCTCGCCCCGGCCGGGCCCGCGACCGTGGTCCTCGGACCGGACCTGCGGATGCGCGGCCAGACCCCGGCCGCCGCGGCGGCGCTGCTCCGGCTGAATCCACCGCAGGAGGCCATGCCGCCGATCCCGAACTCGGTCTACAACGCGGGCGCCGCGCTGCTGGCCGCCGAGCACGGCACTCCGGTCGGGCCGCCGTGGTCGCGCGTCCATCTCGGCGGCGCGCGCTGGCTCACCGTGCGGGCCGACCGGGTCGGCACCGAGGACATCACGGTCTCGCTGACACCCAGCACCCCGGCCGAGCGTCTGGACCTGTTCGCACGGACGCACGCGCTCTCCGCCCGCGAGACCGAGGTGCTCGACCTGCTCGCCACCGGCCTCGAATCACACCGCATGGCAGGCGATTTGGGGATCTCCGAGCCCGCGGTCAACGATCACGTGAAGGCGATACTTGCCAAATCCGGTGTGCGCACCCGGCAGGGGCTTCTCGCTCGGGCGCTCGGAATCACCTGACCTCGCGCTCGAAGCGAGCCCCATCGACGGACGGTCGGCCGACAGTTCAGCCGCGGCCTGCGGCGCCGAGTTCGTCGACCAACGCGGCGCGCGCGGCGGTGACGTGGTCGGCGAGTTCCCCTCCGGTGCGCAGCCAGATCTCGTAGCCCGCGAAGAAGCAGGCCATGCCGACCTTGGCCCACAGCAGCGGGCGCACGTCCGCCGTCGGGTCGACGCCCATCTGCCGGGCCAGGTGCTCCGCGAGCAGCGCTTCGATGGCGCTGCGCTTGGCGAGATCGCGGGCCTGTAGCGCCGGGTTGGCGGCGATCAGCGCGTCGCGGGTGCGCAACTCGTCGAGCCGGTCGGCGAAGTGCACCACCATCGGCCCGATGAGGGTGGCCAGCGTCTGCTCCGGGTCCTCCCCCGCCGGGCGCTCGGCGAGCAGACGGGCGAGTTCGGCGCGGTGCTCGTCGTCGTCGGCGAAGAGCAGTTCGTCCTTGCCGCTGTAGTACCGGTGCAGCGTCCGGGTGCCCACGTCGGCCGCGGCGGCGATGTCGGCGATGGTCACCGCCTCGAACCCCCGCTCGGCGAACAACCGCAGCGCCGCCTCGGCGATCGCGCGCCGGGTGCGTTCCTTCTTCCGATCCCGCAACGACATGGAAGCATTGTCACGCATGGCACAAAGTGGCACACTGTGCCACATGACAATAAGTGACAGAACTGTGGTGATCACCGGCGGCACAAGCGGACTCGGCCGCGAATGCGCCAGGGCGCTGGCCGCCGATCCGCACTGGACGGTCGTCGTGACCGGCCGGGACGCCGAGCGCGCCGAGCGGGAAGCCGCCGCAGCCGGCGCCCGCGGCATGGCCCTGGACCTGGGCTCGCTCGCCTCGGTTCAGGACTTCGCGGCGGAACTGCGCGCGGCGGGCCTGCCTCCGCTGCGCGGCCTGGTCTGTAACGCGGGGCTGCAATTCACCCGCCGCGCCTACACGGCCGACGGCGTCGAGGCCACCTTCGGCGTCAACCACCTCGGCCACCTCGCGCTGGTGCAGGAGTTGCGCGCCGATCTGGTCGCGCCCGCACGGATCGTGTTCGTCACCTCGGGGACGCACGACCCGCGCCGCTTCACCGGCATGCCGCACCCGCTGACCGCCTCCGCGCGCGAACTCGCCCACCCGCCCGCCGCGACGGAACCGGCGCACCGCGACGGCCGCCGCCGCTACAGCACCTCGAAGCTCGCGAATCTGCACACCGCCTACGAGTTGGCGCGCAGGCTCGCCGACGACGGCGTCACGGTGAACGCGTTCGACCCCGGCCTGATGCCCGGCACGGGATTGGCAAGGGACGCGGGCAGATTCGCGCAGGCGCTGTGGGGCTCGGCGGCCAAGGCCCTGGTACTGCTGCCCGGTGTCCACACGCCTTCGAGGTCCGGCGCGGATCTCGCCCGCTTGATCACCGACTCGTCCCTCGCGGCGACCACCGGCCGCCACTTCGTCGGCCGCACCGAGCGCCCGTCCTCCGCGGCCTCCTACGATCGCGAGGCCCAGCGGGCGCTCTACGACGACAGCGTGCGCCTGATCGCCGAGCTCGTCCACTGACACACCGAAGCAGCGCCTCCCTCACGGAAGGCGCTGCATTCCAGGCGCTTTCGTCTCACTTGGACTTCGGTTTGCGGCCCGCCTGTTCGAGCGCAAGGCGCAATGCGTACTCGATCTGAGCGTTGATGCTGCGCAGATCGTCGGCCGCCCATTTGGCCAGCGCCTCGTGGACGGCCGGATCGAGGCGCAGCAGCAGCTTCTTGCGTTCGACCATGAGCGCGGCTCAGCTGTACAGCGTTCCGGCGTTGACCACGGGCTGGGTCGCGCGATCGCCGCACAGCACCACGAGCAGGTTGGACACCATCGCGGCCCGGCGTTCCTCGTCGAGTTCGACGACACCCTGCTGAGTCAGGCGATCGAGCGCCAGGCCGACCATGCCGACCGCGCCCTCCACGATCTGCGTGCGCGCGGCCACCACCTGCGCGGCCTGCTGGCGAACCAGCATGGCCTGGGCGATCTCCGGCGCGTAGGCGAGGTGGGTGATCCTGGCCTCGAGCACCTCGATGCCCGCCATCTCGGTGCGGTCCCGCAGTTCGACGGTCAGTTCCTCGGCGACCTCGGCGCCGTCGCGCAGGCTGGTGCGTCCGGCGTCGTGCGCGTCGTAGGGATGCGTGGTGGCCAGGTGCCGCACCGCGGCCTCGGACTGGGTCTCCACGTACTCCTCGTAGTCGTCGACGGAGAACGCGGCCTTGAAGCTGTCCACCACCCGGTAGACGACCACCGCCGCGATCTCCACCGGGTTGCCGTCGGCGTCGTTGACCTTCAGCTTCTGCGTCTCGAAATTACGCACCCGCAGCGAGATGCTCTTGCGGTCGGTCAGCGGCACCACCGAGAAGAAGCCCGGCTCGCTCACCGAACCGATGTAGCGACCGAAGAACTGGACCACCTTCGCCTCGTTCGGGTCGACGATCACCAACCCGGTGGTCGACAGCGCGAGCGCCACCACGACCACGGTCGCCGCGATCGCCGCGATCAGCGCGGGCGTGTTGCCGTCCTTGGCCGCCGCGACGTACCCCACGGCGGCCGCGCCGCCGAAGACGAGGGTCAGCACCAACCAGGCCAACAGCACCAGAAAGCCGTTGACGTGGAATGCGGGCCTGAGCTTCATGACATCCTCCCGGTATCAGAGTGATATCACGAAGATAGCACCCGAGCGCCCACCGGCCAACTGCCGATGGGCGCACCGCACGCGCTCAGGCCGCGGGCCTGATGTTGCGGTTGAAGCGGAACATGTTGTGCGGGTCGTACTTCGCCTTCAGCGCCGCGAGCCGCGCGTAGGTGTCCGGCGCGTATCCCGCGCGGGTCTGCGCGTCGTCCGCCCCGTCGCCCGCGCCGTAGAGGAAGGCCAGGCTGTGACCGATCGTCCACGGCGCCAACACCTCTCGTACCGCGACGTGCTCGGCGGGCACCCCCGCACCCGCGCCGGGCGCGGGCATGGTGATCACGCGGACCACGTACGCGGCCTCCCGCCGATCGACGGCGACACCGGCCGGGCCGGGCCTGCCGAGCGCGCCGCCGAGGTGACGGATGTCGACCACGGCCGGAATCGACCCGCCGGGACCGGTGGCGGCGGCCAGCGCGGCCAGCGCGTCGCCGGTGAGTTCGCCGAGGACGGCATTGGTCGCGGCGTAGGCGTGCGGGTGGTCGGGATCGCTGTGGATGGTGTGCGATTCGGTGTAGGACAGCTCGCGCAGATCGTCGCGCAGCCGGGCGCCGACCGCGCGCAACGGGGCGACCAGACGCTCGCCTTCGTCGGCGGGACCGTCGAACGCGACGCGGATCGAGGCGACGTATCGACCGCGCAGCATCTCCGGCACCTGCGGGATGTCGGGGTAGGTCAGCGTGGTGGCGCTCGAGGTCAGCCGCTCGGGCACCGTCGCGGTCCACTGCCGCCAAGCCTCCAGCGCGGCGCCCGCCAGCGGCTCGTCGAACACCAGCTGCCCGCCGTAGACCGTCCGCACCGGAACCAGGTCGAGTTCCAGCGCCGTCACCACGCCGAAGTTGCCGCCGCTGCCGAGCACCGCGCCGAACAGTTCGTCGCCCGGGCGCAGCGTGCGCATCCTGCCGTCCGCGGTGACCAGTTCGATCATCCGCACGTGATCGGCCGCGTAGCCGAATTCCCTTGCCAGCAGGCCGAGTCCGCCGCCGAGCGTGTAGCCGATCACGCCGACGGACGGCGAGGAGCCGTTCAGCGGCGCCAGCCCGAACTGCGCGGCCGCCTCGACCAGCGCGCCCGCGCGCACCCCCGCGGCGACCCGCGCGGTCCGCGCCTCGGGGTCGATCCGAATGCCGGTCATGCGGGCGGTGCTGATCAGCACCCCGCCCTCGGCCGCCACCGAGAGCCCGTGCCCGGTCGCCTGCACGGCCACCGGAAGTCCGTGGCGCGCGGCGTATTCCACCGCGGCGCGCACATCCTCGCCGTGCGCGGCGACGACCACGAGCTCGGGCCGGTGGGTGTAGGCGGTCTGGAACCCGGCGATCTCCACCTCGTACCCGGACTCGCCCGGGCGGAAGACCGGGCCGGTGAAGACGGCGAAATCGGTGGTCTGCGTTGCGTTGTCTGCCATGCCATCGACGATGCCCGGCCCAGAACGATAAGTACAACAGATAGTTTCTATCGATACTAGAATCTCCAGTTATGGAACTGCGCCACCTGCGCTACTTCGTCGCCGTGGCGGAAGAAGCCAACTTCACCCGCGCCGCAGCGCGCCTGCACCTGACCCAGCCGGGACTGAGCGCCCAGATCCGGCAATTCGAACGGGAACTCGGCCAGCCGCTGCTGGACCGTGGCGGGCGCACGGTAACGCTCACCGAGGTAGGCGCGGCCGTATTGCCGCACGCCAAGGCTGCTTTGGCCGCGACCCAGCGCATCGTGGACACGGTGGACGAGTTCACCGGCCTGCTGCGCGGTCACGTGCGAGTCGGACTCATCTCCGGCGCGGCCCCCGAGGAATTCGACGTCGCGGCGGTCCTCGCCGATTTCCACAACGACCACCCGGAAGTCGGCATCAGCCTGACCGAGGACACCTCCGAACGCATGCTCGCCGCCCTCGGCCGCGGCGAACTCGACATCGCCCTGGTCGGGCTGAGCGGCGCGGGCCTCGATCCCGGGCTCGGCAAGCAGGTGGTGCTGGACACCGCGGTGGTCGCCGCGGTCGCCGCCGACGACCACTCCCATGGGGCGACCATCCCGCTCGCCGCGCTGCGCGACCATCCGCTGATCTGCCTGCCCTCGGGCACCGGACTGCGTGGCGTCCTCGAACGCGCCTGCGCCGCAGCCGGTTTCGAGCCGCGAGTGGCCTTCGAGGCGGCCGCACCGCCCCTGCTGCTGCGGCTCGCGGCACGCGGGCTCGGCGTCGCCGTCGTGCCCGCGCTCACCGAGGAGGAGGCCGCCGCCCACGACGTGCGCGCGTTGCCGATCGTCGAGCCGGAACTGCGCGGGCAACTCGCGCTGGTCTGGCGCACCGACCATCCCGCGGCGCCGGCCACCAAGGTGCTCCTCGGCCAGCTTCGAATCGCCCTCGGCGATCGTTCCGGCGATCGCCCGTGATCGCAAGCGGAGTATCCGAAGAATGGTGACCGGCAATTCTGCGAAGTGACCTGCGCGGGTGGCACACTCGCCACTCCTCCGACACTATCGACGGAAGTGCCCACTCCGGTCACGGCTTCCATCTACACTGGTCGACGCCCTTGTCAGGGCAAGCTGAACCTCGCACTTCCCGCATTACCCGTCAGTGAAAAACAAGCCGGGAACCCGAATAATGCGTCGGCACCCATCATATTTCTTATCCGGTGCCGTTCGCCGGGGGAACGTCAAAGGAAATCGGCAAGCACGGATTGGAGTCCAATGTTTATCAAGAAACTGGTGGCTACCACATTCATGGCCATCGCGGCCACCGGCGTAGCCACCGCTACCGGACACGGGGAGGCCGGTCTGGCGGACGTCAGCTTCAGCGGCACGGACGGCGCCGTCGGCTACACGGCGATACTCGCGGCCGATCACTCGAGCGCCGTGGTGAGTCTCGCCTCCGGTACGTTCGCCATCACACCCGACGCGGTCACGGTTCTCGCGGACGACGGCACGGTCGTCGGCGCCATCCCGACGACGTTCGGGCAGTTCGCCGTCGCGCCCGCGCTCAATGCCGCAGGCACCCAGCTGTCGCTGACCCCGATCGGCGGACCGACGACCGATGCGCTCCTCTCCCGGGATCTGCCGGGCGTACAGCAGGCCGTGGGCCCGATTTCGATCATCGTCGGCGCCACCATCGGCTGCCTGGTCGGTGCCGCGATCGGCATCTGGTTCTTCGTGGTCGGAGCCATTCCCGGATGCGCCATCGGCGCAGTGGCCGGTGCCGCCCTCGGCTTCTTCTCGCCGTTCCCGTGATCGTTCACCGAGCGGAAGTAGTCGATAGACACTGACACATCGGGCCGGGCGCCCCTCGGACGCCCGGCCCACTGCTGTCGCGGCTCAGAGCAACCGCGACAGGAATGCCTTGGTGCGTTCGTGTTTCGGGTTCGCGAGCACCTCGCGCGGCACGCCCGCCTCGACCACCACGCCGCCGTCCATGAACACCAGCTGGTCGGCGACCTCGCGGGCGAAGCCCATCTCGTGCGTCACCACCACCATGGTCATGCCGCTCTCGGCGAGCTCCCGCATCACCTGCAAGACCTCGCCGACCAGCTCCGGATCCAGCGCCGAGGTCGGCTCGTCGAACAACATCAGCTTCGGATCCATGGCCAGCGCCCTGGCGATCGCGACGCGCTGCTGCTGACCGCCGGACAGCTGAGCCGGGTAGGCATTGGCCTTGTCGCCCATGCCGACTCGATCGAGCAGTTCGTGCGCGCGGGCCACGGCGTCGGCCTTGCGCACCTTCTTGACCTGCGTCGGCGCCTCGATGATGTTCTCCAGCGCCGTCCGGTGCGGGAACAGGTTGAAGTGCTGGAACACCATGCCGATATCGCGACGCTGCCTGGCCGCATCGCGCGGGTGCAGTTCGTAGAGCTTGTCGCCCTTCTGGCGGTACCCGACGAGTTCGCCGTCCACGTACAGCCTGCCCGCGTTCACCTGTTCGAGGTGGTTGATGCAGCGCAGGAAGGTGGACTTGCCGGAACCGGACGGGCCGATCAGGCACAGCACCTCACCGCGCGCCACCTCCAGCGAGATGCCTTTGAGCACCTGGAGCGCGCCGAAGTTCTTGCACACCCGGTCGGCGACGATCATTCGCGGCGCGGCCTGCTCGTCCTTGTTCGTGGAAACCGTCATTTCGCCTTCACCACGCTCTGTGCGTCGGCCAGTTCCTGTAGCTGCTTGGCGGTCAGCTGCCGGGACGCGCCGCGCGAGTAGTACCGCTCCAGATAGAACTGGCCCACCATCAGCACGCTGGTGATGGCCAGATACCAGGTCGCGGTGACGAGCAGCAGCGGGATCGGCTGGAAGTTCACGCCGTAGATGTCGCGGGCCCGCCCGAACAGGTCGGTGCTCAACGGGATCGCGGTGACCAGCGAGGTGGTCTTCAGCATGCCGATGAGTTCGTTGCCGGTGGGCGGGATGATCACCCGCATGGCCTGCGGCAGCACTGTGCGCCGCATGGTCTGGGTCCAGGACATGCCGAGCGCGACCGACGCCTCGCGCTGCCCTTCGCCCACGGAATTGATACCCGCGCGGACGATCTCGGCCATGTAGGCGGCCTCGTTGAGGCCCAGGCCGATGACGGCGAACGTGAACGCCGCCTGCAACTCCTGCACGTCGAGCTCGAAGAACTGCGGCCCGAACGGCACACCGAGATGGATCTGCTGGTACAGCGAGGGCACCAGGCCCCAGAACACCAGCTGCACGAAAATCGGTGTGCCGCGGAAGATCCAGAGATACACCCAGGCGGTCGAGCGCAGCACCGGGTTCGGCGAGAGGCGCATCACCGCGAGCACAGTGCCGAGGACGATCGCGATGGCCATCGCCAGCACCGTCAACTCGAGGGTGACGACCGCGCCCGCCACGATCCGGCTGTCGAACAGGTACTTCCAGTAGGTGCTCCACTGGTAGGCGTCATTGGTGGCGGCGCCGTAGACGAAAAGGCCGAGCAGCACGAGGATGACGGCCGCGGCGATCCATCGGCCCGGCCTGCGCAGCGGAACCGCTTTGATCGGCTCCGGCTCGGCAGGCGCGGGGACGCCGCCGGGCCCGGGATCGCCGGGCACGACGGTGGTGTCGTTGTCGGACATGGGTCAGCTCACGGCCCCGTTGACGACCGACTGGGTGATCGCGCCGTCCTGCACGCCCCAGTTCTCGGTGATCTGCTTGTACTGGCCGTTCTGGATCAGATGGTTGACCGCCGCCTGCAGCACCTTGGCCAGCGGCGAGCCCTTCGGCACCGCCCAGCCGTAGGGCGCGGAGTCGAACACCGGGCCCGCGGTCTCGATCTTGCCGCTGCTCTGCTTGATGGCGTAGGCGGTCACCGGCGAGTCGGCCGACATCGCGTCGACTTGGCCGAGCACCAGCGCGTTGGTCGCGGCGCTCTGCTCGTCGAACGGCTTGATGTCGATGGCGGGCTTGCCTTCCGCGACGCACTTGGCGCTCTTGGCGGGCACCTCGTCGGTGTGCTCGACGGTGGTGGCCTGCACTGCGACCTTCTTGCCGCAGGCATTGTTCGGGTCGACCGGCTTGCCGGTCTGCTGGGCCCACTGGATGCCCGCGCTGAAGTAGGTGGTGAAGTCGACCTGCTGCTCGCGTTCCTTCGAGTCGGTGATCGAGGACATGCCGACGTCGTAGGTGCCCGCCTGGATCGCCGGAATGATCTTCTCGAACGCCGACTCCACGTACTCGGCCTTGATCCCGAGCACGGAGGCGACCGCATCCATCATGTCGACGTCGAAGCCGACGATCTTGCCGCTGGCGTCCTTGTACTCGTTGGGCTGGTACGGCACGTTCACACCGATGACCAGCTTGCCGGACTGCTTGACCTTGTCGGGCAGTTGATCGGCGATTTCGGTTACCTTGTCCACCTGCACCTTGGAGACCGCCGGTCCGGTTTCCTCGGTGTTGGTGGTACAGCCCGCCAGCACGAGTGCGGCGCCGGTGAGCGCGCACATCGCTCGCAGGGCACGCCTGCCAGGCTTGGATCGATCAGACACAGCAGCCCTCCACATTTCGGTTACGAGAAACCCGGGTGTCACCACCCGTTTGGCAATCTAAGCGACCGAGACGTTTCGTGCTGGACAGTAATGGAATTCCACATCGGCTCGTTGCGGACTCCACGCGGTACAGGCTGCCGGTGCGCCGACGGGACACCATACCCCCGCGCCGATTCGCCCACTCTTGTGGGTTGCCGCATGATTGCCATTCTGTCCAGGCAGTTGTCGTCCACGCTTCACTCCGGCGCACAAGCCGAAGCGAAGCGATGCCCACACCAGCACCGAAGCCGAGACGCGCGCCACGTCCCGTCGGGAGGTCGCGGGACCCGCTCTGACGAAACCGTCGCAGCGCGGCATCGCTGGGCATTAGCTACTCGACGCGGCATCATCGCTCGTCCGCCGCCCGAAGTCCGAGGCGCGCGCACACTGCTCAGCGAGCCTCGCGGGACCCGAGCCGCTCCGACTTCACGTGGAAAAGATTCCGGCACAGGAGATTTCGCACGCATCCTAGGCGACCCCTCGATCAGGTCGAGCCGCCATCGAACGATTCGAGTTCGTCGGCGAACGCCGCGGGACCACCGGTGGTGGCGGCCACGGAGTCATCGACCGGGGCGGACGCGGTCGTCGTCGGCGCGGGGGCCGGGTGGGCGCCATGCGCCACCCGCCGCAGGTTCGCCGCCGCGGTCTTGAAGAGCGGCTGTTTGGACGCCGGATCCCAGTCGGTCGGGGTCAACTCGTTCGCCGCCCGGTCGTGCGCGCCGTCGCCTCGGTCCCAGTAGCCGTAGTGGAACGGCAGGAAGAGCACGCCGGGGCGGATCCGGCCGATGCGGGCGCGGGCCCGCACCGACCCGCGCCGCGTCGAGACCTCCACCAGGTCGCCCTCGCCGATCTCCGCGCGTTCGGCGTCGGCGCGCGAGATCTCGACCCAGACCTCCGGCGCGGCCGCGTCCAGCTGCGGTACCCGTGCGGTCTTGGTCCTGGTGTGGAAGTGGTACAGCGTTCGCCCGGTGACCAGCGCGAACGGACGGTCGGCGGCGAGTTCCTCGTGCGGGTGGACGTAGTCGGCCGCTTTGATGATCGCCTTACCGTCCGGGTTCAGCGCGCGGTACTCGGCGAGCTCGACCGGCTTCCCGGAGACCAGATCCTTGCCGTAGGACTCGCAGTCGTCGGGCGCGGTCCAGAACCGTCCGTCGGTGTAGAGGCGCTCCGTACCGTCCGGATGCGCACTGTCGCAAGGCCATTGGATGCCCGAGCCCGCACTCAACCTCGCGTGGGTCAGGCCGCTGTAGTCGCACGGGCGTCCGGCCGAGCACGCCTTCCACGCCTCGAACGCCGACTCCGGATCGCGCCAGTGGATCAGCGGGCCGCCGTCCCGGTCGCGAAAATCCATGCGGCGGGCGTAGTCCAGGAAGATGTCGAGGTCGGACTTGGCCTCACCGGGCGGGTCGACGGCCCGCTCCGAGAGGTGCACGGTGCGGTCGGCGTTGGTGAAGGCGCCGGTCTTCTCGCCCCACGCCGCGGCGGGCAGTACGACATCGGCCATGGCCGCGGTCTCGGTCGGGAAGATGTCCTGCACCACGAGGAACAGGTCCTCGCGCGCGAGGATCGACCGGACGCGCGCCAGCTCCGGCAGCGACACCGCCGGGTTGGTGGCGCTCACCCACAGCATCCGAATGTCGCCCTGCTCGGCGAGCCGGATCATCCGCATGACGTGGGTCGGCGGCCCGGAGTGCGGGATCCGCTCGGGCTCGACCTGCCACCGCTCGGCCAGCTCGGCGACGTGCGCGTCGTTGGCCCAGTTGCGAAAGCCGGCCATCTCGCCGTCGGCGCCGCATTCGCGCGTGTTCTGCGCCGTCGGCTGACCGTTCATCTGCAATACCCCGCAACCGGGCCGCCCGAGCATTCCCCGGATCAGGTGGACGTTGTTGACCTGCACCGCCGCCGCGGTCGCCTGATGGGATTGGTAGAAGCCTTGCAGCACCGTGGACAACAGACGCGCGGCGGTGCCGAGCAGCCGGGCCGCCTCGCGAATGTCCTCGACCGCGACACCGCAGATCCTGGCCGCCCGCTCCGGGAAGAATTCGCTGACCTGAGAGCGCAATTCGTCGAAGCCGACGGTGTGCTCGTGAATGTAGTCCAGATCCACCCAGTTGTTGGCGACGATCTCGTGCAGCAGCGCGTTCATCAGCGCCACATTGGTGCCGGGCAGGGGCGCGAGGTGGACGGTGGCGTGCGCGGCGACCGGGGTGTAGCGCGGGTCGACGCACACGATCGCGGGCGGGTTCGGCCCGGCCAGCCGGTCCAGGATCCGCGTCCACAGCACCGACTGCGTCTCGGCGACGTTGTGCCCGAACAACGCGATGACGTCGGCGTGGTCGACGTCGGTGTACGAGCCCGGCTGACCGTCGCAGCCGAAGGACTCCTTCAGCGCTTGGGCGGCCGTCGCCGTGCAGAGCCGGGTGTTCCCGTCGACGTGGTTGGTGCCGATGCCCGCGTGGGCGAGCACGCTCAGCGTGTAGTACTCCTCCAGGAACAGCTGGCCCGAGGTGTAGAACCCGATCGACTCGGGACCGTGCCGCTCGAGCAGCGCCCTGCTGTGCCGCACGACGCGGTCCATGGCGGTGTCCCAATCGGTCTCGACGAGCTCGCCGTCCTGGCGGACGAGCGGGCGGGTCAGCCGGTCCGGCGAGGCGTTGGCCTGCCAGCCGAACAGATCCTTCGGGCCGAGCCTGCCGCGATTCACCCGGTCCACGGCGCGGCCGCGGACACCGACCATCCGGCCGTCCACGACCGCGATGTCGAACGCGTCGCCGTTGGAGCTCAATATCGAGGCCGACGGCACCCACCGCTGCACGTCCTCGGGCTCGACGCCCGCCACCAGATACATGTCCACCCGTTCGGGCCACCGCTGTCCGGGCCCGTACGCGAGCCTGCGACCCCAGGGTTCCGCTATTCGATCTTGCCTCTCCATACCGCCCGCGTACCCGTCGCCCGGCGCGGCAACCCGGCCTGCGCTGCGGTTTTATCCGGCGGTCGCGACCGGCCCGTGGCTACCCGCGGCCTCGGCGCGCTCGGGCGCGGGGCGGGTCGATGCGGAGCAGTGCGCCGCATACGATCCCGGCGGCTGCCTCGATGCCCGCGGACGCGCGCAGATGCGGTGTCGCCGCGATGTCGTTGACGGCGCCGAGCGCCGCGTGCACGCGGATGCGCGCTTCCGTCGGATCCATCTCCGGGTGGTGCCCGCGCACGAGTCCCACCCATTCGGCGACGTACCCGTGCTGTGTCCCGCGCAATCGATGGCTCTCCTCGGGCCCGAGCTGGTCGGCTTCGGAGGTGATGAGCAGCCGGATCAGGGCCGGGTTCTCCAGCGAGTACGCGGTGTAGCTGCCGATCAACCGGTGCAGCGCGTCCGCGGCGCTGGTCGCGCGGGCGAGGTCGCGTTGCAGATCGGCTTGCAGGATGAGGTTCGCGCGGGCGAACAGTTCGACGAGGATCTCGGCCTTGCTGGAGAAGCGGTTGTAGACGCTGGGGCCCGCGATGCCGACGGCGGCGCCGATGTCCTCGATGCCGACCCCGGCGAAGCCGTACCGATCGAACAGCCGGGTCGCCTGGTCGAGAATCGCGGCGCGCCGCGACGGATACCACCGGTCGGTCGCATCGACGGCGCCGACCGCGCCGCGTCTCAGCGCCGGGATCTCGGCATCGGACACCGCCGTCATCATCTCGGCGAGCAGCTGGCGGAAGCGGTCGCCGGGCAGCCGCAGCCGGTGGAAGGAGACGCTGGTCGCCACCGCCAGGGTCGACCAGGCGAGCAGGTCGGCCCTGGACGGATCCAGGTCGGGGCGGCGCACCCGCAGCAGCGCGGCCAGCTGGGCGCCGACGGCGCGCAACCGTTCCCGCAGCTCGCCGGAGATGTCCGAATCCCCCTACACTGGGCGCGTGCGTGTTCGACGGCTGATCATCCTGTCTTCTGTGGCCCTGCTCGCCCCGCTCGGCGCGGCCGCCTGCACCGTGGAGGGGGCGGGTACCAAGTCCGAATGCAATGTCGGCGGGTGCACCGTGACCTTCGACCGCGGCGTGGACGCCAAGGCGAACATTCTCGGCGTCGACGCGGAACTCGTCGCCGTGAACGGGAACACGGTCACCCTGAGGGTCGGCGGTCAGCAGGTCGACGTCCCGGTCGGCGAGACCCAGCCCGCCGACGGCCTCAACGTGACAGTGCAAGAGGTCACCAACGAGAAGGTCGTCGTCAAGCTCGCCACCGGACTGTCCTGAACCGCGGACCGAGCCGATTCAGCGCCGGTGCACCCTGGCGCACACCTGCTCGGTGAACTCGCCGGTCGAGGCCTGACCGCCCAGATCGGCGGTCGCGATGCCCGCCGCGAAGGTCGCCGCCACCGCCCGATCGATGCGATCCGCCGCGCCGTGCAGCGCGGTATCCGCGTCGCGAGTTCCCAACCAGCGCAGCAACATCGCCGCCGACAGCTGCAATGCGACCGGATTGGCGCGGTTGTGCCCGGCCAGGGTCGGCGCGGCGCCGTGCACCGCCTGCGCCATCGCGCGGGTCGCCGAGCAGTTCAACGAGGCGGCCATGCCGAGCGAACCGCTCAATTCGCCCGCCAGATCGGACAGGATGTCGCCGAACAGATTCTCGGTGACCAGCACGTCGAAATCGCCTGCGGCGCGGACCAGATGCGCGGCCGTCGCGTCCACGTGCTCGTCGTCCACCTCGACGCCCGGGTACGCGCGCGCCACCTCGTAGCAGACATCGCGAAACAGACCCATGGTCATCGGCAGCACATTCGCCTTGTGCACGATGGTGACCCGCTTGCGACGCGCCGAGGCCAGGCGGAAGGCCTCGTGCGCGATCAGCTCGCAGGCGCGCCGAGTCACCACGCCGACAGACATCGCCATGTCGCGGGTCGGCTGGAACTCCCCCGAGCCGGCGAACATGTTGCGATCGGCGTAGAACCCTTCGCTGTTCTCGCGCACGATCACCAGGTCGATGTCCGGCGCGGCAGAGCGGACGCCCGGGAACGCGCGGGCCGGGCGAATGTTCGCGTACAGGCCGAACTGCTTGCGGATCGCGCCGCCGGGCGCCACCGCGCCGCGGTGCTCGGCCGGATAGGACGCGTTGTCGTGCGGCCCGAGGATCCAGGCGTCGAGTTCCTCGAGCCCGCGCAGCGTGTGTTCCGGCAGCGCGGTGCCGAACTCCTCGATGGCGCGATGCCCCATCGGCAACGACACCCACTTCACCGCGGCCGCGCCCGCCGCGGCCAGCGCCTCGTCGACGACCGTCTTGGTCGCGCGCACCACCTCGGGACCGATCCCGTCACCCTCGATCAGCCCCAGTCGCACCGCTGTCCTCACCTCGTTCACCGGGCAATCCTCTCGCCGACGCCTCGCCGCACCGGAACCGGCCCGCCATCCGCGGCCGTGCGGCTACGTTGAGAAGATCATGGTGCAGTCGGTCGAATTGCTGGTGGACGACGCGGCCGAGGCCGAGATTCGGCGGCAGTGGACGCTGCTCGCCGAGGCCGGGCTGCCCAGTGTCACGGCCAAGGCGATCGAAACCCACCGCCCGCACATCACGATCGCGGTGGCCAGACAGATCTGGCCGCGCATCGACCACGCCCTCGACGAGCTGATCTTCCGCCCGTTCCCGGTGCGGCTCGGCGGCGTCCTGGTGTTCGGCGCACGACACCCGATCCTGGTCCGGCTGGTCGTACCCTCCGAACAGCTGCTCACGCTGCAGAGGCGGGTATACGACATCGTGTCGCCGTGTCCTGGCGCGCCCGCCAACCTGCGTCCGGACGCCTGGACGCCGCATATCACGCTGGCCCGCCGGGTACCGGTCCGTCTGCTCGGTGACGCGGTGCATTCCGTGGCGGCCGATCGTGATTTCCCCGCCACGATCGCGGGTATCCGTCGGTGGGACGGCGACCAGCGGCGCGAGTGGCCGGTGGGCCGTGGAAGATAAGAGCCGAGCCCGGCGTTACAGCTGGCAACATTCGATACGAGAGGACGTCATGGCCACCCAGACGCTGACCGAGCAGAATTTCGACGAGGTAGTCACCGGAAACGACGTGGTACTCGTCGATTTCTGGGCCGATTGGTGCGGCCCGTGCAAGAGCTTCGCGCCGACCTTCGAGGCCTCCTCGGCCAAGCACCCCGACGTCGTGCACGGCAAGGTCGACACCGAAGCCCAGCAGGGCCTCGCCGCCGCCGCGAACATCCGTTCCATCCCGACCATCATGGCGTTCCGCGAAGGCGTTCTGGTGTTCGCGCAGCCGGGCGCGCTGCCGCCGGCCGCGCTCGAGGACCTGGTCACCCAGGTGAAGGCCCTCGACATGGACGAGGTCCGCAAGCAGCTCGCCGAGCAGCAGTCCGCTTCGGAATAAGACACACACGTCGGGCCGGGCACCCCGCTGGGGGCCCGGCCCGATGTGCGTTTCAGGAACGGCGCGATTCAGGAACCGAGTCGGTTGATCCCGGAAAGCATTGCGCGAACGATGGATTCGGCGCCGTCGTCGGCGAACGCCGCGCCCCATCCGCGCTTGCCGTCGAGCTCGCACCGGACGAAGGTCGCGGTGCCGCCCGCGGTGCGGCGCTGGTGGAACTGCAGGATCTCCACCGGATAACCCTCCTCGTAGAGGGCCGAGGTGAGGGCCGCGACCGGGCTGCCGGTGGTGGCCACCGTGCGGAGATGGTCGGCGAACTCGAGCGTCGCGGTGCACTCGGCGTTGCGGTGACCGGCGGCGTATTCGCTGAGCCGGATCGGACCGGCGTGCCCGCAGTAGTGGTCGTAGAATTCCGCCGGGCTCATCCCGGCGGCTTCCGCGCGCAGCCCCTTGGGTGCGGCGGCGATGAATGTCTGAGTATCAAGAGTCAGCATGGTCATTGTGGGGTAGGTCTTCCCGAAAAATGTCGGCGGAGGGGACCAGCGTCAACACATTCAACAGCCCGCAGCGAGGGGGCCGGTCCGAATCAGACCCCGCTACGGCGGGTTACTACGAGAAGTCGCGCCTGCGCCACCACCGCGGTAAGCGGAATTAGCCCGGTGCGCACCTCAGGCCCGGAGGCGGTAGCCTGCGTAACCACGGAGGACCCGGTGTGCACCGAGTTCAACCCAGCGCGGTCGCGGTCTGCGACACGAAGCGCTGCGCTGTGGTGGTCGGCGGGATTCGGCACGGCATCGAGGATAGGCATTCCGTGGCCCGATAGCAACCTTTTCGCACCTACGTTTCGTCTACTCGCGGGTATCATCGCCGCAGCTCACACCGCCCGTGCCGCGGGTAACGTCGTGGCATGGGTCTCCTCGCCATGACCATCCCCGGACTCGCCCTGCTGCTGATCCTCCTCGCGTTCGCCGAAGTCCTCTGGAACCGCCTCACCGGCAGTCGTTTCCTGCCCTGGACCAAACGCCGCTCCGGTCACCCGGTCGCGGCCACCGGCTTCGAAGAGGTGACCGCGGCCTTCCAAGGCTCCAAGCACTACGAGTTCGAACAGCGCCAGACCACCCTCATGCATCGGGAGACGAAGTCCGACGGCGCGCCGCCGCGGGACGAGGTGGATCTGATCACCGGCGCGGCGCGATTGGTCCGCCGGTCACCGTCGCACTGACCCGTTCGATCCTCGGTGCAGCCGATCCTGCCCCGCAGCAGCGGCTTCCAGCGATGTTGCGGCTCGAACCCCCGAGTTGTCAGTGGCACAACATGTTTCGTCGCACCGCACGGCACGGCCGGGGCCTCGGTGATCCGTTCAGGGGAGCTATGGCCACGAGCGACAGAAAGCACTGCGATTCGGACCACTCAGCCGGAGCAAACAGCGCAGACTTGAAACATCCACGCTGCGACAGGTGATGGCGACAGCGCGTCCAGTGTGCGGCGGGGTGCCGAAAGGGGATCTCGATGTCGCTGGTGTACCGGGCCATCTGGCAGGACGATCGAGATGAGTTGTGCGCACACGCATTGACCGACATGCGTACCTGGATTTCGGAGAAGTGCCACGATCAGATCGACGTTCCAGAGACGGGCTACGTCGCAGCCACCATTCGAGAGGGAGCGTCGGACTGCTCGGTCGACATCATGGTCGAACAAGCCGGCGCGCACGATGCTTCGATCACGGCGCTGCGAACCGCCATGGCGGAAGTCAGGTCGGACGGAGTGCGCTGGAAGATAACGCTCCGAGTTTGGCAGGAGCCCGCGACCGGTACTGGTTTCGTATGGACCGACCTCTCCGCCGTCGGCGACAACCCCAATCTGCGAACTCTCGCTCCGGCGGCGCCGCGGCTCGTGCGGAAAATGCTGTCCACCGCGACGAACCCTCGGGTAGGGAGCCAACCGTCGTGGTCCGCAGATCGATCAGAACGAGATGCTGCACCAACTGGAATTGGCAACCGAGAACGCTCAGTATCTGCAACGGAAAGTCGAGTACTACGAACAACTGCAAGGCGGTGTACTCAACGCCGTCCCCGCACCCGGCGCGACTGCCGAAATTCCCTCCATCGCGGCCAACCCAACCGACGCGGTCCGCAAAGCGGTCGCTCACCCGATGGTCGGGGTCCGCGGCCGCCGTGCACGCCTCGGTCTCAGCCCGCCGCGACAGGGATCGCGACCGGAGACGGAGCCGCCACCGGCGACAGATCCGAGGCGGTGGCGCGGTCCAGGCCGCGACGGTCGTAGAGGTGGGTGGCGAGGACGCCGAGGATCAGGCCGATGGCCAGGCCGAGCAAGGTCATCCAGAGGCCTTGGCCGAGGCCCGCGGAGGCGCGGGCGTCGAAGAAGAGGATGGCGCGCACGGCCAGGTAGATCTGGTGCATGGGTTCGAAGGCCGCCAGATTCGAGATGTAGGAGGGCGTGGCCTCCAGCGGGACGGTGGCGGCCGACGAGGGCAGGCCGAGCACCACGAACAGGATCAGGTTGACCAGCAGGCCCGCGGTGCCGAAGGCGGCGAGCACCGCGAGCGCGGTGATGCCGACGGCGATGATGGCCAGGGTCCCGTACAGCCACAGCAGCGGCCCGTTACCGAGCGGGATGCCCAATGCCGTTGCGACGCCGAGGAACATCGCGGACAGGATGGGCGCCGCCGTGGCGATGACGCCCCACTTGATCAGCAGGGTGCGCAGGCGCGAGACGCCCGTGGCGGGCGGCTGCACGAACCAGGGGCCGTACTCGGTCGGCGTGAAGCCGAGCACCGAATCGATGAGCGTGTGGATCATCATGGCGCCGGTGAATCCGGCGAGCAGCAGGATCAGCGTGTAGAAGAAGGCGACGAGACCCTGCCCCGCGCCGTCGTCCATCGGCCGGTAGGGAGCCGTGACGATCTGCACCGGGTCGGTCAGCTGAAGCCTTGCGGCGCCGCTCATCTCGACGGGAGCGCCGTTCGCGAGCGCGGCGTTCACCTGATCGGTGAGATTCTTGCCGACGGTCTCGTTCACGCGCGTCAGCGCGCGGTCGGCGATGCGCTGCATGATGCCGGTGGTGTAGGGCCCGATGCGCGGATTCGTCTGCACCGTGATGACCGGTCGCTCGATCTCGCCGGGCACCACCGCGGCCGCGCCGAGAATGGCGAGGCGCTTGGTGAAGTCCGACGGGATCACGATGGCGCCGTACACCTCGCCGTCCTGCAGCTGGTTGCGCGCCTCGGCGATGCCGACGACGCGCAGATCGACGGTGTCCGAAGGGATTCCGGCCGCCAGCGCGTCGGTGACCTGAGCGCCGATGTTCGCGGGCTTGCCGTCGAGGGTGTCGCCGACGTCCTGGTTGACCAGCGCGACGGGAAAGTCGTGCAGGTTCTTCTCGGTATTGCTGGCGTAGCCGAGGTACATGGTGGCGAGCAGCCCCGCGAACACCATCAACACGGCGATCGGGGCGGTGAAGGTCCGAACCGTCATACCGAAAAATGTAGGCAGTGCCTACAAAGTAGTCAACGCCTACATTTTGTTATCCTGCATACACCATGCCGAGAACCCGAACACGCGCCTACCATCACGGCGACCTGCGCGCCGAGTTGCTGCAGCGCGCCGAGACCACACTGCGGGAATCCGGCGTCGACGGCCTGTCGCTGCGGCAATTGGCGCGCGACATCGGCGTCAGCCACGCGGCGCCGACCAGGCATTTCAAGGACAAGCAGGCGCTGCTCGACGCGCTCGCGGTGTCGGGGTTCCAGCAGCTCGGCACCGCGCTCGAGACGACCGCGGTCTGCGACTCGGTCGGCGGCCCGATCCGCGACATGGCGCGGACCTACCTGCGCTTCGCCACCGAGAACTCGGCCCTGCTCGCGCTGATGTTCGCCCGCAGGCACAGCCCGGCCGCGGGCGACGCGATGTCCGAGGCGGTGGACCGGGCCTTCGCCGCGCCGGTCGCGCTCATCGCGAACGCACAGGCGCGCGGCGAGGTGATCGCGGGCGAACCCCGGCGCATCGCCCTGTCCGCCGTCGCCATCCTGCAAGGCTTGGCCACGTTCGTCGGCTCCGGCGTGATCGCCGCCGACGCCGCCGACGAACTACTGGACGAGATGACCAGCCACATGCTGGACGGGCTGCGCCCGCGACGGTGACCCGGTCGGACCGGCTTTCCACACACCCCTCGCACGCTTCACACAATCAATGCCTCTGTGCGGCGGGCGGGAGATGTGTGGGGCCGAGGATCAGTGCGCGGCGGAATCCCAGCTGCGCCCGGTGCCGACCGACACGTCCAGCGGTACCGAGAGATCGATCGCGCTGGACATCTGCTCGCGGGCCAGCCGCTCCAGCGCCTCCCGCTCCCCCTCGGCGACCTCGAAGACGAGCTCGTCGTGGATCTGCAGCAGCATCCGCGAGCGCAGGCCCGCGTCGCGAATCGCGCTGTGCACGTTGATCATCGCCACCTTGATGATGTCGGCGGCGGTGCCCTGGATGGGCGCGTTGAGCGCCATCCGCTCGGCGGCCTCGCGGCGCTGCCGGTTGCTGGAATCCAGGTCGGGCAGGTAGCGGCGGCGGCCGAAGAGCGTCTCGGTGTAGCCGACCTTGCGCGCCTGCTCGACGACCTCGTACAGGTAGTCGCGGATGCGGCCGAAGCGGGAGAAGTAGATGTCCATCTGCTCCTTCGCCTCGGTGGTGCTGATCTTCAGCTGCGCCGAGAGACCATAGGAGCTCAGCCCGTAGGCGAGGCCGTACGACATGGCCTTGATGCGCCTGCGCAGTTCCGGGCTGACCTCGGAGATGGGGATGTCGAAGGCCTTGGACGCGACGAAGCTGTGCAGGTCCTCCCCGGAGTTGAACGCCTCGATCAGGCCCTCGTCGCCCGACAGGTGCGCCATGATCCGCATCTCGATCTGGCTGTAGTCGGCGGTCATCAGCTCCGCGTACCCGGCGCCGACCACGAAGGTGTCGCGGATCTGGCGTCCGGTGTCGGTGCGGATGGGGATGTTCTGCAGGTTCGGCTCGGTCGAGGAGAGGCGTCCGGTGGCCGCGATGGTCTGATTGAACGTGGTGTGGATGCGCCCATCCTCGGCGACGGACTTCAGTAGCCCGTCCACCGTCACCTTGAGCCGGGTGGCGTCGCGGTGCGCGAGCAGGTGCTCGAGGAACGGGTGCTCGGTCTTCTCGAACAGCGATTCCAGCGCGCCGGCGTCGGTGGTGTAGCCGGTCTTGGTGCGCTTGGTCTTGGGCATGTCGAGCTCGTCGAACAGCACCACCTGCAGCTGCTTGGGCGAGCCGAGGTTGATCTGCTTGCCGATCACGCCGTAGGCCGCCTCGGCCGCCTCGCTCACCTTGTCGGCGAACCGGCGCTGCAACGTCTCCAACAGCTCGACGTCGACCGCGATGCCCGCGTCCTCCAGGGTGGACAGCACGCCGAGCAGCGGCAGCTCCATGTCGGTGAGCAGCGCGGTGGACTCGATCTGCTCGAGTTCCTGGTCGAGCGCGGCGGCCAGGTCGAGCACCGCGCGGGCGCGCAGCATCTCGGCCTGCGCCAATTCGGCGTCGACGGTGTCCTCGTCGTCGAGCAGCGAGAGCTGCGGCGTCACATCGGTCTCCGCGCGCAGCTCGCGGTGCAGGTAACGCAGCGAGAGGTCGTCGAGGTTGAAGCTGCGCTGGCCGGGACGGACCAGGTAGGCCGCCAGCGCGGTGTCGCTGGTCAGTCCGGCCAGGGTCCAGCCGCGTCCGCGCAGCGCGTGCCCGGCCGACTTGGCCTCGTGCAGCGCCTTGAACACCGTGGCATCGGCGAGCCAGGCGCCGAGCGCGGCCTCGTCCTCGGGGGCCAGCACGGTGACATCGATGTAGCCGCCCTCGCCGTCGGCGGCCGCGATCGCGATCGCCTTCACGTCGCCGTTGCCGGGCGATCCCGTGCCGACCACCGAAACACCGTGCCGGACACCGGCTTTCGCGTGCTCAGTGAGCCACTCGCCGACCGCGCCGACGGCCAGCGCGCCGCCGGAGATCTCGAAACCGGATTCGGCCTCCGGCTCCGGCGCGGCCAGGGTCTCGAACAGCCGGTCGCGCAGCACTCGGAATTCGAGGTCGTCGAACAGCTGGTGGATCTTCTCCCGGTCCCACGGCGCCTGCGCCAGCTGGTCGGGGGTGTAGGGCAGCGGCACGTCCTTGACCATCTCGGTGAGCTGCCGGTTGAGCACCACGCTGCTGAGATTGGCGCGCAGCGCGTCGCCCACCTTGCCCTTCACCTGGTCCACCTTCTCGACCAGGCTGGCCAGATCGCCGTATTCGCGGATCCACTTGGCGGCGGTCTTCTCTCCCACGCCGGGGATGCCGGGCAGGTTGTCGCTCGGGTCACCGCGCAGCGCCGCGTAGTCCGGGTACTGGATCGGGGTGAGGCCGTATTTGGCCATCACCTCGTCCGGGGTGAACCGGGTCAGGTCGGAGACGCCCTTGCGCGGATACAGCACGGTGACCTCGTCGTTCACCAGCTGGATCGAGTCGCGGTCACCGGTGACGATGAGGACCCGGAAGCCCTCGGCCTGCGCCTGGGTGGTGATGGTGGCGATCACGTCGTCGGCCTCGAAGCCGTCGATCGCCATCACCGGGATGCCGAGCGCGCCGAGCACGTCCTTGGTGAGCTCCACCTGGCCGCGGAACTCGTCCGGCGTCTGGCTGCGGTTGGCCTTGTACTCCGGGTACGCCTCGGTGCGGAAGGTCTTGCGGGACACATCGAAGGCCGCGGCGACGTGGCTCGGCTTCTCGTCGCGCAGCAGATTGATGAGCATCGCGGTGAACCCGTACACCGCGTTGGTGGTCTGCCCCGTCACCGTCTTGAAGTTCTCCGCGGGTAGCGCGAAGAAGGCGCGATAGGCGAGCGAATGCCCGTCCAGCAACAGCAGTGTCGGCCGGTCGCCGGGGGCGGCGGCGGTGGGACGCGAGGCAGTCGTGGGTGAGCTCACGCCCCAGAGTCTAGGGACCGGCACCGACAAGCCGATACGCCGACACCGGGACACGCGCCGCACCGGCGCGGGGAGGCATGACGAGGCCGCAGCGGCGCGGACCTATTCGACGTTCTTCTGCTCGGCGTACCAGGTGTTGCACTCCCAGGTGTCGCCTTTGTCGGAGCCCCACTTCCACCAGCCCCACACGTTGTGGCCCGCGCCGCGCACCCGGGTTGCGCCGGGGCGATCGCCCGCGGCGCGCGCCCGGTCGGCTGCCTCGTCCCAGGTCTGCTGATCGATGTCGCCGCGGCCGTGGTTGATGCCGAAGAACATGCCCGCGAAGCACCCGGCTTGCAGCTCGAGCCGCCTGCTCAGTTCCAGGCCCGCCGCGGTCTGCCAGCCCGCTTCGGTACGCCGGTCGGTGTAGGCGCGCAGGACGCCGACCACCTGCTGGATGTGGTGGCCGTACTCGTGGGCGAGCAGCGCCAGCTGCGCGCCGCGGCGCGAACGCGCGGTAGCGGCTCCCGCGGCGTCGTACGGGATGACGATCGTCTCGTCGGTATCGCAGTACGACGCGGGCCGCCCGTCCTGCGGGCAGGGGCTGCGCACCGCGTCGACGGTCGCGGGCGCGTCCAGCCGGGCCGGGCGGAACGGCAGTCCGGCGCCGCGCAGCGTCGGCTCCCACGCCGCGTCGAGACAGCGGACCGCGGCGCGATAGAACACCCGCGCCGCCTCGGGCTCGTCGCGCCATTCGGGCAGTTCGCAGTCGACCCGTCCGAGCCCGACGTGTTGGGCGAACAGCGGATGGTCCGTCAGCGCGTATACCGGGCGGCTCACCGAGACGTGCGAGCCCGCCAGCGGCAGCCCGGCCAGCGGCGCGGGCGCGATCGGCGGCGCGGCGTCGCGCGCCGGATTCGTCTCCTCGCCGAGCGATCCGGCGAAACCGGGGCCGGTCGAGACCGATGATTTCCCGGTCCGCAGCTCGCCCGCGTCCGCGGGCGAACCGCTCACCGCGGCGATACTCGCCGCCGCGCCGAGGACGACCGCACCGCAGAGCAGCGCGATCAGGATCCGTCTTCGGATTCGAGTTGCCAAGAGCCGGTTCATCGTCCCCCCTGACCGTGCTTCGTCAACGCACCTTCATGGAACCGGACGCGACGGCCACCCGCAACTCGAGTGTTCCGAGCCGAGCGCTCACAGCGTGCCGGCCAGCTCCCTGAGCACCGGCAGGCTCACCGAGCCCGAGCCGAGCACCACATCGTGAAACGCCTTGATGTCGAAGCGCTCCCCCAGCCGTTCGGCGGCCAGCGCCCGCTGCTTCCGGATCTCCAGCTGGCCCACCTTGTAGGACACCGCCTGGCCGGGAATCGCGATGTAGCGATCGATCTCGACGGTGATCTCGGTCAACCCCACCGGTGCGTTGGCCACCATGAAGTCGATGGCCCGCTGCCTGCTCCAGCCCTTCGCGTGGATGCCGGTGTCCACCACCAGGCGGCAGGAGCGCCACGAATCGCCCGCCAGCATGCCGAGCCGATCGAGATCGTCGGCGTACAAACCCATCTCGTCGGCGAGCCGCTCGGTGTAGAGCGCCCAGCCCTCCACGAACGCGGTGTTGGCGAAGGACTGCCGCTGGAAGCGCGGCAGGTGTTCGAGCTCGTTGGCGATGGTGAGCTGCAAGTGGTGTCCCGGGATCGCCTCGTGGTAGGCCACCGCGGCGGTCTCGAAGCGTCCACGCCCCTGCGGCTCGTGCTGGTTGACGAAATACGTTCCCGGCCGGGAACCGTCCGCGGCGGGCGGGAAGTAGTACGCCGTCGGGGCGTCGGCGGCCAGGAAGTCCGGCACCGGCACGATGTCGCAGGACTGGCGGGGCAGCCTGCCGAACCAGTTCCCCATCTCGGCGGTCGCGGCGTCGAGGCAGCGTTTGGCGTCGATCATGATCTGCTCGCCGTCGCGGTAACACAGCTCGGGATCGTCGCGCAGCTTGCCGAAGATCTCCGCGAGATCCGACGTGCCCCACAGCCGCGCGCCGACCCGCGCGTATTCCTCACGCAGCAAAGCCAATTCGGAAAGACCCAGTTCGTGGATCTCCTCCGCGCCCAGATCGGGCAGCGTGGTGTGGTGGTGCAGCAGGCTGCGGTAGATCTCGGCGCCGTCGTCGCCGAGCCAGCACAGACCGCTGCGCTCGTCGGGCCTGGCGGCGGGCAACAGCTCGTCGGCCAGCGCGTCGCGGTACCGCCGGAACGCGGGCCGGATCACGTCACCGGCGACCTGCGCCAGGTCGGCGCGCCAGTGGGCCTCGCCGTCCCAGTCCTGCGGTCCGGCGAAGGTGACGAACGGATCGCGCGCCGGATCCGAGGCCAGGTAGCCGTCCAGCTGGTTGAGCGAGCGCTCGATGGTGATCCTGGCGGGCGCGCGGCCCGCGGCCAGACCGTCGCGGAAACGGTCCACCGCCTGGCTCAGCATGTCGCCGAGCTGTTCGTGCCGCCGCAGCAGCGCCCGCGCGTGCTCGGGTTGCGGCGCGTTGATCTGCGGCGCCGTGGTGAGCAACGCCGCGTGCACGCCGTCCATCTGATCGGAGGCCATCTCCAACGGCCGCCAGCCCAGATGATCCACCGCCGTGGCCAATTCCGCGCGCAACAGACTGCGGGTCACCCGATCGGTGGGCGAGAGCTGGGCCGGGTCGAGCGCGTCGACCCGGCCGAGCAGATCGCGCAAGGAATCGAGCCGACGCTGTTCGGCGTCGAGCGAGAGATCCTCGATGCGATCGTCGAAACGGTGGTCACCCAGCAGCGTCGCCAGGGTGGGCGCCGCCGCCAACGTCTCGTCCCAATACCGGTCGGCCAGCCCGAGCAGCTCCTCGTCCATGAACGCACTGTATCTTTGGCGCGCTGGCGCGCGCGGGTGTTCGCGGCCCTTATGTCTCGCTTCCGAGCGATCGAGACTCGCGACTTCGTCGCATGCGCTTCGATCGCTCGGAAGCTAGACGGCCGCGAACGGGCTCGTAAGACTCGCCCTCGGAGTGGCTGGAAATGCGGGGTCGGCCCGTTTGTCCCCAGATATGGCAGCCAGTGCGCGCAGCGCTTTGCAGTCGCCTTCGTATCGCTTGCCAACGATCGAGACTCGCGACTTCGTCGCATGCGCTTCGATCGCTCGGAAGCGAGACGGCCGCGAACGGGCTCGTAAGACTCGCCCTCGGGGTGGTTGGGAGTGCGTGGATGTGCGGGCCAGCTGGATGAAGTCCGCCGGAGTCCGTAGTGCGGACGAGCCGCGCCAATTGGCCACGGCCAGCGAGCCGACCAGATCCGACCGGCTGGAGTGCGGGACGGCACCCTCGGGGAAACCGCGGGTGCCGTCGCAGGCGGTGCGCCTTATCCGACTCCGAGGTAAGCCGACTTCACCGCGGGGTCGGTGAGCAGCTGGCTGCCGCTTCCGGTCTTGGTGACGCCGCCGGTCTCCAGGATGTAGGCGCGGTCGCTGCGGGCCAGCGCCTGCTGGGCGTTCTGCTCGACGAGCAGCACCGTGGTGCCCTGCCGGTTGATCTCCCCGATGATGCGGAAGATCTGCTGAATCACCATGGGCGCCAAGCCCATGGACGGTTCGTCCAGCAGCAGCAGGCGCGGTCGCGCCATCAGCGAGCGGCCGATGGCCAGCATCTGCTGCTCGCCGCCGGAGAGCGTGCCGCCGACCTGTTTGCGCCGCTCCAGCAGCCGGGGAAACAGGTCGAACACCCAGTCCAGGGTCTGCTGGTATTCGGCCTTCTGCGCGAAAGTGCGCCCGTAGCAGCCCATGTCGAGGTTTTCCTGCACCGTCATGCCGGGGAAAACGCCTCGGCCTTCCGGCGCCTGGATCAACCCGCCGACCACCCGTTCGTGCGCCTTCATCGTGGTGATGTCGCGGCCCTCGAACCTGATCCGCCCACGCGTCAGGGGCAGCAGTCCCGACAGCGCGCGCATGGTGGTGGTCTTGCCCGCGCCGTTCGCGCCGAGCAGGGTGACCAGCTCGCCCTCCGCGACTCGCAGCGACACGCCGTGCAGCGCTTGGATTCTGCCGTAGTTGACGACCATGTCGTCGACCTCGAGCAACGCGGGCGCGTCGCTGAAATCGCGCTCGGGTGGAGTCTGCTCTCCCTCCGCCCCCGGCTCCTTCCGTACGCTCACCGACGGCCCGCCCGGCGGCGTGATCGGCAGCTTCCTGGTCGGTTCGTCCGCCGACTCCGTTGCGCCGGAGCCCCATTCGCCTTCGCCCTCCGAACCGGGTGCGCCAGGGCCGGAGGCGCCCTCGTCCGCCGAGGACGCAGGCTTCGATTCCGCCTCCGCATCGGGCACGCCGAGGTATGCCGCGATGACCCCGGGATCATCACGGATCTCGCCGGGCAGCCCGTCGGCGATCTTGCGGCCGAACTCCAGCACCACGATCCGGTCGGTCACGCCCATGACCAGTCGCATGTCGTGCTCGATCAACAGCACGGTGAACCCGTCGTCGCGGATCTTGCGGATCAGATCCATCAGCGCCGACTTCTCGCTGGGGTTGAAGCCCGCGGCGGGCTCGTCCAGGCACAGCAGTTTCGGTTCGGTGGCCAACGCGCGGGCGATCTCCAGCCGACGCTGATCGCCGTAGGACAGGTTGCGCGCCTTCTCCACCGCGCGCGGCGCGATACCGACGAACTCGAGCAGCGCCATTCCGCGCTCGATGGCGTCGCGCTCCTCGCGGCGGTGCCGCGGGCTGCGGAACACCGCGCCGGGCACCGAGGTCTTGTGCCTGGCGTCGGTGCCGACCACCACGTTCTCCAACGCGGTCATCTCGCCGAAGAGCCGCACGTTCTGGAAGGTCCGGGCGATGCCGAGCCGGGTGATGGCGTTGCGCTTGGTCTTGGTGAGCGGCTGGCCGTCGAAATACACCAGACCGGAGGCGGGCTTGTACACGCCGGTGATCGCGTTGAAACAGGTGGTCTTGCCCGCGCCGTTGGGACCGATGAGCCCGAGGATCTCGCCGCGGCGGATCTCGAAACTCACCTTGTCCAGCGCGGTGAGTCCGCCGAACTTGACGGTCAGTTCCTCGGTCTTCAACAGCGGCGCGCCGACCTCGGTCTCGATCGTGCGGTGCGGCGCGACCACCTCGGCGACGGTCTCCTTGTCGCCGAGTTCCGGAATCACCGCGGTGACGTCGACCTCGCCCGCGCTCTTCGCTTCCTGCGGTGGCGCGGCGTAGCCCGCCGCCATGTCCTCGTTGTCGAACAGCGCGTCGCCCGCGCCGGGCCCGGTCATTTCGCCGCTCCGATCGGCTCGCCCACCGTGGGTCTGCGCACGGCCTGGTACACCTGTCTACCGTAGGTGAGCAGCTTCTGCCGGACCGGGAACAGACCCTGCGGCCGCAGAATCATCATCACCACCAACGCGATTCCGAAATACAGATACTTGAGGTCGCCGAGCGACTGGGCGCCGCCCTTGCGGAACAGCAGCACACTGCCCAGCAGCAGCGCCGCCATGACGCCGGTGAACACCATGCCGGTGATCAATCCGCGGCGCGGCCAGGCACCGAACTCGCGACCCTTGTACCGCCACAGCACCAGCAGGCCGACGAACAGCGCCACATCGGCGATCAGCAGCACGTAGCCGGTCGACTCGTCGTCCACCAGTTGCACCGAGGTCAACCGCTTGGGCAGGTAGGCGATGATGAACGCGCCGAAGATCACTCCGAGCTTGTTGCCCTGGCCACCGATCACCACGGCGCAGAGGAACAGCATCGAGTTGATGATGTTGAACCCGGTCGGGTTGATGAACTGCACCTGGCCCGCGTACATCGCGCCGGACAGCCCGCCGACCGCGGCGCCGATCAGGAACGCCCACAGCTTGAACTTGAACGTCGGCACGCCCATGATCTCGGCGGCGTCCTCGTCCTCGCGGATGGCCACCCAGGCGCGGCCGACCCGGCTGCGCTCCAGGTTGCCGACGATCAGCAGCACGATGATGACGAGCACCATGCCGAGCCAGAACCAGTAGGTACCGTAGCTGGCCCGGTCGAGCAGGTTGGCGCTGTCCGGATCGCCGGTGTTGCCCGCGGAGAACACGCCGTTGGGCTTCTCCGCCGACTCGCCCACGTGCGGGTACGCCACCCCCGACAGCCCGAGGCTGCCGTTGGTCAGCTCGTGCAGGTTGTCGGCGAGCAGTCGGACGATCTCACCGAAGCCGAGCGTGACGATCGCCAGGTAGTCCCCGCGCAGCCGCAGCGTCGGCGAGCCGAGGATGAGACCCGAGAGCGCGGTCACCGCGACCGCGATCGGCAGACAGGCGAGCCACGCCCACTCCGGATCGAGCCAGCCGCCGTCGGTCTGGTTCCACGGACTGTTCGGACTGGTCAGCAGGCCCACCGTGTAGGCGCCGATGGCGTAGAAGCCGACGTAGCCGAGGTCGAGCAGACCCGCCTGTCCGACAACGACGTTCAGGCCGATGGCGATCAGCGCGAACATCGCGAACTCGGCCATGACGAGGCCGAAGTTGTAGGCGGGGGTGTCCAGAATCGGCGGCGGGAAGAGCGGAAGCAGCGCGAGGGCGAAGATCGCGGGGACGCCGACGGCCCATTGCGCGGGCCGCGACAGCCCCTCCCACCAGGTGCGGAGCGCGTCGCCGACGCCCTGCCTCGGCGCCGTCTTGGTCAGGTCGGTCATGCGCGGGCCCTCCCGAGGCTCTCACCGAGGATGCCGGTCGGCCGGACCATCAGCACCACCACCAGCACGACGAACGCGACCACGTCGCGCCATTCGATGCCGAACAGGATCTGCCCGTACTGCTCCACGACCCCGAGCAGCAGACCGCCGAGCAGCGCGCCGCGCAGATTGCCGATGCCGCCGAGCACCGCGGCGCTGAACGCCTTGATGCCGAGGATGAAGCCGCCCGAGTAGATGATCGCCGGTGGGATCTTGATCGCGTACAGCGTCGCTGCCGCACCCGCGAGGACGCCGCCGATGAGGAAGGTCAGCATGATGACGCGTTCACGGGAGACGCCCATCAGCGTCGCGGTGTCCGGGTCCTGCGCCACGGCGCGGATGCCGCGGCCGAATTTCGTTCTGTTGATGAGCATTTCGGTGGCGATCGCGAGCACCACGGCGGACACCACGATCAGGATCGCGATATTGGTGACGTCGGCGCCGCCGAAGCTCAACTGCACCGTCGGCTCGACGAGCTGCACCGGCTGCTGGGCGTTGGTGCCGCCCAGATCGGGATTGATCTTCGGCAGGATGAAGTGCACGAACTCCTGGATCACGAACGACATGCCGATCGCGGTGATCAGGAACGACAGCGGTTTGGCCCCGCGTTTGCGCAGCGGGCGATAGGCGACCCGCTCCAGTCCGACCGCCGCGCCGCCGGACACCAGCATGCCGACGATCATCGCCAAACCGATGTAGACGACCGTCAGTAGCACGCCCTGGTTGTAGACATCGGGGCTGGCGGCGAAACCGAACAGCATCAGTCCGATCAACTGACCGAACATGCCCAACATGAATATTTCCGAATGGGCGAAATTGATGAGCCGAAGTACGCCGTAGACCAGGGTATAGCCCACCGCGACCAAGGCGTAGATGGATCCGTAGGTAACTCCGTCGACGGTCAGTCGCCAGAATTGATCGATCACTCCCTGATAGTTGAAGTCGATCGAGCCGTCGGCGAGGTATGCCACGCCGGCCAGTGCTGATGCTGTCATTCGAATATTGCCCTCACCCGTGCCCCTCATGACACAGCACGTACGGGGGCGTTACGGGCACCCCCGTACGTGCTGGGTTCGCGGTCTTACTTGACTTCGTAGATCCAGATCTGGGCGTTGGCCAACTCGCCGTTCTGGCTCCACTTGTAGTTACGGGCCAGGCCGGGGCCGTCGTAGGAGCGCACGAACTCGAGCAGATCGGGGCGGGTGACCTTGCCGCCATCGATGCCCTTGGCCAGGATCGCGGTCAGGTCGTAGGCCTCCACCGAGTACACGCCGGGCGCCTGTCCGTTGAGCGCCTCGTAATCCTTGGCGAACTTCTCCGGAGCCGGACCACACGGGCAGGTGAGGCTCGCACCCTTGGCGGCACTGCCCGCCTGCGAGATGAACTGCGGGTCGTTGACGCCGTCCGGGCCGACGAACACGGCCTTCACGCCACCGGACTTCAGCTGCTGCGCCAGCGGCGCGCCCTCGGCGTAGTAGCCCGAGTAGAAGACCGCGTCCGGCGCCGCCGCCGCGATCTTGGTGACGGTGGCCGAGAAGTCCTTGTCACCCTTCTTGATGCTGGCCGAGCACGCCGGATCGGCGGCGGCGCCGAGGCCCTCGGTGACGCTCTTGGCCAGGCCGACACCGTAGTCGGTGTTGTCCTGCACCACGCACACCTTCTTGTAGCTCGCGGTGTTCACCAGGTACTTCGCCACCGAAGGACCCTGCACGTCGTCGTTGGCCAGGCCGCGGAAGAAGGTGGTCCAACCGTTCTGGGTCAGCGTCGCGTTGGTCGCCGACGAGGTCACCGACACCAGGCCCGCGTCGCTCAGAATCTGGCCGGTCGCCTTGGTCTCACCGGAGAACGCCGGGCCGACCAGGCCGATGATCGACCGATCGTTGACGATCTGCGGGATCACCTGGGTCGCCTTCTGCGGATCGCCCTCGGTGTCGAACTGCTTCAGCTCGATCTTGCAGCCCGGATTCGCCTTGTTGTGCTGATCCAGCGCCAGCTTCACACCGTTCACGATGTTGATGCCCAGCGCCGCATCCGGGCCGGTGAGCGCACCCGCCATGGCGATGGAGGTACCGGGAGCACAGGTGGCCTTGCCGTCACCCGCCGGATCGGCCGCCTTCGCGGGATCCGTCTTCGGCACTTCCTTACCGGCGGTGTCCACCTGCATGACCGGCTGAATGGACAGGCCCCCCGAACCGGTACCGGTCGCGCCCGAGCCGCTGTCGGTGGATTTGTCGCTACACCCGGTCAATGCGAGCGCGGCGGCAGCGCCGATCACCAATACGCTGCGCGTCGAACGACTGCGCCATGTCGAACTAAGCACGTCTCACCTCTACGTCCTGTGCTCCCCCGGCAATCCGAGGAGGCCGACCACGTCAGCCCGGTCAGAACATAGCGTTGGCACGTTAGATCCGCATCACATTCGCATCATGCAGATGACTTCGTGTCGAATTCTTTTTGGCGATCGTGTTTCCGGTGCGTAAATCTTTCCAGCCGACACCGGCCCGAGGGTGCGGCGCATCACTTCGGCGCCAGGTTCTCCAGCACCACCTCGGCAACGGCCTTCATCGTAGTCCGGCGATCCATCGCGGTCCGCTGAATCCACTTGAAAGCCTGCGGCTCGGACAAACCCTGGGTCTGCATCAGCACGCCCTTGGCCCGCTCCACCAGCTTGCGCGTCTCCAACCGATCGGCCAGATTCGCGACCTCGCTCTCCAGCGCGGTGATCTCGTGGAAACGGCTCGCCGCCAGCTCGATCGCAGGCACCAGATCCGACTTCGTGAACGGCTTCACCAGATACGCCATCGCGCCCGCGTCGCGCGCCCGCTCCACCAGGTCACGCTGGCTGAACGCGGTCAGAATCACCACCGGCGCAACACGTTTCGACGCGATCTCGGCGGCCGCGTCGATGCCGTCACGGCGCGGCATCTTCACATCCATGATCACCAGATCCGGCCGGTGCTCCACCGCGAGATCCACCGCCTGCTGCCCGTCCCCCGCCTCGCCGACCACCTGGTAGCCCTCTTCGGTCAGCATCTCGACCAGATCCATCCGGATGAGCGCCTCGTCCTCGGCAACGACGACCCGCTTCGCCCCCGCGTCCTTCTTCGTGGCGCCCCCGGCCGCAGTGCCGCTCATGCCTCCACCTCGCTGGTGCTCGGTTCCGGCATGCGCACATCGCGCTGGCACAGGATTCGCTCGCTGCGCTCACTCATAGGTAAGACCCCTCTGGTTCCGATGCCTGTCCCGACACGCACGAACAGGCCGAGGCCCACACGAACCCTGGCCTCGCCCCACCTGCATGCTGTCGAGTGATGTAAAGAGTACCTTTCAGTTCAGCCGACAACGCATATACCCTGCGTAAAGACGAAACTGTGGCGTACATGGCAACCCGTTCGCGGAAAGCCACACCGACCCGCTATAGTTCACACCCGGTGCGCCGGGTTGGCGGAACTGGCAGACGCGACGGTCTCAAAAACCGTTGTCCGAAAGGACGTGTGGGTTCGAGTCCCACACTCGGCACCAATGCTGGGTGAGCCCTGCTTGCGCGCTTCGCGGCTGCGCTGGGGCATTGGTGTTCGTGTTCATCTGGGGGTGCAACCCCCAGACCCCGCCCGGCGGGGCTGAGCCCCCCGGACCCCCCTTTCAGTGGTTACGTTCAGTGCGCCGGAGTCGGTGGTCGGTGGGTTGCGCTCGAAGGGGTGAGATCGGCGTTCGTAGGCGGGTCTCGGCTGGATGGGCGGATTCGCCGCCAGCCGCCCGGTTCACCGGCTGTGGTCCCGCTGTGCTGTCAGGAGTTCGTCACTAGCTCTCCGGCCCCCAGGAAAATCCAAGCCAACAGCAGCCACGGTGAAAGCGCCGCTGCGAGTGCGAGGGGTATCGACATACCTACCCCGAACGCGATCGCACCCTGCCATATCGTTGTCGCAGCTGTGACGATCCCGATGATCCAGGTCACCACTGGCACGGCGGCGAGTGCGAGCAACCAAAGTTGATAGCCGGTGAGGATCGTCTCGCGCCCGACCAGCCGGACCATGCGCTTGCCGGTCAGCACCGCGAGCGGGCCACCGAACTGGAAGCCGAGACCCGCCAGCACGAGCAGCAGTGGGACAGCGCTCACCAGTAATCCCACCCCGAAATCCCTCATCCTCCGAGAATTACACGTGCCGCCGCATACGTCGAGGTGCGTGCTCTCGAATACCCGGCTGCTCATACGGCTAGGCGCTGCGTTCGCCGCACGGCTCGGTGTCACCGGAGTGTCACAAGTACCGCAAACCCTTCCGGACAACCGGATACCGAATCACCACGTCACGAGTTCGGGTGCAGGCCAGGGCGAATATCCCGGAGCGGTCTCGGAAAGTGTGGTGGCGTTGGGGATTTCCGTCCTTCACGTTCGAATCGGACCTCGAGTGAAAATCCAAACCTGTTGTCCTGCGCGGATTCTCGGCGGTGCGGCAGAAGGGTGCGCTATTGGCGTTGGTGCTTGCCTGCCGATCGGAAAGGGGAACCACGACTTCGCCGCGTGACGATCGCGTACCGACGATCTGTCATTGGCCGCCAACGCTTTGGCGAGGACTGCGCGTCGGGATCGGCGGGCCGGGATGCTGTCCGCCGCGACCGCGGCGGGTCCATAGGACATGCAGCCTGCCTTGCTGAACCGAAGGTCGGGCTGGAACGTACTTCGTAGGTGGGCGCAATCGTGCGCGCCGGTGCGGAGGTTTCTGTATGCGGGTGAACAGGACGACCGTCGACCTGTCCGGCTATCCGGATCTCGTGGTCATCTACCTCGGGATGCGGGTGCGCAGGCCGCGGGGCATGGTGCGGCTGCTCGGGCTGGGTCCCAAGCTCTATCGCTCGCATCGGGACCGGCCAGAGGGACTGCTGCTGCACGAGGACGTGGTGTGGGGGTTGTTTCCGCCGCACTGGGGAGCGCGGCAGTACTGGCGCGATCTGGACAGCCTGGAGCGGTGGACGCGGTCGGAGCCGCACCGGGACTGGTGGGCGAAGTTCCTGAAGGACTCCGGCGGGACGGGATTCTGGCACGAGGCGTACTTCGCGCGCGGCGGCATCGACGCGATGTACGACGACATGGCGCCCGCCACCGGAATGGCCAGGTTCGCGCCGGTGATCGCCTCCCGCGGCCCGATGTTCTCCACCCGCGGACGGGTGTACGGCGAAAACGCCGAAGTGGCGCCGGTGATCACCGAAAACACTTATTACCGAAACGAATCCGAGTGAGTAGTCACACAATCGTCAACGGCAAGTGGATGATTGAAGGTCGAAACAGCTGGGTAAGTTCTGCGTTAAGCCCGGCGCTCGATCGTGACGTGCATCGAGAATCCGCCTGAATACCCGGGTGAGCTTTGTGTACGGCGCGCGACAGCCAGATGAATATGTGTCTGCGCACCTGTGATTCCGGCACGGCCGACTTCTGGTTCGCGACCGGCCGAATTACCGTAGCCACATGCACGTCCTGTTCGTCTGCAACGGCAATGTGTGCCGTTCGGTGATCGCCGAGCGGCTCACCCGCGCGCTCGCCGTCGAACACAACTTCGCCGGCCTCACCGCCGAAAGCGCGGGCACCCGTGCGCTTGTCGGCTTCCCCATCGAACCGCTCACCGCGCAAACCATTTCCGGTCTCGGCGCGGACCCCAACGGCTTCCGTGCGCGCAAACTGAAGCCGGAACTGATCGACCGCGCCGACCTCGTGCTAGCGATGACCGAACAGATCAGGGACCAAGCCGCCGACATGGCCTTCGGCGCCGCCTCCCGCACCTTCACGCTGCTGGAGGCGCACCGGATCGCCAAGGTCACCGGTGCACGCACGGTCGCCGACTTGCACCTGGCTCGCAACGATCTCTCCATCGTCGGCCGGGAGAACATCGGCGACCCGGTCGGCCTGTCCGAGGCCGCCTACTGCGAGGTCGGCGATCGCATCGCCGAGGCGTTGGTGCCGCTGATGCTGACGCTGGCGCCGCACGCCCAGACCCGTCCCGACGACGACCAACGCACCGGTCTGGTGGTGCAACCGGGCGCCGCACCCGCGCCGCTCTCGGCATTCCTGGCGGCGCAGCGCATCCGGTGACCGCCGCGCAACCGGGACGTGGCGGACAAACCGCGCCCGGCTATGTCGCCCATGCCCACCGAGGGATTACACTCCCCGCGGACAGCATTCGCCGTTGATGGTTCGACACAGACAGGAATCAGACATGCCGAGAATCTCGGATGTTTCGCTTCATGTTTATGTGACGCCGGAGACCCTCGAACGCGTCGTCGAGACGGTGCGCGCGGTGGTGGACGACCACCTGCACGACCGCGACGTCTTCGCGTGGCGTTTCACGTTGCCGGTCGAGCCGGAGGACCCGGCCCACGTTCTGCTCGAAACCCAATGGCGCGTAGACCATCCCGGCCAGGAGCCGGACGCGCGCCGCACCTACGAGATCGCGCTCAGCCTGGTCGGTGCGCCGCGCGATCTGACCGCCCCCGGCCTGGCCGCCCTGGAACGCCGCCTGATGATCGAAACATCCTGCGGCATAGATGATCCGGACGTGCCGCGCACGATCAGCACGCAGCGCAGGGACAGTTTCGATTTCGAGATCGAGCGGGAGATCCTGTAGCGCCCAGGCTGTTTCGGCGTGGGCGCTCGCTTCGTCGGCGGACGGGGTTCAGCCGCGCGACGGGAAGTGGCGGATGACGCCCTCCTGCACCGTGGTGGCGAGGAGTTCACCGCTACGCGAATAGAACCGACCGGTGGCCAGGCCGCGCGAGCCCGCGGCGACCGGGGACTCGGTGGCGTACAGGGCCCAGTCGTCGAAGCGGAACGGACGGTGGAACCAGATGGAGTGGTTCACCGTGGCCGCGATGATCCGGTCCAGTCCCCAGGAGAGCCCGTGCGTGGTGATGATCGAGTCGAGCACCGTCGTATCGGACGAATAGCCCAGCGTCGCGACGTGGATCAGCGGATCGTCGGGCAGCGTGCCGTCGGCGCGCATCCACACCCGGTTGTGGTTGAGCCGCTCCCCTGTGCCCTTCATGATCCAGGCGGGATCGTTGGTGTAGCGCATGTCGATCGGATGCGGCGCGTTGACGAACATCTCCAGCTTGTCCTCCAAGCCTTCGAAGCTCTCCTCGATGCGCGGCAGCTGCTCGGGGTCCGGCACCTCGGGATGAGGGTGGGCATGCTCGAGGCCCTTGCCCCAGTCCTGGAAGGCGGCCAGCATGACGAACAGCTCCTGATCGTCCTGCACGGCGGTGACCGTGCGGTTGGCGAAGGAGCGGCCGTCGCGGTGCCGGTCCACCCGGTACTCGATCGGCTGTTTCGGATCGCCGCCGCGCACGAAATGCGCGTTCACGGCGTGCACGGGCCGGTCGCCCACGGTGCGACCGGCCGCCATGATCGCCTGCGCGACCAGCTGTCCACCGAAGGTCCGGCTCCAGACCTTCTCCGGATGGTGGCCGACGAAGACGTCGGTGTCCATCTGCTCGAGATCGAGCAGACCGAGCAGCACATCCAGATCGGACCGCTTCGTCGGCTCTTGGGTGCCGACGGGGCCGCCTAGCGAAGCACTCACGCTAATGGTCCTCCTCACCGATACGGTGCACGTGGATCAGGTTGGTGGAACCGACAGTACCGGGCGGGGAGCCCGCCACGATGACGACCAGGTCGCCTTTCTTGTAACGGTCCATCGACAGCAGCGACTGGTCCACCTGGTGGATCATCGCGTCGGTGGTCTTCACCGTCGGGACGATGAAGGTCTCGGTGCCCCAGGTCAGCGCGAGCTGGCTGCGCACCTCGGGCAGCGGGGTGAAGGCGAGCAGCGGCAGCGGCGTGTGCAGCCGGGCCAGCCTGCGCACGGTGTCGCCGGACTGGGTGAACGCCACCAGCGCCTTGGCGTTGAGCCGCTCGCCGATGTCGCGCGCCGCGTAGGAGATGACGCCGCGCTTGGTGCGCGGCACGTGGGTCAGCGGCGGCACCCGGGTGGAGGACTCGGCCTCGACCGCGTGCACGATGCGGGCCATCGTCCGGACCGTCTCGATCGGGTACGCGCCGACGGAGGTCTCACCGGACAGCATCACCGCGTCCGCGCCGTCGAGCACCGCGTTGGCCACGTCGGAGGCCTCGGCGCGGGTCGGGCGCGAGTTCTCGATCATCGACTCCAGCATCTGGGTCGCGACGATGACCGGCTTGGCGTTCTCCCTGGCCATCTGGATGGCCCGTTTCTGCACCAGCGGCACCTGCTCCAGCGGCAGCTCGACGCCGAGATCGCCGCGCGCGACCATGATCGCGTCGAAGGCCAGCACGATCGCCTCGAGGTTGTCGATGGCCTCGGGCTTCTCCAGCTTGCCGATCACCGGAACGCGACGGCCCATCCGGTCCATCACGTCGTGCACCAGCTCGACGTCGGAGGGCGAGCGCACGAACGAGAGCGCGATGAAGTCCACGCCCAGCTTCAGCGCGAACTCCAGGTCCTCGATGTCCTTCTCGGAGAGCGCGGGCACCGACACGTCCATGCCGGGCAGCGAGACGCCCTTGTTGTTGGAGACCGGTCCGCCCTCGGTCACCCGGCAGACCACGTCGTTGCCCTCGACGCTGGTGACCGTCAGGCCGACCTTGCCGTCGTCGACGAGCAGGCGGTCGCCGGGCTTGGCGTCCTTGGACAGCTCCTTGTACGTGGTCGAGACCCGGTCGTGAGTGCCGTCGATGTCATCGACGGTGATGCGCACTTCCTCCCCGGTCGCCCACACCGTGCGGCCCTCGATGAACCGGCCGAGCCGGATCTTGGGACCCTGTAGATCGGCCAGAATGCCAACCGCTCGGCCGACGTGGTCCGAGGCCTGGCGCACCTTCTTGTAGTTCTCGGCATGGTCGGAGTGCTCGCCATGGCTGAAATTCAGGCGAGCTACGTCCATACCGCTCTCGACGAGTTCGCGGATACGGTCCTCGGTGGCAGTGGCCGGGCCGAGCGTGCACACAATCTTCGTCCGTCGCATCACGAGTAGAGCGTAGTCCTGCTCAGTGGTACGGGCCTGTCGTGGTGTCGGTGAAGACTTGGTGAACGGGTCCTCACCGGGCGACGTGGCGGGAAAGGCGCGTCTCCAGGCGTGTCTGACCGAAGCCGAGGATCAGGCAGATCACCCAGTAGTAGAGCGCCGCGACCCCGTAGAGGGCGAAGAAGTCGAAGGTCGGCGCGGCCGCAAGCTGCGCGGTGCGCAACAGTTCGGTTACCAGGATGGTCGAGGCCAGCGAGGTGTCCTTGACGAGCGAGATGAGCGTGTTCGACAGCGGCGGCACCGCGATCCGCGCGGCCTGCGGCAGGATGATCAGCCGCAGCATCATCGGATACGACATGCCGAGCGCCTGCGCCGCCTCCCACTGCCCGTGCGCGACCGACAGGATCGCGGCGCGCACCACCTCGGCCGCGTAGCCGCCGACGTTCAGGCTGAACGCGATCACCGCCGCGGGGAACGGATCGATCACGATGTCGAACTGCGGCAGCGCGTAGAACACGATGAACAGCTGCACCAGCAGCGGCGTGCCGCGGATGATCGAGATGTAGAAGCGCGCGGGCGCGGACAGCAGCCGGCTCGGCGACATCCGCGCCAGCGCGACGAACAGCGCGAGCGCCAGCCCGATCACGAAGCTGATGGCGGTGAGCGGGATGGTCTTGGTGACGGTGGCCTCCAGCATCGGCCACAGGTTGTGCCAGATCAGCTCCCTGGTCGCGGCGTCCACGAGCGGTTATTTGCTGACGTCGACGCCGAAGTACTTGTCCGAGATCTGCCCCAGCCTGCCCTCGGCGCGCAGCTCGTCCAGCGCCCGGTTCACCTCGGCGATCAACGGATCGCCCTTGCGCGCGGCGAAGCCCATCCTGCTGGTCTCGCCGGTCTGGGCGGCGATCCTGACCGACTTGTCGCCCGAGGTCTTGGCGTACTCGTTGAACACCAGGTTGTCGTTGATCGTGCAGTCGACGCGGCCGTTCTTCAGCAACTGGATGGCCTGCACCCAGCCCTCGACGGCCTCCACCTTCGCGCCCGCGCCCGTGGCGACCGCGCCCCAGTTGCTGGTGGCGGACTGCGCTGAGGTCTTGCCCGTGAGATCGGCGAGCGAGCTGATGGCGGTGTTGTCGGCGCGAGTGACGATCACGCCCTCAGAGGTGGTGTACGGCTGGGAGAGCTCGTACTTGTTCTTGCGTTCCTCGGTGATCGAGACCTGGTTGGCGACCAAGGCAAAACGCTTGGATTCCAGGCCTGCGAAGATCGCGTCCCACGGCGTCTGCACGAATTCGACCTTGCGGCCGAGCTTCTCGGCGACGGCGCGGACCACCTCGACGTCGTAGCCGGTGAGCGCGCCGTCGGCGCCCTGATAGCTGAACGGCGAGTAGGTCCCCTCGGTGCCGACTTTCAGTACGTTCGGGTCGTCGCCGCTGCCGCAGGCGGTGAGGCCGGTGGCGGCGACGATGGCGAGCATGACGACGGAGAACAGCTTGCGACGCACGAAATCCCTCTCTCCGGTGCGGAGAATGCCCACACACGACACACAGATCAGGCCAAAATTACGCCCGTTGCGGGCTGCTGCACAGTATTCCGCTCACCGTGCGCGAAAGGATCGCATCGCGAAAACGCGAAGGGCGCCGCCTGTTCGGCGACGCCCTTCGGAGCGTGGGTCAGTCCCGCAGCGGTCGCCCGTTGGCGTCGGGGACCTTGCCGGTCAGGATCATGATCCCGTCGATGAGCGACCAGATGCCGCAGCCACCGCAGGTCACGATCTGCAAGATGCCGATGGTCGTGTAGCCCAGGTAGAAGCGACCGATACCGAGGGTGCCGACCAGCAGCTGCAGAATGCCCGCGATCATCTTCTGCTTGTCGGACAGCGGCACGCCGAAAGCGTCACGGCCGTACGGTGCGTCCGGATCGGCCGGGTTGTAGCCCTGCGGCTGCGGCTGGCCGTACGGCGCCGCGGGCGGGTAGCCACCGGGCTGCTGTCCGAACTGCTGCTGGCCGTACTGGTCGGCGGGCTGGCCGTACTGCTGCTGGCCCGACGCGTCCTTGTTCAGGTCCGGACCCGTACCCGGCGGGCCGTACTGCGGGCCGCCGAAGCCCTGGTTGTTCTGGTAAGGGTCGGTCACTTATGTCCTCCTCATCAAGTGGGCACCCATTGCTGGCCCCCGGTTCGTCGATCGCCTCGACGGGCACGCCCGCGACGATCACCGGACATTCTTGCCGCAATCGACCGGTTTTGTCGCCCCGGCGCTTCTAGGCGCGGAGTCCGAAGAACGGAATTCTTCGGACTCCGCATCGTTATCGCGCGCGGTGGCGGATGTGTTGCCGTCGCGCGCGGTCGATTTCGCGCGGCGGCTACTTGCCCTTGTCCGCCGTGGTCTTCTCGGCCGCTACGCCGGACTTAGGTTCCTCGGCGGAGTCGTCGTCCGCGTCCGGCGAATCTTTCACCGCCGCCGTGGACTTCGGCTCCGCCTCCGCGGTGTCGGATTCCTCCCCCGCGCTCGCGGCGGACTTCTCCGGGGGCACCGTCACTGCCTTGTCGGAATCGTCGTCGACGGATTTCTCCGACGCCGCCTTCTCGGATCGATCCGACTCGTCCGCCGAGTCTGCCTCGTCCGCCGGGTCTTTCGCGGACACCTCGCTCTTGTCCAGCGTCACCGCGGTCGCGGTCGACGCACCCGCGGCGCGCAGTGCGCCGATCTGCCACGGCCACGGGCGCTTCATCGCGCCGGGCTGCAATTGCTCGGCGGTCTCGCGGCCCTTTGTGGCGAACACGAAGTAGGCGATGGCCGCGAGGAAGACCAGCGCCGAGGTGAACGAGTTGATGCGGATGCCCGCGATCTTGGTGGCCTCGTCGTCGCGCATCAGTTCGACGAAGAACCGGCCGAAGCTGTAACCCGCCACGT
Source organism: Nocardia sp. bgisy118 (assembly GCF_057708605.1). Taxonomy (NCBI): domain Bacteria; kingdom Bacillati; phylum Actinomycetota; class Actinomycetes; order Mycobacteriales; family Nocardiaceae; genus Nocardia; species Nocardia sp. bgisy118. The sequence goes on along the minus strand of NZ_JBYISM010000021.1, from coordinate 41,136 downwards.
AGAGCGCGAACAGGCGACCGTGGCCGATCCGCCAGCGCCGGTCGATCTGCACCAGCAGCACGACGACCACCAGGTTCCAGACCAGCTCGTAGAGGAACGTGGGATGCACGATCTTCTCGACGACGCCGTTGGAGATGCCGTTCATCGGGTCGGGATCACCGTTGGAGTCGAACCGCGGGTAGATCTCCAGACCCCAGGGCACGGTGGTCTCCCGGCCGTAGAGCTCCTGGTTGAAGTAGTTGCCGAGGCGGCCGATCGCCTGGGCGAGCAGGATCGGCGGCGCGATGGCGTCGCCGAAGGCGGGCAGCGGGACTTTGTACACGCGGCAGCCGATCCAGGCGCCGATGCCGCCGAGGAACACCGCGCCCCAGATGCCGAGGCCGCCCTGCCAGATGTAGAGCGCCTCGATCGGGTTGGCGCCCGCGCCGAAGTACTTCTTCCAGTCCGTCGCCACGTGGTAGAGGCGACCGCCGATCAGACCGAACGGCACCGCGAACATGGCGACATCCAGCACCGTGCCCGCTTGACCGCCGCGCTCCTGCCAGCGCCGCTCGCCCCACCAGATGGCGACGACGATGCCGAGGATGATGCACAGGGCGTAGGCCCGCAGCGGGATCGGCCCGAGTTGCCACACGCCTTGCGGGGGGCTGGGGATATAGGCCAGCACATCGCTTCGTAACGTCACGGGGCCACCGTAGCCGAGGGCACTCGCGCGCTCTTGACGGACTCCGCCCGACAGCGCCTTCCGACGCCGGGAGGTGCTACGAGACGACGGTCGCCGAGCGCACGCCTTCGGCGAGTTCCCTTGTCAGCGCGCGCACCGCGTCCAACCCGTGCGCCGCGGCGGTGACCAGCGCCGAACCTACGATCACGCCGTCGGAGTAACTCGCGATCTCGGCGGCCTGGACGCCGTTGCGGACGCCGAGACCGACGCCGATCGGTATGTCGGAATGAGCACGGATGCGGGCGCACAGCGCGGGCGCCGCGGCCGACACCACGTCGCGCGCGCCGGTGACGCCCATGGTCGAGGACGCGTAGATGAAACCGCGGGACGCCTCGAGCGTCTTCACCAAGCGCTCTTCGGTGGAGGACGGCGCGACGAGGAAGATGCGGTCCAGATCGTGCGCGGCCGAGGCGACGAACCAGTCGTCGGCCTCCTCCGGAATGAGGTTCGGGGTGATGATGCCCGCGCCGCCGGCAGCGGCCAGGTCGCGCGCGAAGCGGTCGACGCCGTACTGGAGCACCGGGTTCCAGTAGCTCATCACCACGGCCTTGCCGCCCGCCTCGGCGATCGCCTCGACCACCGTGAACACGTCACGCACCCGCACGCCGCCACGCAGCGCCTGCTCGGCGGCGGCCTGGATGGTCGGGCCGTCCATCACCGGATCGGAGTAGGCGACGCCGACCTCGATGATGTCGCAACCGGATTCGACCATCGCGCGGCACACCTCGATGGAACCGGCCAGATCGGGGTAGCCCGCGGGCAGGTAGCCGATCAGCGCGGCCCTGTTCTCCGCGCGCGCCGCGGCGAAGGTGTTGGCGAGGCGGGACTGCTGGCTCACGACTCGGTCTCCTGCGGTACGTCGAACAGCCCGAACCAGCGGGCCGCGGTGTCCATGTCCTTGTCGCCGCGGCCGGACAGGTTGACCAGGATGATCGCGCCGGGGCCGAGTTCCTCGCCCAGCGTCAGCGCGCCCGCCACGGCGTGCGCGGACTCGATCGCCGGGATGATGCCTTCGGCGCGGCTGAGCAGCAGCAGCGCGTCCATGGCCTCGGTGTCGGTGATCGGCAGGTACTCGGCGCGGCCGATGTCCTTGAGGTAGGCGTGCTCGGGACCGACGCCCGGGTAGTCCAGGCCCGCGGAGATCGAGTGCGATTCGATGGTCTGGCCGTCCTCGTCCTGCAACAGGTACGAGTAGGCGCCCTGGAACGCGCCCGGCGTGCCGCCGGTGAACGTCGCGGCGTGCCTGCCGGTGTCGACGCCGTCGCCCGCCGCCTCGTAGCCGATCAGCCGGACGGCCGGATCATCGAGGAAGGCGTGGAAGATGCCGATCGCGTTGGAGCCGCCGCCGACGCAGGCGGTCACCGCGTCGGGCAGCCTGCCAGTCAGCTCCTGCACCTGCTGGCGCGCCTCGAGGCCGACGACGCGCTGGAGGTCGCGCACCATGAGCGGGAACGGGTGCGGGCCCGCCGCGGTGCCGAAGCAGTAGTAGGTCTGCTCGGCGTTGGTGACCCAGTCGCGCAGCGCCTCGTTGATGGCGTCCTTGAGCGTCTGCGAACCGGTGGTCACCGAGATGACCTCGGCGCCGAGCAGCCGCATGCGGGCCACGTTCAGCGCCTGGCGGGCGGTGTCGACCGCGCCCATGTAGATCACGCAGTCGAGACCGAGCAGCGCGCACGCGGTGGCGGTGGCGACGCCGTGCTGGCCGGCGCCGGTCTCCGCGATGACGCGGGTCTTGCCCATCCGCTTGGCGAGCAGCGCTTGGCCGAGCACGTTGTTGATCTTGTGCGAGCCGGTGTGGTTCAGGTCCTCGCGCTTGAGCAGGATGCGGGCGCCGCCCGCGTGCTCGGCGAGCCGCTTGCACTCGAACAGCGGCGACGGGCGTCCGGTGTAGTCGCGCTGCAACCGGTCCAGCTCGTCGAGGAAGGTGTGGTCGGCGCGGCACTTCTCGTACTCGGCGGTGACCTCCTCGATCACCGCCATCAGCGCCTCCGGCACGTGCCTGCCGCCGTAGACGCCGAAGTGACCGCCGAGATCCGGTTCGTGCGCGCTCGGGTGAGCGACGCCCGCACTGGCCTGGGGTAGCGCGTTCACCGCCATCACCGGCCCCGCCGAGCCGGCTTGGGGCAGGACGGGTGGGTGCCGGCGGTCACCAGCTCGGACACCGCGGCGCGCGGGTCGCCGCTGGTCACCAGACCCTCGCCGACCAGGACCGCGTCCGCGCCCGCGCCGGCGTAGGCCAGCAGGTCGGCGGTGCCGCGGATGCCGGACTCGGCGATCCGGATGACCTCGGTGGGCAGGCCGGGGGCGATGCGGGCGAACACGTCGCGGTCCACCTCGAGCGTCTTGAGGTTGCGGGCGTTCACGCCGATCACCGACGCGCCCGCGGACAGCGCGCGGTCGGCCTCCTCCTCGGTGTGCACCTCGACCAGCGCGGTCATGCCGAGCGATTCGGTGCGGTCGATGAGCGCGGACAGCACGTCCTGTTCGAGCGCGGCGACGATCAGCAGGATGACGTCGGCGCCGTGCGCGCGCGCCTCGTGGATCTGGTAGGGACCGACCACGAAGTCCTTGCGCAGGATCGGGATGTTCACGGTGGCGCGCACCGCGTCCAGGTCGTCGAGCGAACCGCCGAAGCGGCGTCCCTCGGTGAGCACGCTGATGATGCGGGCGCCGCCGTCCTCGTAGGCCTTGGCCAGGCTCGCGGGGTCCGGGATGTCGGCCAGCGGTCCCTTGGACGGGCTGGCCCGCTTGACCTCGGCGATGACGCCGATGCCGTCTTCCAGGAGCGCGGCGCGCGCGTCGAGCGGGGCGGGCGCTGCGGCGGCTGCGGCCTTGATGGCCGGGAAGTCCACCAGGGCTTCCCGAGCGGCCACATCCGCGCGGACCCCGTCGAGAATCGAGTCGAGTACCGTCATCTGGCTCGAATCCTTTCTGGGGAGACGGACTTGCTGCCTGAGAATCCCCCCAGGCGCTGTCTCACCGATGCTGACAAAGAATAAATGGCTGTACCTCTTGTCTTGCGGCCGGGGTTCAGCTCAGCGGCCGACCGGCGGTCACGCCGCGCGGGGAACCCACGGGGCGCGGTGCGGGCGGTCACGTCAGCCCGCACCACCGTCCACCGCCCGGTCATGTGAGTTCGACTCGCCGGAATCGGGCTCGGCTCCGTCGCCCGCGGCAGGCCTCGTGCCGTTCCGCGAATCCGGCACCCTGCCATTATGGGAATTCGATACCGCGCCCGGCGTGTCGTCGGTCGGGTCGGTACCCGCGTCCAGCGCGTCCCACAGCACCCGTTCCGAGAGTTGCCCCGAGGTGTCCGCGGCGCGTTGTTTGGTCACTTCCTCGGTGGCGGCCTCGCGGCGCACCACCGGGCTCTCGTACTTGCCGGAGAGCCTGCCCGACTCCCTCGGCATCCGCGCCAGCAACACGCCCGCCGCGAACGCGGCGAGTGCCGCGGCCATCGTGAGGACCGCGGGCAACGGCGCGGTGGTCACCTCGGTGACCGTGGCGCGGCCCGGCAGCTCGGCCAGCGCGGCGGCGCGTTCCTCGGTCGCGCCCTGACCGGTGAGCAGCGCGAAGGCGGGCACCGCGGTCACCGCCGCGACGAGCGTGACTAGCACGCCGACCATCCGCCGCAGCCATCCCTTGGTGGCCAGCAGCGCGGCGATGGCCGCCAGCAGCACCAGCGCCAGCGGGGTGAGCGCGCCGAACCAGACGCCGCCGTTCAGTTCGTCGGTGCGCGGTTCGGTGAGTCCGTCCGAGGACGACACCGTCACCCAGGTCAGTCGCGAGGAGCCCCACATCAGCGCCGCGGCCAGCGCCAGCAGCACGATGGCCCCGATCGGATACCTGCGCCCCTCGGCGCGGCGAACGGGCGCGACCGCCTCGGCGGCCGGGGACTCGCCGGTCTCCGCCGAGGCGCGCTGATCTCGTTCCGATTCCGCGCCGGTCATCGGACGCCGCCCGGATCCGCCGATAGGTCGGCGCCGTAGGCGCGCACGGTCTGGGCGGCGGCGACGGCCTTCAGCACCGCCATCGCCTTGTTGCGCGATTCCACGTCCTCGTAGTCCGGATCGGAATCGGCGACCACGCCCGCGCCCGCTTGGACGTAGGCGATGCCGTCCTTGAGCAGGGCGGTGCGAATGGCGATCGCGGTGTCGGCGTCGCCCGCGAAGTCGAGGTAGCCCACGACGCCGCCGTAGACGCCGCGCCGGGTCTGCTCCAGTTCCTCGATGAGCTCCATCGCCCGGACCTTCGGCGCGCCCGACAGGGTCCCCGCGGGGAAGCACGCGCTCACCGCGTCCAAGGCGACCTTGCCCGGCTTCAGCCGTCCCGACACCGTGGACACCAGGTGCATGACATGGCTGTAGCGCTCGATGTGCCGGTACTCGGTGACGCGCACCGTGCCCGGCTGGCAGACCCGCCCGAGGTCGTTGCGGCCGAGGTCGACGAGCATCAGGTGCTCGGCGTTTTCCTTCTCGTCGGCCAGCAGCCCCTTCTCCAGCAGCAGGTCGTCCTCCTCGGTGGCGCCGCGCCAGCGGGTGCCCGCGATCGGGTGCGTGGTGGCCACGCCTTCCTTCACGGTCACCAGCGATTCCGGGCTGGAGCCGACGATCGAGAAGGCCGTGCCGCCCTCGCCGTCGGGGACGTGGATCAGGTACATGTACGGGCTCGGGTTGGAGGCCCGCAGCATCCGGTACAGGTCGATCGCCTCGCCGCGATAGTCCATCTCGAACCGCTGGGAGAGCACGACCTGGAACGCCTCGCCCGCCTCGATCTCCTTGACCAGCCTGCGTACGCCGGCGCCGAACTCGTCGGAGGTGCGCTGCCTGCGGTACTGCGGCTCGGGCTGGTCGAAGACCGAGACGGTGGACGCGGCAGGAGCGGCCAGCGCTTCGGTCATCCGGTCCAGGCGGGCGACCGCGTCGTCGTAGGCCTCGTCGACGCGGTCGGACGTGCCGTTCCAGTTCACGGCGTTGGCGATCAGCGTGATGGCGCCCTCGTGGTGATCGAAGGCGGCCAGATCGGTCGCGAGCAGCAGCACCATCTCGGGCAGCTGGAGATCGTCGACGGCCGAGGAGGGCAGGCGCTCGATCCGGCGCACCGCGTCGTAGCCGAGATAACCGACCATGCCGCCGGTGAGGGGCGGCAGGCCCGGCAACCGCTCGGTCTGCAGCAGCTGCAACGTCTCGCGCAGCGCGACCAGCGGATCGCCGCCCGACGGGGCGTCTACGGGGATGTGGCCGAGCCACGCCGCCTCGCCGTCGACCACGGTGAGCGCCGACGGGCTGCCCGCGCCGATGAACGACCAGCGCGACCAGGACCGTCCGGTCTCGGCGGACTCGAACAAGAAGGTGCCAGCCCGATCGGCGGCCAGCTTGCGATAGGCCGACAGCGGAGTTTCGGAGTCCGCCAGCACCTTTCGGGTCACGGGGACCACCCGATGCTCCGCGGCGAGCAGATGGAACTGTTCGCGGGTCGTGGTGGTGGGAGTGGACGCGCCAGGCATTACTCCATCATCCCAGGGCGGACACCCGCGCTGCGCCCGGCCCGGTGCAAGGCCGCCTCGGGCCCGGTCGGCAAGCGCGCAGCGTCCGATCGGACGGTACCGAGCGTCCAGTACGCCCGGTACTGTCCCTGCTATGCAGAAAGGCCAGAGCGCCCCGCAGTTCGAGCGCCCCGACCAGTCCGGCACCCTCCGCTCCCTCGACGAGTTGCTCGCCGACGGACCACTGGTGCTGTTCTTCTACCCGGGTGCGAACACCCCGATATGCACCGCCGAGGCCTGCCACTTCCGGGACCTGTCCGCGGAGTTCGCCGCGCTCGGCGCCTCCTGCGTCGGCATCAGCACCGACGCGGTGGACACCCAGGCGGGTTTCGCCGCCAAACAGGGCCTCGGTTATCCGCTGCTCTCCGACACCGACGGCGCGGTCGCCGCGCAGTTCGGGGTCAAGCGCGGCCTGCTCGGCAAGCTCGCGCCGGTGAAGCGGCAGACCTTTGTCATCGACACCGACCGCACCGTGCTCGCGGTGATCGCCAGCGAGTTGCGGGCCAACGCGCACGCCGACGAGGCGCTGAGCTTCCTGCGCGAACGGGTCCGCTAGGCGAAACCCCGCTCCGCCTCGTCGGGAAGCGCTGACGAGGCGAAACGCCGACCGCGCTGCGGTACCGAGACCGTCCGGTCGACCTACGCTGAAACCATGACTTCGAGCGAGGTTCGGCCGGACGGCAAATCCAGCGCGACAGTCTGGCGCAATCGGATCATCGGCGGCGTGGTGCTCGTCGTGGTCCTCTTCGTCACCTATCTGGTCCTGGCCGCGTTCATTCCGCGCTGGTGGGCGCAGCGGATCGCCGAAATGGTGAGCGGCAGCTTCAGCAAGGGCATCGGCTGGGGATTCTTCTTCGGCGCGGTGTGCACCATCGTTCCGCTGTTGCTGTTGCTTTTCGCGGTGCTGATGTGGCGCAAACGGGCGGGCAAGTTCCTGGCGGGCGCCGCGGTGGTACTTGCCGTGCTGCTGGCGATACCGAATCTGATGACGCTGTCCATCGTGCTCGGCAACAGCAGCGCCGCGCACGCGGGCGAGCGCGTCCTCGACGTGGACGCGCCTGCGTTCCGCGGCGCCTGTCTCGCCGGCGCGATCATTGCGGCGCTGGTCTTCTCCGGTGTGGTGTTCTTCGTGGTGCGCCGACAGATGCGCCGCAAGAAGGCCGCCCAGCAGATCGCCTCCGCGCCACCCGCCGCCGCCCCGACGCCCGCCGCGCGGGACACGACATCGACACGCCACCACCATTTGTGAATGAACTCACGACATCGAGGATCCGTATGACCGCCGAGCGAAGTCGTGGCAAACTCGTTGCACGCGAGTGACTGTGAATTTGCTTTTTCACTGATCAATAGGCTCCCTAACTACCCACGTCACTTGGCTCGAAAGAAGGCGCATAGTGACGAAGTGGCTGGATCCCGTGGAACAACGGGCATGGCGTGCGGTCGTGGCGCTGATGACGCGGCTGCCGAGCGCCTTGGACACCCAATTGCAGCGTGAATCCGGGGTCACGCATTTCGAGTACTGGGTTTTGACCTTGCTTTCCGAGGAACCGGGGCATCGACTCCAAATGAGTGAGCTTGCCCACAAAGCAAATGCATCGCTATCACGCTTGTCGCACGTGGTGTCGAAGCTGGAGCGGCTGGGCTGGGCCCAGCGCTCGGCAACGGTGGGCCGGCGCGGCGTGCAGGCGGTGCTCACCGACGACGGTTACCTCAAGGTCGTCGAGGCGGCGCCGGGATATCTGGACGCGGTGCGGCGCTTGGTGTTCGACGAACTGGACGCCACCCAGAAGGACCAACTGGCCGACCTCAGCGAGATCCTCGCCCAGCGCCTCCCCGAGGCGGTGAGCCGGCTCGCGCCGAGCGTCGACGGCGCCGCGCGAGGCGACCGGTCGAGCGACTGAGCGCGCGTCCGGCCGTGCCGATCAGGGCGTACCTCCGCCTTCGCTCCGGCCATGCGCGGTCTTCGGACGGACTACGTCCGGCAGCGTCGTTCAGGGTTCGCCGAGCAGCAGGTCGGAATCGAAGCAGGTGTGGGTCCCGGTGTGGCACGCCGCGCCCTCCTGGTCCACGACGAGCAGCACGGTGTCGCCGTCGCAATCCAGCCGCACCTCGTGCACGTACTGGGTGTGGCCGGAGGTCTCGCCCTTGACCCAGTACTGCTGCCGCGAGCGCGAATAGTAGGTCGCCTTGCGGGATTCCAGCGTGCGGGCCAGGGCTTCGTCGTCCATCCAGGCGACCATCAGCACATCGCCGGTGCCGCGTTCCTGCGCGACGGCGGCCACCAGACCCGCGTCGTTGCGCTTGAGACGGGCGGCGATGGCGGGGTCGAGTGTCATGCCACCGTTATAACAGGGCCGTCGCCGCGTCGGTCCGGCGCGTGCGGCGCAGCGCTCCGAGGACCTCCCAGGTGCGCCGCTGGTCCTCCGGCGTGGTCAGATCCGTCTGCGTGAAGATCACGTCGGTCGCGCCTGCGTCGAAGTATTCCGCGACGCGCGAAGCGATCACGGCCTCGTCGCCGATGACGACCAGATCCGCCGCACGCCGCGCCCCGGACAGTTCGACGATCCGCCGATAGGACGGAATGTCGTCGTGCCACACCGATGCTCATGGCTCGGCCAACCCACGCGGCCGCGAGGCGATTCCGGCCCGGCCGATTCCCGCCAGCACCCGATCGGCGTGGCCGCGGAATCAGCGAACGACGATGTTCTCCGCGCGCATGGCATCCTTGACCTGTCCGATGGTGAGGTCGCCGAAGTGGAAGACGCTCGCCGCGAGCACGGCGTCGGCGCCCGCCTGCACCGCGGGGGCGAAGTGCTCGACGGCCCCGGCGCCGCCGCTGGCGATCACGGGAACCGAGACGGCGGCCCGGACCGCGCGGATCATCGGCAGGTCGAAACCGGTCTTGGTGCCGTCGGCGTCCATCGAGTTCAACAGGATCTCGCCGACGCCCAATTCGGCGCCGCGCATCGCCCATTCGATGGCGTCGATGCCGGTGCCCCGCTTGCCGCCGTGCGTGGTGACCTCCCAGCCGGAGGTGGTGTCGGGCTCGCCGTCGGGCACGGTCCTCGCGTCCACCGAGAGCACGATGCACTGCGAACCGAATCGCTCGGACATCTCCCGCAGCACCTCGGGACGGGCGATCGCCGCGGTGTTCACCGAGACCTTGTCCGCGCCCGCGCGCAGCAGCCGGTCCACGTCCTCGACGGTGCGCACGCCGCCGCCGACGGTGAGCGGGATGAAGATCTGCTCGGCGGTGCGGGTCACCACGTCGATCATGGTGCCGCGGTCGCCGGTGGAGGCGGTGACGTCGAGGAACGTCAGTTCGTCGGCGCCCTGGGCGTCGTAGGTCGCGGCCAGCTCGACGGGATCGCCCGCGTCGCGCAGGTTCTCGAAGTTGACGCCCTTGACCACCCGGCCCGCGTCCACGTCGAGACACGGAATCACGCGTACGGCCAACGTCATCGGCTCATCCTTCCTCGGCGGTCGACGGATCGGCGACCGTGCAGATCATCTCGAGCAGTTCTTCGTGCACCCCCGGCGCCGCCGCGAGCACCGACCCGGAGGTGATGGTCCACGGCTCGCCCGCCAGGTCGGTCACCACGCCGCCCGCGGCGCGGACCAGCGCGACACCCGCCGCGTTGTCCCACGCATGGTGGCCGAACACGATCGCGCCGCCCAGCACCCCGGCGGCGGTGAAGGCCAGGTCGATGCCGGTGGACCCGTGCATCCGCACCCGGGAGGAGAGCCTGCTCAGCGGACCGAGCAGATCGAATCGGAAGCGGCCGGGGATGCGGCCCGCGGAATCGACGTTGAACGCGCCGAATCCGATCATCGAGTCGGCCAGTTTCGCGGGCGGCAGCGGCGCCAGCGGTTTGCCGTTGAGCAGCACCGGCCCGCCGCGCACCGCGGCGTAGCGCTGGCCGAGGATCGGCAACCAGGTCAGTCCGAGCACCGGTTCGCCGTCGCGCACCAGCGCGAGCAGCATGCCCGAGAGCGGATGACCCGAGGAGTAGTTGAAGGTGCCGTCGATCGGGTCGAGCACCCACGCCGTGCCCGAGGTGAGCTGCGGACCGCCGAATTCCTCGCCGTGCACCTCGATTCCGGTGCGCGAGGCCAGGCCCTCGGAGATGGTGCGTTCCAGCTCCAAGTCGAGTTCGGTGGCGAAATCGTTGCGGCCCTTGGTGACCGCGCTCGGCGCGCCGAGACCCTCGACGAAACGCGCACTGGCGTCGTCGAGGATCTCGCTCGCGACGGCGAGCAGCTCGGGAAGCTCTGCGATCGGGTTGGCAGCCATCGGTTTCGGTATCAGCGCACCGCGGCCAGCGCCTCGGGCAGGGTGAACCGGCCCGCGTACAGCGCCTTGCCGACGATCGCGCCCTCGACGCCCTCGGGAACCAGTCCGGAGATGGCGACCAGGTCCTCGACGGTGGACACGCCACCGGAGGCGATCACCGGCGCGTCGGTGGCCGCGCACACGTCACGAAGCAGGTCCAGGTTCGGGCCGGTCAGCGTGCCGTCCTTGGTGACGTCGGTGACCACGTAGCGCGAGCAGCCGTCGCGCTCCAGACGCTCGAGCACCTCCCACAGGTCGCCGCCGTCGCTGACCCAACCGCGGCCGCGCAGCCGGTGTTCGCCGTCGATGATGCGCACGTCGAGGCCGACCGCGATGCGCTCGCCGTGCTTGGCGATGGCGCGGGCGCACCACACCGGGTCCTCCATCGCGGCGGTGCCCAGGTTGACGCGGGCGCAGCCGGTGGCAAGCGCCGCCTCGAGGGAGTCGTCGTCACGGATGCCGCCGGACAGCTCGACCTGCACGTCGAGTTCGCCGATCACCTCGGCGAGCAGTTCACGGTTGGAGCCGCGGCCGAACGCCGCGTCCAGATCGACCAGGTGCACCCACTCGGCGCCCGCCTCCTGCCAAGCCAGTGCGGCGTCGCGAGGCGAGCCGTAGCTGGTCTCACTGCCCGCCTCCCCCTGCACCAGGCGCACGGCCTCTCCATTGGCGACATCGACGGCAGGTAGTAGCACAAGACTCACTCCGAGCAGCATAGTCGCCCGCTCCCCGCGCCCCACCTCCGGCCTGCGGAAACGCGGTGCGGGTCAGGATCGCGAGTGATCATCCAGTATGCGAGCGAGCAGACCGACCAGCTGGCGGCGCTCGGCGGCGGAGAGCGCGGCGAGCAGCTCGTCCTGGGCGGTGTCCAGGCGCACGTCCAGATCGTCGAGATGGCGCGCGCCGGGGCGGGTGAGGGTGACGATGTTGCGGCGGCGATCGCCCGGGTCGGGGCTGCGTTCCACGAAACCGCGGTCGGCCAGGTCGTTGAGGGCCGCGACGATGTCGCTGCGGTCGATGCGGGTGCGGCGGCCGAGATCGGCTTGGCTCGCGGGACCGAACTCGCGCAGCGTCGCGAGCAGGGCGTAGTGGTGCCTGCGCGATCCGGTGTCCTCCAGTGCCCGTTCCGTCGCCCGGTCGGCCACCAGGGCCACCTGGTTGATCAGCCGGGTGGGCAGTGCGCGCAGCCTGCCCGCGGCGCCGTCGTGCGCGATCTCCATGGCACCAATCTAGCAACCCACTTGTTGGCGCGACCCACGTTTGTTATCGTTGGCTTCACCAACGTTGGAGAGACCAACATATAGTTCGAAAGGCCATCGCCATGAAGAAGATCCGCCTCGTCCTCCCGCTCGCCCTGCTGCCGATCGCGGCGCTGGCCGCTTGCTCGTCCACCGCCGCCGCCGACGACGTCGAGCGGCGGGAAATCCGAGAACTGGTGGACCGCAACCAGATCAGCGCGCTGGTCGACCGCCTCGGCCGCACCCTGGACGACGGGACCTTCGAGGACTTCCGGGAGATCTACACCGCCGACGCCAGCGCCACCACGCCCGGCGGCACCGCACAGGGCGTCGCCGCGATGATCGCGCAGGCCGGGCGAAGTCACTCCGCCGACAAGAAGATTCAGCACTTCATCAGCAACGTGATCGTCGACCTGCGCGGCGACGCCGCCGCCGTACGCGCCAACCTGCTGGCCACCTTCGCGCCGGTGGTCGAGGGCACGCTCACCGAGCCGAAATACACGCTCGGCGAGATCTACCAGTTCGACGCTGTGCGGACTGCGGAGGGGTGGAGGCTCTCCCGGGTCCAGAGCACACCGCAGTGGGCGATCGGCACTCGCTTCTAGGCCATTCGACTACCGTCGATCTGGCTCGACCACCGTTCGACTATCGACGGAGAGAAATGGTGGCCGGGAAGTCGACAGGCCGGGGTTTCGCTGAGAATTGCACGCCCAGCGCCGATCGGACCGCATGCCGGAGGGCACGCGGTCCGATCGGCCGGGCGTGGTTCAGAGGGAGTCGATCCAGTTGCGCAGGAGGTGGGCGCCCGCGTCGCCGGACTTCTCCGGGTGGAACTGGGTGGCGGACAGGGCGCCGTTCTCGACCGCGGCGAGGAACGGGACGCCGTGCTCGGCCCAGGTGAGCTTCGGGGAGGCGAAGTGCTCGCTCGGGGGGAGATCCCAGGTCTGTGCGGCGTAGGAGTGGACGAAGTAGAACCGGGTGTCTGCGTCCATGCCCTTGAACAGCACGCTGTCGGACGGGGCCGACACGGTGTTCCAGCCCATGTGCGGCAGCACCGGCGCGGACAACCGCTCCACCACGCCGGGCCATTCGGCGCACCCGTCGGTCTCCACGCCGAACTCGACGCCGCGCTCGAACAGGATCTGCATGCCGACGCAGATGCCGAGCACCGGACGACCACCCGCCAGGCGCTGGCCGATGATGCGCTCGCCACGCACTTCGCGCAGTCCCGCCATGCAGGCCGCGAACGCCCCGACACCGGGCACCACGAGACCGTCTGCGGCCAGCGCGATCTGCGGGTCGGCGGTCACCTCGACGCGCGCCCCAGCCCGGACCAGCGCCCGCTCGGCGGAGTGCAGGTTGCCGGAGCCGTAGTCGAGCAGGGCGACGGATTTCGTTGTCACAGCGTTCCCTTCGTCGACGGCACGCCGCTCACCCGGGGGTCGAGTTCGACGGCGGCCCGCAGCGCCCGCGCCACGGCCTTGAACTCGGCCTCGGTGATGTGGTGCTGATCGCGGCCGTAGAGCACCCGCACATGCAGCGCAATGCGGGCGTTGAGCGCGATCGACTCGAAGACGTGCCGGTTGAGCACGGTCGAATACGGCGCGCCCGGTTCCGAGCGGCCGCGCACGGGACTGCCCGGAATCACCGCGTGCAGCAGGTGTTCCGGTTCGCCGGTGTGCACGCAGTACGGCCGCCCCGACACGTCGACCGCCGCGTGCGCGAGGGTCTCGTCCATCGGGATGAAGGCGTCGCCGAAGCGCCGGATGCCGGACTTGTCGCCCAGCGCCTTGCCGAGCGCCTGCCCGAACACGATGGCGGTGTCCTCCACCGTGTGGTGCGCCTCGATCTCGATATCGCCCTCGGCGCGCACGGTCAGGTCGAAGCTGGCGTGCGCGCCCAGCGCGGTGAGCATGTGGTCGTAGAACGGGACGCCGGTGGAGATCTCGGTCTTGCCGGTGCCGTCCAGATCCAGTTCGACGACGATGCTGGATTCCTTGGTGATGCGCTCGACCCGCGCGGTCCTGTTCATCGGTGCTTCCTCCACGGGGTTCATCGGGGCGTGAGCTCGGTGCCGACCAATTCCCTGCTGACGCGCAGGAACTCGTCGTTCTCGGCGGCCAAGCCGATGGTCGCGCGCAGATAGCCGGGAATGCCGACGTCGCGGATGAGCACGCCGCGGTCCAGGTACCGCTGCCAGGCGTGCGCGGCGTCGGCGAACCGGCCGAACAGCACGAAGTTGGCGTCGCTCGGCACCACGTCGAAGCCCATCTCGCGCAACGCGGACGCGACCCGGTCGCGCTGGGCCGCCAATTCCGCGACGCTGCCGAGGGTTTCGTCCGCGTGCCGCAGGGCCGCGCGCGCGGCGGCCTGGGTGACCACCGACAGGTGGTAGGGCAGCCGCACCAGCAACATGGCGTCGATCACCGCGGGCGCGGCGACCAGGTAGCCGAGGCGGCCACCGGCGAAGGCGAACGCCTTGCTCATGGTGCGGCTCACCACCAGCTTGGCCGGGAACCGGTCGATCAGCGCGATCGCGCTCGGCGCCGCGGAGAATTCGCCGTACGCCTCGTCGACCACCACGATGCCGGGCGCCGCGTCGAGGATCCGGACCAGGTCGTCCTGCGGGATGCTGTGTCCGGTGGGGTTGTTCGGGCTGGTCACGAAGACCACGTCCGGCTTGCGTTCGGCGATCGCCGCCAGCGCGTAGTCGATGTCGAGCGAGAAATCGGCATTGCGCTCGGCCTCGACCCACTCGGTGTCGATGCCCTCGGAGATGATCGGGTGCATCGAGTAGGAGGGCACGAAACCCAGTGCGCTGCGGCCGGGTCCGCCGAAGGCCTGTAACAGCTGCTGCAGGATCTCGTTGGAACCGTTGGCGGCCCAGACGTTCGCGGTGTCGACCGCGACCCCGGTCTGGCGGCTGAGGTAGGCCGCCAGGTCGGTGCGCAACGCCACCGCGTCACGGTCCGGGTAGCGGTGCAGGTCGGCGGCGGCGGCGCGAATGGACTCGGCGACGTCGTCGACGAGCGCGCGGCTCGGCGGATGCGGGTTCTCGTTGGTGTTCAGCTGCACCGGAACGTTCAATTGCGGTGCGCCGTAAGGCTTCTTGCCGCGCAGATTCTCGCGCAGCGGCAGGTCGTCCAGCCCGATGGACGACCCGGGCGCGGTGAGCTGACCGGTCATGACAGCGTCTCGAATCGCACCGTGACGGCCTGGCCGTGCGCGGGCAGATCCTCGGCGTTGGCGAGCGCGACCACGTGCCCGGCCACATCCTTCAGCGCCGCCTCGGTGTACTCGACGACGTGGATGCCGCGCAGGAAGGTCTGCACGCTCAGACCGGAGGAGTGGCGCGCGCAGCCCGCGGTGGGCAGCACGTGATTCGAGCCCGCGCAGTAGTCGCCGAGGCTGACCGGCGCGTACGGCCCGACGAACACCGCGCCCGCGCTGCGCACCCGGCCCGCGACCGCGGCCGCGTCGGCGGTCTGGATCTCCAGGTGCTCGGCCGCGTAGGCGTTCACCACGCGCAGGCCCTGCTCGATGTCGTCGACGAGGACGGTGCCGGACTGCTTGCCGGTCAACGCCTCTCGCACCCGGTGCGCGTGCTTGACCACGGTCATCTGGGCGCTCAGCGCGGCGTCCACCGCGTCGGCCAGCTCGGCGCTGTCGGTGACGAGCACGCTGGCCGCGAGCACGTCGTGCTCGGCCTGGCTGATCAGGTCGGCCGCCACGTGCGCCGGATCGGCGGTGGCGTCGGCCAGGATGGCGATCTCGGTGGGACCGGCCTCGGCGTCGATGCCGACCAGGCCGCGGCACAGCCGCTTGGCGGCGGTCACGTAGATGTTGCCGGGACCGGTGATCAGGTCCACCGGCTCGAGCTCCGCGCCGTCGGTGTCGACGCCGCCATAGGTGAGCAGCGCGACAGCCTGCGCGCCGCCGACCGCCCACACCTCCTCGACGCCGAGCAGCTGCGCGGCCGCCAGGATGGTCGGGTGCGGCAGCCCGCCGAACTGGGCCTGCGGCGGCGAGGCCACCACCAGCGAACCGACGCCCGCGGTCTGGGCGGGCACCACGTTCATCACCACGCTGGACGGGTAGACGGCGTTGCCGCCGGGCACGTACAGCCCGACCCGCTCCACGGGCACCCAGCGTTCGGTGACGGTGCCGCCGGGCACCACCTGGGTGGTGGTGTCGGTGCGGCGCTGATCGGCGTGCACCGCGCGGGCCCGCGCGATCGACTCCTCCAGCGCGGCGCGCACCGCGGGGTCCAGCTCGTCGAGCGCCTTCACCAGTTCGGCGGCGGGGACGCGCACGGTCGCGGGAATCACACCGTCGAACCGCTCGCCGAACTCGAGCGCCGCCGAGACACCATGTTCCCGGACCGCCTCCACCACCGGCCGCACCTGATGCAGCACCGAGTCCACGTCGACTCCCCCGCGCGGCAGCGCGGAGCGCAGCTCGGCAGCGGAAGGAGTACGACCGCGCAAATCGACGCGGGCGAGCTCGATGCGGGATGTCATGTCGGTGTCGATCCTTGTCTCCAGCTGGTCACAACAGGAAAGTTGCCGCTACCAGCCTAGTGGACGCCGCCGGACGTCTTCTTCCCGCACACGCGGACGGTCCAGTGATCACCCGCAGCGGCGGCGCAGCTCGGCGACTCCCTCCCCTTCGAGTTCGTCGAGCACCTGCGTGCGTCCGACGACGGCGAGCGCCAGCGCCTCGGCGCGACCGCGCACCTCCGGCCCGCTGCCACCGGCCCAGTCCAGGTCCGTGGCCACGAGCCGCAGTCCGTTGCTGCGGTGTCCCGGACGAACGAACGGGTCGGGGTGTTCGAGCGCGCGGCGCAACCGGTCGGCCGGGATCGTGCGGGGGCGGCCGAGCGGGCGGCGAATGTCCTGCTGGTGCACGAACAGGTCGGCCAGCACCAGGGCGGGGCCGAATCGCGACAACGTCCCGGCGGCGTTCTCGAACATGTCGATCAGCTGGGCGGTGGACAGCGCCCGCGCCTTGTCGACCAGTCGGCCGTTCACCCGATCGATGGAGAACCCGCACCGGACGACGACGCCACCGTAGGCCAGCGGGGCGATCGTGTCGTACAGCAGATGCCCGACCACATCACGGACCGACCACCCCGCGCACAGCGACGGCGTCTCCCAGTCCTCCGCGCGCAGGTCGCGCAGCAACTCGACGAGATCGGCGCGTTCCGCGGCCAGCATCCCCCTGATCTCCATGACGAAAGACTAACGGCGGCACCGTAGCCGTGGCCATTGCGACTCCTCGCGGCGACTCCGACGCCGCCCGCGGCTCAGCGGGTTTCGCTGTCGATCAGCAGGCGACCGCCGCCGTCGACGACCCGCAGCACCAGCCCCTTGGACTCGCCCTCCACCGTGAGATTGGCCAGCCGCATGTCCACCGAGCCGTCGGGGTTGTTGGAGCCGGAGGCGGCGTTGATGCCGGAGAACGTGTCGACGATGCGCGAACCCCAGTACTCGCGGAACGCCTGTTCCCCGCCGTAGGCCTTCTGCGCCGCCGGGGTGAGCAGCGACCAGGACCCGCCCGGGTTGTTGTAGAAGTTCACGATCAGCTGACCGGCCGGTCCCCATTCGACGGTGCCCGCGCTCGGCGTGCGGCCCAGCGCCGGGGCCGTCGTGGTGGCGCCGCCGGTGGCCGTGGCGCTCGCCGACGGCGGAGTCGCCTGCGCCGAGGGCGAGTTCGACTCCGACTGGTTCAGGCTGCCGATCAGCAGCGCGGCCACGGCGACCACCGCGCCGACGACACCGCCGATGAGCACCGCGCGCCGCTTGCCGCCCGAGGAGGACGCCGGACGCGGCTGGGCCGCGGTCCTGGGGTGCGCGGCCGTGTTCGGGTGCGCGGCGGCGTGCTGCGGCGGCGGCAGCGGGCGGACGTGCCGTTCGGTCGGCTGGTACGTGGGCTGGGGCACCGGGGTGCGCAGCGCCCGCGTCGCCGCATCCGAAGCGGACTGGCGCGCGAAAGCCTCACTGGCCGGGACGAATCCGGCGGGCACCGCGGCGGAGTCGGCGAAGGCGGCCAGCGTGTCGCGCGCGACGCGCATGCTCGGCCGTTCCTGGGGGTCCGGATTCAGCAGCGCGAGCAGGAAGTCGGTGGCCTGCCCCGCGTTTCGCGGCTCGCTGACCTGACCGTTGGCCGCGGCGTAGAGCACCGCGAGCGGATTCGCGCTCGCGCCGTAGGGCGGTTCGCCCTCCAGCGCGTGAAACAGCGTGGCGCCGAGGGAGAACACGTCGGCGGCCGGGGTCGGGTCGGCGCCGCGGGCCACCTCGGGAGCGAGGTAGGCGGCGGTACCGCAGATCAGGCCGGTCTCGGTGAGCGTGACGTCGCCTGCGGCGCGGGAGATGCCGAAATCGGTGATTTTGACCGTGCCGTGGTCGTCGAGCAATATGTTGCCCGGCTTCACGTCGCGGTGCACGATGCTCGCCTGATGCGCGGCGATCAGCGCCGAGGCGACCTGCTCGCCGATGCGTGCGACCTGAGTCAGCGGCAGCGTGCCCTGCGCGGAGAGCACCGCGGCCAGACTGCGCGACTTCAAGTACTCCATCACCAGGCACGGGTCGCCCTCGTGTTCGGTGATGTCGAACACCACGATCGCGTTCGGGTGCTGGAACCGCGCGGCGTTGCGGGCCTCGCGGATCGCGCGCTGGCGCGTGACTTCGCGTTCGGCCTCCGGCAGGCTCGCTTTAATGTGGATCTGCTTGATCGCCACGGAACGCCGGAGTCGCTCGTCGGTGGCACGCCAGACGACACCTGTGCCGCCGCTACCAATCCGCTCGACCAGGCGGTAATGCTCCGCGATCAACTGACCGGTATCGATGGCGCCTACTCCGAACCTTCTCGAAATCGTGACATCCCGCATATTGACCGCTGACGCGGCCCGCCGACGAGTGTAGCGGGCGTGCGGAGCGCGGTCCGCGCCAGCCGGGATATATCCGCCGCCCAAATCGCCGGAACCGGTCGATAGTACGGGCGCAGGCAGTTTCGCGCACGCCGGAGCGACGGCGGAGCGGCGCGTATGGTGCGAGAACGCCGAAAGATCACCGCGCGCGCAACATCCGTCCCGCGGCGTTCACCGCGGGGGCCGAGCTGCCCGCGTCGCTGACGAACACCGCGAACGCCAGGTCACCGTCGATGCTGACGAACCAGCCGTGCGCGTGGGTGTCGTCGATGTACTCCGCGGTGCCGGTCTTGCCGAGCAGCCCGGGGATGTCACGCAGCTGGGTGGCGGTGCCGCCGGTGACGGTCTCGCGCATCATGGCTTTCAGCTGGTCGTCGACGGTGCCGGGCAGCGGCTCCGGCTGCCGGTCGGCCGTCCCCGGCCTGCCCTGCACCAGGGTCGGCGCGGGCGCCGACCCGTGCGCGATGGAGGCGGCCACCAGCGCCATCCCGAACGGCGAGGCCGTCACCTGCCCTTGACCGATGCTGGACTCGACGCGCTCGGCCGCGGTGTCGGCAGCGGGCACCTGGCCGGTGACCGTGGTCAGGCCGGGTGTGACGTAGTCGATGCCGAGGCCGAGTTGCGCGGCCGCGTTCGTCAGCCCGTCCGGCGGTAGCTTCACGCCCAGCATGCCCATGGTGGTGTTGCAAGAGCGGGCGAAGGCGGTGTGCAGCGGGACCCGGCCGAGGTCGAACTTGTCGTCGTTGGGAATCCGGCGGCCCTCGATGTCCGCGGTGCCTGGGCACGGGAGCACGCTGTCCGGCGTCGCGTCGCCCGCCTGCAGCGCGGCCGAGACGGTCACCGTCTTGAAGGTCGAACCCGGCGGGTAGAGGCCGGTCAGCGCGATCGGTCCCTGCGCGTCGGCGGCGGCGTTCTGTGCCATGGCCAGCACATTGCCGGTGGACGGTTGCAGCGCGACGATCGCGGCGGGCTGCCCGATCGGAGCCAGGGCGTCCTCTGCGGCGCGCTGTAATCCGACGTCGAGCGTGGTGGCGATGTCGGTGGTCTGGCGCGGGTCCTGTCCCGCGATGCGTTCGGTGCCGTTGGGCGTCTTTGCCCGCACGGCCCAGCCCGCCGCCGCGTCCGCGTTCTGCTGCCACAGTTCGGTGAGGCCGGACAGGGTGGGCGAGGACAGGGCCTTGTCGGTGGTCAGCAGCCGGGTCTGCGGGGCGAGGGTGACGCCGGGCACCGCGGCCAGCGCGTCGTTGATCGGGGCGATGTCGGCGGCGCGCAGCGTGATCGCGGTGATCGGTTTGCCCTGCGCGGCGGCCAGTTCCGCCCGCAGGGACTGCGCGGTGATGCCCGGCGCGAGCGGGCCGACCAGGGCTGCGACGGCCGCCGTGTCCGCGCCGGGCGCGAGGTTCACCAGGGTGACGATCTGCTCGGTCATCAGGTTGCCGCCCGCCCCGTCGAGGACCCGGGCGGGTTCGGCGTAGGCGGGTCCGTAGGTCAGCGGGCCCGCGGCGAGGCCGGGTGCCACGGTGGCCGGATCCCAGCGGATCTTCCAGTCGCCGTTCTCGGTCGCCTCGCCGACGGTGGTGTAACTCCACTCGTCCTTGCCGCCTTTGCCCAGCCGCCAGGTGGCGGCCAGGGTGAAACGGTTCTCGTCGGTCGAGCGCACCTCGAAAACGACGTCCTT
Source organism: Nocardia sp. bgisy118 (assembly GCF_057708605.1). Taxonomy (NCBI): domain Bacteria; kingdom Bacillati; phylum Actinomycetota; class Actinomycetes; order Mycobacteriales; family Nocardiaceae; genus Nocardia; species Nocardia sp. bgisy118. The sequence goes on along the minus strand of NZ_JBYISM010000021.1, from coordinate 20,690 downwards.
GCCGAGGCCGTCGTAGAGCTGGTTCAGCGTGTCGGCCGCCTTGCCGGGATCGTCGGTCAGCGCGGCGGCCGCGGCGACGTCGTCGCTGTTCAGCGCGTCGGCGAACTGCCCGGCCACGGTGTCCGGCTGCTCAGGCCCGGAACTGCACCCGGCCAGGACGAGCACGGGTGCCGCGGACAGGAACAGGAGCCTCCGGTGGATGCGCACCCCGCCGACGGTACCGAAATCGTCCGTCGGCGCGGCGTATCCGCGGAGCCGGTGTCGCGGTCAGCGGTCGAGCCAGGGCGCGGCGCTCACCGCGATGACGTCGGCCGGGTCGAGCTCGATGTCGAAGACCTTCGACAGGATCTTGGGCAGTTCGCTCGGCTCCAGTTCACGGGTCTCGCTCGATCCGTCGGGACGTTCGGTGATCAGGGTCAGGCCGTCGAGCACGTGGTGCACGTCGGGCAGGAAGCGCTGGACGAACGGGCGCGTGGTGAACGGCGAGCGCGGCGAGGTGGAGACGAAGTGGTTGCCCACCTCGAAATCGATGTGGTACTGCGGTTCGGTCGTGAAGGTGTAGCGGTCGATCCAGCCGTCGCGCCCGAACTGGTGCAGCACCCACACGTCGGCGTCCAGCTCGCCCGTCGTGCGTTCCAGCCGGAATCGCCACTGCCCCAAGGAGAACTCCGCCTCCCGCTCGACCAGTTCGTAGGGCTCGAGCGGACCGGAGCCGAATCCGACGTCGCAGATCCAGACGCGCTCGTCGTCCGCGGTCGTCACCCGCAGCAGGGCGTGCGTCGAGGGACGCAACCCGCCGGACCCCATGGTCACCCGGCCGCTGAGTCCGGTCACGCCGAAACCGAGTCGTTCCAGCGCGGCGGCGAAGAGCCCGACGTTCTCATAGCAGTAGCCGCCGCGGCGCCCGCGCACCAGCTTGTCCTGCAGGGTGGCCAGGTCCAGCGGGATCGGGCGGCCGAGCACCGGCTCCAGGTTCTCGAACGGAATGGAGGTGGTGTGCAGGCGGACGAGCTCGCGCAGTGTCGCGAGGGTGGGGGCGCGTTCACCGTCGAAGCCGATCCGCGCCAGGTAGGCGTCCAGATCCAGGTCCGCTCCGTTCCAGTGGTACGCCGGCTCCGCTGGCTTGCTCATCTCACGCCTCTCTTGTCGATGTCGTTCCGAACAACTGGATCGAGGCGGGAACTGTTCCGGCAGGCCGCGATCTCAGGCGGCGCAGGTGGCGTTCGCGGGCGCGGGCGGCGCGGTCACGATGCCGCGCGCCACGTCGACGACATAGTCGCGGTCCGGCCCCTCCACCGGTTCCGCGCGATACCACTGGGTCGCGGCCACTAGGTCGCGCCAGCCCGCCCACAGGTTCCATTCCCCGGTGCGCCACACACTGGTGGCGCTGCGCAAGTTCATGGACAGGAAGGGCGCGCCGGTGCGGCGGGCGATGGCGGTGAGGTAGTCGGCGTGGTCGGCCGAGGAGCCGTCGTGGCCGTGCATCGCGACGACCAGGTCGCGTGGCGGCAGATCGCCGGGCACGCAGCGATACGGCTCTTGGACCCGGCCGGTGGCCTCCTCACCGTCCACTGGCAGCGCCACTGCGCGCACATCGATTCCGCCCCGGCAGCCGGGTTCGGCCGAAACCGACGGCGGCGCAAGGACCGTCGCGCCCCACAGCAGGCAGCACACCGCAAGCACTCCGTATCCGCGCCTCGTCTTCGGAATGATGCCACGCCGCTATGGGCGCGACACCGCTGTGCGTCAGGTCGTGACCGGCGGCCTGCGCGATGCCCACACCCGGCGCAGGACCCGCGAACGACCGGCGACCGAACAACTTTCGGAAGGGCGTCCTCCCGCCGCGGGGTCTGCTACGGTGCCGATCGTTCCAGTCGGAGTTCGGCGCCGCGCGGGTCCGCGGCGGCCGGGCCCTCTTTCCGGGAGTTCGTCCATGTCCTTCATCAACAAGCTGATCTCCAACGCGCACACCGTCAGTCGGCTGATGGACGTGGTGGACAAGGCCCCGCAGTGGCGAAAGCAGCTGCTGGCCAAGAAGAACGAACTGCGCGGCGGCTCCTTCCGCGACGCGGCGATGGGCATGTGTGCCCTGGTCGCCGCCGCCGACGGGACCATCGATCCGGACGAGCGGATGCGGGTCGCGGGGCTCATCTGCGCCGATCCGGTGTTGAACAACTTCCCCGCCGACGAGCTGCGCGCGCTCTTCGACGACAACTGCCATCGACTCACCGCCGATCCGGCCTTCGGCCGCGCCCACGTCATGCAACAGATCGGCAAGGCGGCGGGCAAGCAGACCGAGGCCGAGGCCGTGGTGCAGATCGGCATCATGATCGGCAATGCCGACGGGTCCTTCGACCAGGCCGAGATCGCGGCGGTGCGGGAGGCCTGCCAGGCGCTGCGAGTGGATCCGAGCCGGTTCGGGCTCTGAGGCTCTGTCCTCGCGATTCGGCCGCGCGACGGTCGCAGCGGCCTGTGCGCTGTCGGAATCGGCGCTGCACCGCGCGACGCCGACACCGGCCGAGCCCGCTCTATCGGTTGGCGCCGCGGCGCCGGGTGAGGCCGTGACGGCATCGGCCACCATGTCGTCGCGACGGTCGGATGTCGGAGCCGGTGGCTAGTATTCGCCTATGCGTTCGATAGATGCCGCCGAGCGGCGCGCGCGACTGGGGGTGCGGCACCGGCTGGCGGACACGCACCGCACCGACGACGTCACGAGTATCGCCAGGTCGCTGGTGGTCTTGCACGCCACCGACCCGGCGACGGTGTTCCTCTCCCTCGGCGCGCGCAGCCACCGGGCGACGCCCGCGGACGTGGAGCGGGAACTGTACGAGCACCGGACGCTGCTGCGCATGCTGGCGATGCGCCGGACGATGTTCGTCGCGCCCGTCGAACTGGTTCCGGTGCTCCAGGCCTCCTGCGCGAACGCGTTGGCGGACAAGCAGCGCCGCACCTACGGACGCTTCCTCGAACAGGCCGGATTCGGGGACGGGAAGGTCGCGGACTGGTGGGCCGAGGTCGAAGAGGAGACCCATCGCGCGCTGCTGGCCCGTGGCGCCGCCACCGGCGCGCAGCTCGGCAAGGACGTGCCGCGGCTGCGCACCCAGGTGAATCCCGCACCGGACAAGGCGTATTCGAAGCCGACCAACATCACCACCTGGGTGCTGGTCACCCTGGGCTGCGAAGGCCGCATCGTGCGCGGCCGACCCAACGGCAGCTGGGCCAGTAGCCAGTACCTGTGGTCGCCGGTGGAGTCCTGGCTGCCCGACGGCGTGGCGGAGCTGCCCGCCGACGAGGCGCGCGCCGAACTGGTGCGCCAGTGGCTGGCCGCCTTCGGTCCGGCCCCGCTCACCGACCTCAAATGGTGGACCGGCTGGACCCTCGCCGAGGTCCGCAAGGCGCTGGCTCGTCTGGACATCGCCGAGGTCGACTTGGACGGCTCCCCCGGCCTCGTCCTCGCCGACGACCTCGAACCCGTTGCGGCGCCCGAGGATTGGGCCGCCTTCCTGCCCGCCCTTGACCCGACGTCGATGGGCTGGCAGTCCCGCGACTGGTACCTCGGCCCGCACGCCCCTGCCCTGTTCGACCGCAACGGCAATATCGGCCCCACCATCTGGTGGAACGGCCGCATCGTCGGCGGCTGGGCTCAGCGCAAAGACGGCGAGATCGTCTGGCGACTCCTGGAAGACATCGGCGCCGAAGCCGAAGCCCGCATCGAAGCCGAAGCCGCCCGCACGACCACCTGGTTCGGCGACATCCGCACCATCCCCCGCTTCCGCACCCCCCTGGAACGCGAACTCACCGCCTGACCACCACATCCCGAAACAACCCCACCCGGGGCAACACACACCTTCCACACGCCTCGAACAGGCCGCTGCCACACACCCCGCCTACGCCTCACAAAGGCGTCGCGCCTGCGCAGCGCAGGCAAAGTGGGTGGCAGCTCAGCCAGGGCGGTGGGCAGCCGAACTCGCTAGCGTCGGTCAGCGGGTACTTCGGCCTGTCCACTGCTGCCCCGGACTCGTTCGTCTACCGCGACGCGCGGGGCGAGACCCGCGGAGCGTCGCTGGATGGACGCGGTGGTGGCCAGGGCCACTATCAAGCCCACCAGGGCGTGTCCGCCGCCGCGACGAGCGCGAGCAGCGCCAGCCCCGCCGCCTCCAGCAGCAGGCCGATCCGCACCTGCGCCATCGCCGACGCGGTCATCGAGAAACTCGCCCCGCTGGCGCAGAAACTGCCGACCGCCAGCGCGGCCAGGGCCAGCCCGGTCTGGAAAGCGGTGTAGCCGAGGGTGAATTGCAGCCACAGCGGCAGCACCGCGATGATCCCGAACTCGCCGACGCCGACGACGATCGTGACGACATTGCCGTTGCGGAACGAGGGAACGGCGAACAAGCAGTTCACCAACGCCAGCGAGGTCGGCAGGATCATGGCGCCGCCGACGCCCTGCAGGAAGCGGGCCGCGATGAGCGCGACCCCGGTCGGCGAGGCGGCGGCCAGCAGGCTGGTCACCCCGAAGATCGCCAGCCCGATGACGAAAAGCCTTCGCGCACCGTACAGATCGGCGAGACGCCCGGTGAGCAGCAGCAGCGCCGCGAACACGATGGCGTAGGACTCCTGGATCCACTGCGCCTCGATCGAGGTGATGCCGAGGTCGTCGATGATCGGCGCGATGATCACGTTGACGATGGTCAGGTCGACGACGATCAGGGCGACACCCAAGGCGACGGCGATCAGCCCCAGCCAGCGCCGGGCGGAAGGTGTCTCGGTTTCGGTCGGCAATTTACCTCCATCATCAAGTTACTTTATGATGAAGCTATTCCGCCGCGAGGTAAGTTGTCAATCCGTGCGGGCACGGGCAAGTGCCCATCGAGAAAGGAGTGCCGGTGCCGAACGACCCTGCGGCGCAACGCGAACGGCTCGCCGACGGCCTGCTGTCCTACGGCGCGAGCTTCGCCGAGCTCGGCCGCCGCTTCGCCGCGGACCTCGGCGTGCACTCCACCGATGCGTTCGCCCTGCTGGAGATCACCTCCGCCGAGGTGCTCGGCACGCCGATCTCGCCCGCCCAGCTGAGCAAGCGCATCGCGTTGACCTCGGGCGCGATGAGTTCGCTGCTCAACCGGCTGGAAGACGCGGGCTACCTCACCCGCACACGCGAGCACACCGACCGGCGCGTGGTGACGCTGCGCACCAGCGCACAGGTCAAGGAACGGGCCGACGAGTTCTTCCGCCCGTGCAACGAACGCCAGGACGCGATCCTGGCCGAGTACCCGCCCGAGATCCTGGAGCAGTTCGAGACGCTGCTGCGCCGATTGACGGCGAGCTTGGAAGGCTGACGCGCACCGGCCGGGTCGGCGCGAAGCTGCGCCGCCTGCCGACCGCGGGCGAGTTCACCGACCCGCGCCGGCCCTCGCACCTGCACATCGACGTGGCCGAGGAGGGCAGGAGCACCGCGGCGGACGCGCTGATGGCTCGATTCCTCGAGCACGCCGCGGCCGCTGGCTCCCCCGGCTGCCACCGGCAGCCCCCGGTCGAGAACACCCGCGCCGTACGGTTTTTCGAGCGGAGGGGCTTCGCCACACACGGCAAGGAACCGCTGGTGCCCGGTCTGCGCTATCGGGGCGCGCGCGTGCATCAGCGAACCATGGTGCGCACCCTCTGATCAGGGCGCGTGTCTTCCGCTCCGGGGCGAAGGCGCCGCGCTCACGACATCGATCCGTGGTGCGGCCGCTCGACCCGGTGTCACACCGCGGGTTCCTCGGTGCTGCTCTTCCCGCTCTTCGAGAAGTGCGCCTTCTCCGCTCGCTCCATCAACCGCATGAACTGATCCGTGCGCAGGTGGACCAGCGCCTCGTGATCGCCCGCCTCGAAATAGACGTCGGGCACCGTGGTGAGGCTTTCGTCCATCAGCGTCCGCACCCCGTACGCGGTGCAGACGGCCGGGATCGCACCGACCTCGCAGTCCTTGAAGACCTCGCGGAGCTCGGACTCCTTGGCCAGCACCAGATGGCGTCCGGTTTGCGACCAGAGCTTCGACAGCCGCAGGTGATGGGTGGATGGCAGCACCGCGCCGACGTAGCCCTGCTCGTCTTCGAGCACGATCGTCTTGGCGAGACGATCACCGGGGATGTTGGCCACCGACGCGGTGTGTGCGCTGGTGTAACTGTGCGGATGACGCACGACTTCGTATTCGACGCCTGCTTCGCGCAAGCATGCTTCCACCGTCGATGACATGGACATTGCGGACCTCCACTCGTTAGCCGGCGCGCCACCGTGTCCCGGTGACAATGGGCAGTCGGATGCACAGCGTCAAGCCGTCCTACGAAACAGTCTGCGCCTTTTGCCGACGAATGCCGACCCCCTTCCCGATCGGATCACCGACGAGAACGAGGCCGGACGCGCCGTGGTGGGCTCGGCCGCGGTGCTTACATGTCCAGGCCCAGATCCAGCACCCGCACCGAGTGGGTCAGCGCGCCGACCGCGAGATAGTCCACGCCCGTGCGCGCGTAATCCGCCGCCATCTCCAGGCTCAGGCCGCCCGAGGACTCCAGCTCGGTCTCCGGCGCCACGGCATTGCGCCGCTGCACGGCCGCCTGGGTCTGCCAGAGCGGAAAGTTGTCCAGCAGTACCAGTTCCACGTTCTCGGCGAGCACGGCGTCGAGCTGTTCCAGACTGTCGACCTCCACCTCGCACGGCACCTCGGGAGCGAGCTCGCGCACCGCGCGCAGCGCGTCGACTACCGAGCCCGCCGCCACGACGTGGTTGTCCTTGATCAGCGCCGCGTCGCCGAGCCCCATCCGGTGGTTCACGCCCCCGCCGACCCGGACCGCGTACTTCTGCAGACCGCGCAGGCCGGGCAGCGTCTTGCGGCTGTCGCGGATCCGGCAGCCGGTGCCCTCGACCTCGTCCACCCAGGCCGCGGTGGCGGTCGCGATGCCGGACAGGTGGCACAGCAGGTTCAGCATGGTGCGCTCAGCGGTGAGCAGACCGCGGGTCGGCGCGACCACGCCGAGCACGACGTCGCCCGCGTGCACCCGCGTCCCGTCGGCCACCCGCTCGGTGATCTCGTAGGCGTCCGGCCCGATCACCTCGTCGAGCACGAGCAGCCCCACGTCGATGCCTGCCACGGTGCCCGGCTGCCGGGACACCACCGAGGCCTTCACCGCCGCGTCGGCGGGCACGGTCGCCATCGTGGTGACGTCCGGTCCGTAGCGCAGGTCTTCGTCCAGCGCGGTGCGAATGAGCGCGAGCACCTCGTCGCGCTCGAGTGCGGCGTCCAGCGCCATCAGTGCACTCCTCCTCTGTCGGCCCGCGGCGAGCGCGAGCGGAAGTCGATATCGGGCCTCACGGCACCGCCACGGTGAGCGCCGGGGCCTCGGGGTCGTCGGCCAGGCGGGAGGCCAGCGGCTCCCCCTCGGGCGAGCCGCCGACCAGCAGCACATCGGGGCGGCCGTCGGCGTCCAAGCGGATCGGAATGCTGTGCCGCAGCGCCTCGTCCGGCTCGGGACGATCGGATCGCGTATGGCAGCCACGGCTTTCGGTGCGGGCGGCCGCGGCGAGCAGCAGCACGCGGGCGGTCAGCGTCAGTGCGCCGTCCTCCAGTTCCGCGATCCGGCGGGCGGCCAGATCGTCCGGCGCGGGCGGCACCACGGTTCCGGAATCGGCGAACCGGCTCGACATGCCGCGCAGCACCGCGCGTTCCAGCGTCGCCGCCGCACCCGCGAGCCCGTCCCTGTCGCGTACCACCGCGGCGTGCGCGGTCATGACCTGTTGCAGCGCGGCGCGCGGAGCCCGTGGCATGGTCCGCGGGCGCACGTCGGTGACCTCCGCGGGCGCCCCGAGGCGCTCCACGGCCGCGGCACCCGCCCGCTCGCCGACGACCAGGCCTTCCAGCAAGCTGTTGGACGCCAACCGATTCGCGCCGTGCAACCCGGTCCGCGCCACCTCGCCCGCGGCGTACAGCCCGGGCACGCCGGTGCGGCCGTGCGGATCGGTGACCACGCCGCCGCACTGATAGTGCGCCGCGGGCGCGACGGGAATCAGGCTCTCCTGCGGATCGATGCCCGCCGCGAGGCAGGACGCGGTGATCGTCGGAAAACGCTGGGCGAAACCGTCGATCGCGCGGCCGTCGAGGAAGACGTGATCGGTGCCGAGCTCGCGCATCCGCGCGGCGATGGCGCGGGAGACGACGTCGCGCGGCGCGAGATCGCCGCGCGGATGCACCTCCGCTGTCACCGATTTGCCCTCGGCGTCGACCAGAGTCGCGCCCTCGCCACGCACCGCCTCGCTGATCAGCGGCCGTCGGCCCAAACCGCCCGGCGTGTACAGCACCGTCGGATGGAACTGCACGAATTCCAGGTCCGCCACGGCCGCACCCGCCCACAGCGCCAGCGCGATGCCGTCGGCGGTCGCGCCCGGCGGGTTGGTGCTCAGCGCGTAGAGCTGGCCGAGCCCGCCGGTGGCGAGCAGCACGGCAGGGGTGTGCACCACGCCGAAACCCTTGTCCGACACCGCGATCACGCCCTGCACCCCGCTGGGCCCGGTGACCACCTCGCAGGCCGCCGCGCCGAACAGCACAGGAAGTCCTGCCGTGTTCAGCGCGCGCTGCACCTCGGCGCCGGTCGCGTCGCCGCCCGCGTGGATGATGCGGCGCGTGCTGTGCCCGCCCTCCCTGGTGCGCGAGATCTGACCGTCACGGCCGAGATCGAACACCGCGCCGAGGTCGGTGAGGGCCGCCACGGCCGCCTGCCCGCCCTCGACGATCGCGCGCACCGCGGTCGTCTCGCACAGTCCGGCCCCCGCCTCCACGGTGTCCCGCACGTGCGACTCGATCGAATCACCGTGCGGCGCGACGACGGCGATGCCGCCTTGCGCGTACTGGGTGGAGGTGTCGATCGGCCCGCCCTTGCTGAGCGTGAGCACCCGCAGCCCGCGCAGTGACGCGGTGCGCGCCGCCGTCAATCCGGCGACGCCGCCGCCGACCACCACCAGGTCGGCCGAGGCCTCCCACTCGATTACCGGAGCATTCATCTCCGCCAGCCTCTCGTTCCGAGCTCGGGCGCGGATGCCACCGCGCCCGCCGAAGTCGTGCGACGGCGCTACGCGACCGCCGCACGTCGACGGCGTCGGCTCACTCGCCGCCGCCCGGATTGCCGATCGCGATCATCCGCTGCACCGAATTGCGGCCCAGGGCCGCGGTTTCCGGGTCGACGTGCACCTCGTCGGCGCCCTCCACCAGGCAGCGCAGCAGCGCGGCGGGGGTGATCATCTTCATGTACTTGCAGGAGGCGCGGTCGTTGACGGCCTGGAAGTCGATGCCGGGGGCGGCCTTGCGCAGCTGGTGCAGCATGCCGACCTCGGTCGCGACCAGAACCTGAGTCGCTGTGCCCTTTCCTCCGCTCCGCGAGCTCCGCTCCGCGGCCGCCTTGGCGGCGTCGATCATGCCGCCGGTGGACAGGATGTGCACCCGGTCGGCCGGGAACGCGCCCTCGCCGGCGAGGTACAGCGCCGAAGTGGCGCAACCGCACTCGGGGTGCACGAACAGCTCGGCGTCCGGGTGGCTGCGCGCCTGCTCGGTGAGCTCGTCGCCGTTGATGCCCGCGTGCACGTGGCATTCGCCCGCCCAGATGTGCATGTTCTCGCGGCCGGTGACCCGCTTGACGTGCGCGCCGAGGAACTGGTCCGGCAGGAACAGCACCTCGCGGTCGGGGTCGATGGAGGCGACCACGTCGACGGCGTTGGACGAGGTGCAGCAGATGTCGGTGAGCGCCTTCACCTCGGCGGTGGTGTTCACGTAGGACACCACGACCGCGTTCGGGTGCTCGGCCTTCCATGCCCGCAGCTCGGCGGCGCTGATCGAGTCCGCCAGCGAGCAGCCCGCGCGCTGGTCCGGGATCAGCACGGTCTTCTCCGGGCTGAGGATCTTCGCGGTCTCGGCCATGAAGTGCACGCCGCAGAACACGATGGTGTCCTCGGGAGCCTCGGCCGCGATCCGCGAGAGCGCCAGCGAGTCGCCGACGTGGTCGGCCACGTCCTGGATCTCGGGCAACTGGTAGTTGTGCGCGAGAATGGTCGCGTTGCGCTCCCTCGCCAGCCGCTTGACCTCCTGCGCCCACTCGGGCGTCGCCGCGACACCCGCGTAGCCGGAGGGTCCGTCGAATACCTGCCCCATCAGCGGAGGCGCCAGTTTCGCACCCGTCGTCGCCATGATGGCTCCCTTCCTCGTGCGCCCGGCAACCCCGCCGATTCACACCAAACCAGGTTTTCGTCTTACAATCGAAAACGTGCCCCATAGTAGCACCATCCACGAATCGCTCACCGCGGTGTTCCAGGTTCGCCGCTTCCCTACCGGCAAAACCGCTGGCCAGGGCGTCGCGAACGGCGTATCGGGGCCGTGCCCGCCCGGCCAGCGCACCGAACTGGCCGTGTTGCTGTGGGAGCGCGCGCTCGACCCACAGAAGGGCACCTGGTCGCTCCCCGGCGGACGGCTGGGCGACGGCGAGAACCTGGACGCGTCGGCACGCAGGCAGCTCGCCGAGAAGGTCGACGTGCGCGAGCTGACCCACCTCGAGCAGCTCTCGGTCTTCAGCGACCCCGACCGCGTGCCGGGTCCGCGCCGGATCGCTTCGGCCTACCTCGGGCTGGTCCCGCTGACCGCCGAACCGGAACTGCCCGGCGACACCGCGTGGCACCCGGTCTCCGCGCTGCCCGCCATGTCCTTCGACCACGGCACGGTCGTCGATCACGCCCGCACCCGGCTGGCCGCCAAACTCTCCTACACCAACATCGCCTTCGCGCTCGCCCCGTCCACCTTCACCATGTCGACTCTGCGCGAAATCTACTGCGCGGCACTGGGTTACGAAGTCGACACCACCAACCTCCAGCGCGTCCTCGCGCGCCGCAAGGTGATCACCCCCACAGGCGCCACCGCCGCCCCCGGCCGCGCGGGCGGCCGCCCCGCCGCCGTCTACCGCTTCAGCGACTCCGGCCTCCGCGTCACCGACGAATTCGCCGCCCTCCGCCCCCGCGCCGAGTGAATCGGCCCAGCTGCCTCACTACTAAGTTAGAATCCATCTAAGTAATATTCGATCTATGTTTAGCGCGGAGGGTGGATGGATTTCACAGGCAGGGCCGCTGACCTGGACATTCTCGGCCGACAGCGCACCCTGGTCGCTGAGAAAGCGGGACCGACACGAGGTCGAGCGGTCATCCTGACCGGTCGCCGACGGGTCGGAAAGTCACGACTCGTCCAGGAGTTCTGTGATCGGTCGGGTCTTGCCTACCTCGTCTTCCAGGCCACCCGTGGGCGCAACCCGGTCGCGGAACGAGCGGACTTCCTCACCACCGTCGCCCATTCCCCCCTGGGCGGGGCGGATCTGGTGGCGGGCCTACATGCCGCCGATTGGAACCAGGCGCTGCGGGCTCTGGCCATCGCGATCCCGGACGACTCGCCCACCATCGCGGTGATCGACGAGGTGCCGTGGCTGGTCGAGCAAGACGGCGAATTCGAGGGCGCACTACAGACCGTGTGGGATCGCCATTTGTCGGCCAAACCCGTCCTCCTGATTCTGGTAGGCAGCGACATTTCGGTGATGGAGGCGCTGCAGTCCCGCGAACGTCCGTTTTTCGGACGCGCCGCCAAAATGACGGTCGAACCCCTCCATCTGGCCGATGTTCAGGCGATGACGGGTCTCGACGCGGCCGCCGCTGTCGATGCACTACTGATCACCGGTGGTTTCCCGGAGATCGTGCAGTCGTGGCGGCCCGGTATGAGCCGAACCGACTTTCTCCGTGCTTCGACCGAGAATCCGTTGTCGCCGCTGTTGGTAGCGGGGGAACTGACGCTGCTCGGCGAGTTCCCGGAAGTGTCGCGATCGCGCGCGGTGCTCGAAGCAGTGGGCAGCGGCGAGCGGACATTCAGCACCATCGCAGCCCAGGCTGGTGGCGTGGGCGCTTTACCCGCAGGAACCTTGACGCCCCTGCTGAACACATTGCAGTCGAAACGAATTGTCGCCGCGGACCTTCCGCTGTCCACCAAACCCGACAGCAAGAACAAGCGTTATCGCATCGCCGATTCCTACCTTCGATTCTGGCTCGCCTTCCTACAGCGCGGAATTCCACTGATCGAACGAGGGCGCGGCGATCTCGCCCGCACACGTATCGAACGATCCTGGACAGCCTGGCGTGGGCGGGCTGTCGAACCGCTCATCCGCGAATCACTACTCCGCCTGCTGCCCGATGAGCGGTGGCCCGATACCGAGGCGATCGGCGGGTGGTGGAACCGGCAGAACAATCCGGAGATCGATCTCGTCGGCGCCGATCGCGCGCCAATCGCCGGCGCGGTCCACTTCCTCGGCTCGATCAAGTGGCTGGAGGACCGCCCCTTCGATCGCCACGACTATGACGCCCTCGCCCGAGCGATGCTCTCGGCGCCGGGTACCGACACTCACACGCCACTCGTCGCCGTATCCCGCGCAGGCGTCGGGACCGATCTCCCGCTGGCAATGCATTGGGGCCCTGCGGAACTCGTCGATGCCTGGCGCTGATTCGGGGGTAGTGGTGCAATCCGGCGCTGAGCCGCACTGGAGCCGCCTGCGGGTCGAGACCGGTCGATTCCACTGCGCCACCGCGTTGGCCACTGCCCATGCTCGCGCCAACGCCGTGTGGGCGCCCATGCTGGCGGTGGCGATCACCGAGACCTGCAGGTCGCTGTGGGGCGCGCATCGAAGTCGTCACGAAGACCCCGCCCGCAGGCGAATCACGCGTCGTGGGAACGGTTTCGGTGTTTCGCGGCGCGACGGTAGCGCTGCTTGCCGGGGATGGGCTGGGCCGCGTTGGAGCGGCGGAGTTCGTGGCGGCGGCGCCAGGCGGTGAGATCGGGGCGTTCCGAAGGGGGTCGGGACAGGTCGGGTTGTGCCGTGGTGTGCGGAGGGGCGTGCATGGTCGTTCACCTCCTCCCCTGGGCTCGCCCGATTGCTTGCCGAGTCACGGTACCGACCGGGAGCGGACCGCTCCACCGATTTTCCGGCGCGACGGTCGGCGACCAGAAATTCGTTCAGGCCGTTTTCATCTGGGGCTTCGGAGGCGGTGCGGCCGTGTGGGCGACAAGGCGGCCCGCGACCCAGAACACCAGCTCCACCAACCAGAACAACCACAGGCACAGCGTCACCACGACGACCGGTATCGCGAGGAAGAGCACCGAGGGCACCGCGACGAGCAGAAACAAGGCCAGCTCTCGCGCGTTCGCGCCGGCCAACCGGTTCGCCAAGCGCACCGCCGCCCACATCATCCAGCGGCGCGGCACCGAGACACCGAATTCCCGCAGACAGCGCCGGAACAGGCCATCGGCGTCCGCGGTGCTCACCAGGTGTGAGTGCAGCAGGTAGTCGTGCAGGATGGCGGCGCGGGTGTACGCGCCGTAGCGGGGAATAAGCCAGACCAGCGCGCGCGGCACCGACGCGAAGTCGGTACTGAAGCCCGCGGGCACGATGAACTCCTGCACATCACCCTGATAGACGAGCGGCTCCGACAACCGCCAGAATTTTGCGTCGATCTCCTCGACGACCGGACCGCCACCGATGAACGCCACGCCCCCGTTCCTCTCCGAACGCAACGATTTTCCACCATTTTACGTGGTAGAGGCACGAAAACAGCGCCGCGAAGGCAACGGTTGGGCGACGGGTCAGCGAGCCGGACGCGACACCGATCCCGATCCGTCCTCGGTCGCCGGATCGTAACCGCCATAGACGCTTCCGTACGGTGCGCGCGGCACCGCGGCGTCGAATCCGATCGGCTCGAACTCCGCGGTCCGGTGCGAACGACCGAATGCGCTGCCGTAGCCGGTGCCGAGATCCTCGGACGGACTGAGCGCCGCGAGGAACAGCAGCACCAGCGATGCAACCAGCGGCTGCACGATGAAAGCGAGCGCGGTGCCGACTTGCGTTGGCAGCTCGACGATCTGGCCGACCGGCGGGTCGTCGGGACGCGGATGCAGCGACTCGGCGACCGACTCCCCCACCCACGCCATCAGATACGCGCCGATCAGCGATCCGGACAGCAACCCGACCTGCAACAGCGGACCACGTATCGTGCGCAGCCGCCAAGCCGCCACGGCGGTGAGCAATCCGGTCACCGCGCCCGCGCAGACGAACAGCGCGACCGCGTCGAACTGATGCGTACTCTCGCCGGTCAGCGGCGCACCGCGTCCGGGCTCGGTGACCAGCAACTGCTCGGTCGGCGCCAGCCAACCCCACAGCACGCCGACGAGCGCACTGCCCACCGCCACCGCCGCCAGGACGAGCAGCGCCGCTCCCGCCTCGCTCCGGACGCCGTCCGCCCGCACCGTCGCCACTAGCGGTGTTCCAGACTCTTCGAGTCGATCACGCCGTGCCGCGAGCACTTGGCCCACCAGCCATCGGGACTCACCTGCACGATCATGCGCCGCCCGCACTGCTCGCAGAAGCGCGGCGGCTCCAGGCCCAACGCGGCCGCGGTCGGCACCGCGTCGTCGAGACCTGGCACGATCCGTTTGCCGGTGAACGGGTTGTAGCGCTCGTCCATATCCATGACAGTACTCATGGCCGCGCCCTACAGCGTTTCGTTGAGCGCCTTGATCGGCATCTTGAGCTCGCCGAGCAGATCGAGGTCCGCCTCGGCGGGGCGACCGAGGGTGGTCAGATAGTTGCCGACGATGACGGCGTTGATGCCGCCCAGGATGCCCTGCTTGGCGCCGAGATCGCCGAGGGTGATCTCACGGCCGCCCGCGAAGCGGAGGATGGTGCGCGGCAACGCCAGGCGGAACGCGGCGACGGCGCGCAGCGCGTCGGCGGCGGGCAGCACCTCGAGGTCGCCGAACGGGGTGCCGGGGCGCGGGTTGAGGAAGTTCAGCGGCACCTCGTCGGGCTCCAATTCGGACAGCTGCGCGGCGAATTCGGCGCGCTGCTCCAGGGTCTCGCCCATGCCGAGGATGCCGCCGCAGCACACCTCCATACCCGCCTCGCGCACCATGCGCAGCGTGTCCCAGCGCTCCTCCCAGGTGTGCGTCGTGACGACCTGCGGGAAGTGCGACTTGGCGGTCTCCAGGTTGTGGTTGTAGCGGTGCACGCCCATCGCGGCCAGCTGATCGACCTGCTCCTGGGTCAGCATGCCCAGCGAGCACGCGACCTGGATGTCGACCTCGTTGCGGATGGCCTCGACGCCCGCGGCGACCTGAGCCATCAGCCGCTCGTCCGGTCCGCGCACCGCGGCGACGATGCAGAACTCGGTGGCGCCGGTCTTGGCGGTCTGCTTGGCGGCCTCGACCAGGCTCGGGATGTCGAGCCACGCGGCGCGCACGGGCGACTGGAACAGGCCGGACTGCGAGCAGAAATGGCAGTCCTCGGGGCAGCCGCCGGTCTTGAGGCTGATGATGCCCTCGACCTCGACCTCGGGGCCGCACCACTTCATGCGCACCTCGTGGGCCAGGGCCAGGAGTTCCTCCAGCCGGTCGTCGCCGAGCCGCAGCACCTCGAGGGTCTGCTCCTGAGTCAGACCCTCGCCGCGCTCGAGCACCTGCTCGCGGGCGATCGCCAAAACATCGGTGTCAACGGGTGCCTGGGTCACTGCACGAATCCCTTCGGCTGGTCTGCCTGTCGGCGACGGCACCTCGCGTTCGAGGTGGCCGTGCAACTTGAACGGTGTTCAGGCTAGGGTAGCGGTAGGAGTGAGTCAAAACACGACGGGGAAGGAATTCGGGTGCAGCTGCACAGGGCGGACGTGGTCGACGGCGCCATCGCCATTCTCGACCAGTACGGCCTCGCCGACCTGACCATGCGCAGGCTGGCGAGCTCGCTTCAGGTGCAGCCCGGCGCGCTGTACTGGCACTTCCCCAACAAGCAGGCGCTGCTCGGCGCCGTCGCCGACCGCATCCTCGCGCCGATGGAGGACCCGGTGACCGCCGAAGAGTGGTCCGGCCAGATCACCGAACTCGCGCACCGGCTGCGCGACTGTCTGCTCGCCTACCGCGACGGCGCCGAGCTGGTCTCGTCGACCTACGCCTCCCGCCTGACCACGAGCAAGGGCCGCGAACGCCTGGCGAGCGCGGCCATCCGCGCGGGAATGCCGCGGCACGAGGCGGAGCTGGCCGCGTTCACCCTGCTGTACTACGTGCTCGGCCAGACCGTCGACGAACAGTCCCGGATGCAGATGGATTCGGCGGGCGCGCTGCCCGAGGACACTCCGATCGACGAAACACCGGACGCGACAGCCCGTTTCGACTTCGGCCTGCAACTGTTCGTCGCGGGCGTGCGCCACCTCCTCGGCAGCCGCATCCGCTGAACGCGCCACGGCCTGAGCGAGGAGTTCCGCGGGTAGTGGCGGCGGCTTGGTTCAGGCGGCAGCCGAACCTGTCTCTGGTGGAACCGCGCTCGCGCGATCGAGATGACTGCCCACTCCGACGACGCCCGGGAACCAGCGATACATCGCCACCGCACCCGCTGCGGCGGACACCGCGAGCGCGAAGGCGGCCGCGCCGAGCACCGCGACCGAGCTGATCACGCCCACCGCGATGGGCCCGGCGAACATGCCGACATCGTGGGTGAGCCGCCACGCGCCGAGGAATTCCGCGCGCCGGTCCTCCGGCGCGACGTCCGCGCCGACCGTCATGATCAGCCCGTTGCTGATCCCGTTGGCCAGTCCGAGCAGCACCGCCGCGAGACCCATGGTGACCGCCGTGCCCGTCCACGGCAGCACCGCGTATCCGGCCGCGAAGCAGATCATCGAGGGCACGCCCGTCGCGCGGCGGCCGCGCCGGTCCAGCCAGACACCTGCCGGATACGACATGAGCACGTCCACCGCGCCGGAGACGCCGAAGATGAGACTGGTCGCCGTGGGACTCAGGCCGATGTGCGCGGCCCACAGCGGCAGCAGCGCCTGCCGCGACGCCCGTGCCGCGCCCGTGAGCAACGCCGCCGATCCCAAAGTGCCCAGCAGCCTGCGGTTTTCGACAACCACCGAGCGCAGCGTGTGCCCGCCGGACGCGGCGTCGTCGAAATCACGAATGGCGACCATCGCGAACCCGGCGAGCACCGTCGTCACGCACTGCAACCACAGCGCACCGTTCGGCCCCATGCCGTGCACCAGACCCGCACCGAGGAACGGTCCGCAGAAGAACCCGAGCCGGTGCGCACCCGCCAGCGTCGACAGCGCCCGGCCCCGATCGGCGGGCAGCACCACCGCGACGATGTAGGTCTGCCGCGCCAGACCCCACACCGCGCCCGCCGCGCCGTTGAGCAGCATTCCCGCCGCGAGCACACCGAGATTCGGCGCGAGGATCGCGGCCAGGATGCCGACGAGTCCGAGCAGCGAACCCAGTCCTATCGCACCGCGCTCCCCGATCCGAGCCACGATGCGGCCCGCGGGCAGATCGGTGAGCACCATGCCGAGCCCGCCGAGCGCGACGATCACACCGGCCAGGCCGACCGACGCCCCGAGGTCGAGCGCGCGCAGCGCGTACATGGGCGCGGCCGCACCGGCCCCGGTGCCGTACAACCCCATCGGCACGAACACCGACCAGGTGAGGCTGCGCAGGCGCACCGGAGCGTCGGCTAGCGCGGGCTTCTCGACGGTATTCCCGCTCACCGCCCCGACCGCCGACCGAACGACCTCGCGGCGCAGCGATTCTGGGTCACCCGACGGACCTGAGCCGTCCGCCGCGCGACGAGTCGCGAACAGTTGCCGTCCGCCCCGCTCACCGGGCCAGCGCCGGGCGTCGGGCGAACTGGCTCTCCGGCCGCGCGAGACCGAAGTGGTCGCGCAGCGTGGTCCCGGTGTATTCGGTGCGGAACAGGCCGCGCTCCTGCAGAATCGGCACGACGGTCGAGGTGAAGACCTCGAGCCCGCCCGGGTAGTACGGCGGCATCACGTTGAAACCGTCCGCGGCGCCGTTGCGGAACCATTCCTCGATGGTGTCGGCGACCTGCTCGGGGGTGCCCGCGAAGACCCGATGCCCGCGCGCGCCCGCCAATCGGTGCAGCAGCCCGCGCAGCGTCGGACGGTCGCGCTGCACGATGCCCGCCACCACCTGCAGCCGGGAACGCTGGTTGTCGGTGACATCGCCCGCGCCGTCGAACTCCTCGGCGGGGACGAACTCGTCCAGCGACAGGTGCCGCAGGCTCTTGCCCGCGATGCTCTCCAGCTGGGCCAGACCGTACTCCGGCACGGTGAGCTCGTTGAACTCGCGCTCCAGCCGCTTGGCGTCGGCCTCGGTGTCGCCGAGGAACGGGCTGATGCCGGGCAAGATCTTCACCTGGTCGGCGTCGCGGCCGAATTCCTTCGCCTTCGCCTTGATGTCGGCATAGAAGGCCTGGGCGTCGGACAGCCGCTGATGCGCGGTGAAGATCGCCTCGGCGTAGCGCCCGGCGAAGGAACGACCCTCATTGGAGGCGCCCGCCTGCACCAGCACCGGATAACCCTGCGGCGTACGCGCCGAGTTGAACGGCCCACGCACCTTGAGGTATTCGCCCTCGAAATCGATGCGGTGGATCTTGTCCGGATCGGCGTAGACGCCCGCGGCCTGGTCGAGCAGGATCGCGTCGTCCTCCCAGCTGTCCCACAGCGCGACCACGGCGTCCACGAATTCGCGTGCGCGGGCATAACGTTCGGCGTGATCGGGGTGCCGGTCGAGGCCGAAGTTGGCCGCCGCCACGTCGGTTCCGGTAGTGACGATGTTCCAGCCCGCGCGCCCGCCCGAGATGTGGTCCAGGCTGGAGAAGAGCCTGGCCAGGTTGTAGGGCTCGTAGTACGTGGTGGACGCGGTCGCGATCAGGCCGAGATGCGTGGTGGCCGCGGCGATCGCGGTGAGTAGCGTGATCGGTTCCAGGCCGGGCGCCGCGTTGTGCTCGACGTTGGTGCGCAGCGCGGGCCCGTCGGCGAAGAACACCGCGTCGAGTTTCGCGGCCTCGGCGGTGCGGCCGATCTCCTGGTAGTAGGTGACGTCGTAGATACGATCGGGACGGCTCTGCGGGTGCCGCCAGGCCGCCTCGTGGTGGCCGGACGGATAGATGAACGCGTTGAGGCTCAGCTGCCTCGGTCGCTCGGTCATGACGCTCGCTTCTCTTCTTCGCGATGATGGGGGGCGGCCGCGTCACCGGCCGCGCTGACAAGGGGGTCGACGCCGAGCCCGGCCAGCAGCCGCTCGCGCGCCGCGATGAACTCCGGATCGCTGTGGCGGCGCGGACGTTCCAGGTCGAGGCGCAGGTCGATGGCGATGCGGCCCTCGTCGAGGACCAGCACACGGTCGGCGAGCAGTACGGCCTCGTCGACATCGTGGGTGACCAGCAGCACCGCGGGCCTGTGCTTGGCGCACAGTTCCTGCAACAGCGCGTGCATCCGGATCCTGGTCAGCGCGTCCAGCGCGCCGAACGGTTCGTCCGCGAGCAGCAGCTCGGGTTCACGCACCAGCGAGCGGGCCAGCGCCACGCGCTGCTGCTCGCCGCCGGAAAGTTCCTTGGGCCATGCCTTCTCACGACCGGCGAGACCGACTTCGGCGAGCGCCGCGCGGCCGCGTTCGGCCGAGCCCGCACCGCTCAGGCCGAGCGTCACGTTGTCGAGCACCCGCACCCACGGCAGCAGGCGCGAATCCTGGAACACCACGGCGCGTTCCGAGGGCACCGCGAGATCGCCGGAACCCGGTACGTCGTCGTCCAATTCGGCCAGCGCGCGCAGCAGGGTGCTCTTGCCCGAGCCGCTCCGGCCGAGCAGCGCGACGAATTCGCCGCGGGCGATGTCGAGGTCGATGCCGCGCAACACCACCCGATCGCCGAACCCGCGGCTCAGATTGCGAGCGCGGACCACGTTCAGTCCGCGAGTGTCTGGCGCCATGCCAGCGCCCTCCTTTCCAGCGCGCGCACGGCGATGTCGCCGAACAGTCCGAGCAGGCCGTAGATCACCAGACCGACCACGATGACGTCGATCTGGCCGTAGGTGCGCGCCTGCGTCATCAGGTAGCCGATGCCGCTGGTGGCGTTGACCTGTTCCACCACGACCAGCGCCAGCCACGAGATCGTCACGGCCAGGCGCAGACCGATGAAGAAGCCGGGGAGCGAACCGGGCAACGCGATGCGGCGGATGAAGCCCCAGCGCGAAAGCTGCACCGTCTCGGCGAGTTCCACATAGCGGGCGTCCACGCTGCGCAGGTGGGCGTGCGTGTTGATGTACACGGGGACGAGCACGCTGGTGGTGATGACGATGAGCTTCATCTCCTCGCCGATGCCGAACCAGACGATGAACAGCGGGATCAGCGCCAGCGTCGGAATAGCCCGCTTGATCTGAACCGGTCCGTCCAGCAACGCTTCTCCGACCCGGCTCAACCCGGCGGCCAGCGCGAGCAGCACGCCGATGGCCACGCCGAGACCGAGACCGATGCCCGCGCGCTGCACCGAGGTCAGCAGGTTGGACTGCAAACGTCCGTCGGCGATCAGATCACCCGCGGTCTGCGCGACAGTCCACGGGGCGGGCAGTGTCTCCGGATCGATGGCGCCCGCGGCGGATCCGATCACCCAGGCCGCCACCAGCAGCGTCGGACCGAGCGCGATGCCGAACGGAATCGGCTTGCCCGGTCCGAGCCTGCGTCGCGTCACCTTGCCCCTGGCTTGCAGCTCGGCGGGTGCGGCGCCCGTCCTGCCGAATCGGCCGAGTACTCCGGCGTCCAGGGTGTC